>JBGPKC010000065.1:0-15988 GCA_041485725.1 Steroidobacteraceae bacterium
AGGGGCGCCCTGTCCAACCCGGCCGGGCGCTTCGATCTCCAGAAGCTCGAGGCGGTGGATGATGGCTGGTACCTCGAGGAGGCACCCGACAGCCTCGCCACGACGCTCGAGCCCGAGCGTGCGCGCACGGTCATCAGCACCAACGACTCGCCCGATATTCCCTTCGAACGCTCGATTAATCCGTATAGGGGATGCAGCCATGGTTGCCCGTATTGCCTAGGGGGTGACACGCTGATTCTCCTCGCGGATGGACGCACACTTCCCATCTCCAAGCTGCCAGTCGGCGAGCAGATCTACGGTACCCGGCGTATCGGCTGGTATCGGCGCTACGTGAAATCCCGAGTGCTCGCGCGCTGGAGCACGATCAAGCCCGCCTTCCGGATAACACTGGAAGACGGGACGACACTCGTGACGAGCGGCGATCACCGTTTTCTCACCGAGCGCGGCTGGAAATTCGTAACCGGCACCGAATGCGGCGGAGCACGCCGTCCGCACCTGACCACGTCCAACAAGCTCATGGGCACCGGCGCATTTGCGGAGGCCGTGCGTACCAACGACGATTACCGCCGGGGTTATCTCTGCGGCATGATTCGCGGCGATGCTCATCTGGGAACAGTCAACTATCTAAGGAAGGATGGAAGCGCAGGCAAATCGCACCGGTTTCGCCTCGCGCTGTGCGATCAGGAAGCCCTCGTGAGGGCGCGCAACTACCTGCTCGACTTCGACATCTCCACCAACGGATTTCTGTTCCAGGCAGCCGTCGGCAATAGGCGGGCGATGCACGCGATCGGGGCGCAATCCTTCACGCGGGTGCAGTCGATTCGCGGCCTCATCGCGTGGCCAACATCTCCAACAAGAGAGTGGTCGGCGGGTTTCCTCGCTGGGATATTCGACGCCGAAGGGAGCTTCAGTCAAACCATCTGGCGCATTTCCAACACCGATCCCGAGATCATTGGTTGGATCTGCAACTGCCTTCGGACATTTGGCTTCACGTTTGTCGTTGAGCACCTGCCGTTCGAAGCCCGCAAGCCGATGGATGTCGTTAGACTGAAGGGCGGGCTGCGGGAGCATTTGCGCTTCTTTCACACTGTTGGCCCGGCCATCTCCCGCAAGCTTGATATCACCGGTCAAGCCGTCAAGAGCGACGCACGCTTGGGGGTCGTCCACATCGAGCCGCTGCAGACCATGCGGCTCTACGACATCACGACGGAGACCGAGGATTTCATCGCCAACGGCGTCGTCAGCCATAACTGCTTCGCCCGCCCGAGTCACGCCTACATGGGGCTTTCACCGGGGCTGGACTTCGAGACCCGCCTCTTCTACAAGGCCGATGCCGCCAGGGTGCTCGAAGCCGAGCTCGCCCGGCCAGATTATGTCTGCAAGCCCATCATGCTCGGGGCGAACACCGACCCCTACCAGCCGGTCGAGCGGCGCATGCAGGTCACCCGCTCGATCCTCGAAGTGCTGGCGCGCACCCGGCACCCCGTTACGGTCCTCACCAAGAGCGCGCTGGTGCTGCGCGACCTGGACCTGCTGGCCGAGCTGGCCGGCCAGGGCCTGGCGAGCGTCGGCATAAGCGTTACCACCCAAGACAATGAACTCAAGCGAACACTCGAGCCGCGTGCCGCATCCCCGGCGGCGCGCCTGCGGGCACTCAAGGCCCTGAGCGAGGCTGGAGTTCGGACCGGGGTGATGGTGGCGCCGGTGATTCCCGCTCTCACCGACCACGAGATGGAGGGGATTCTCGCGGCTGCGGCGGCGGCCGGGGTGCGCTGGGCGGGCTACGTGCTGTTGCGCTTACCTTATGAAATCAAGGACCTGTTCGCAGAGTGGCTGGCTGAGCACTATCCGGAGCGCGCGCAGCACGTCCTGTCGCTGATCCGCGCCATGCGCGAGGGCCGCGACAACGATCCGCGCTTCGGGTCGCGCATGCGAGGCAGCGGGCCCTACGCCGTCCTGCTCAGGGACCGTTTCCGCATCGCCTGCCAGCGGCTGAACCTGAACTCCGCGGCGCGTGACACACTCAGTACAGCCCTGTTTTGTCCCCCGGCTCCCGCGGGCTCGCAGTTGCGCCTGAGCCTATAGCGCGTTCCCGCACCTCCGGCGGGAACCGGCTCCAAGGGCACGCGGTCAGACAAGCCGGGCGGTGGCATACTTCGGGTAACAGCAGTAACGCACGCGGGGCCTTCGCTGCGCGTGACAGCACTGAGGGGGAGCCCACCATGAACGGCCGCTACGTCGGGTCACACAGTGTCCTCGCTCTGGCCGCGATCGCCGCTCTGCCCGGTTGCATGCAGTCGCGCGTGGACGAGTCGCGCGAGCTGCACACCCGGATTGTGAAAAGCGAAGCGGTGGTCATCCTCCCCAAGCCCCAGGTCGAGGGCGCCGCCGCCGAGGAAGGCTTCATGGATTGCGTGGGCGGAGGACTCGCGGGCCATGGCGACAGCGCCATCGCCGTCCGCGGCCACCAGGACTTTCTCGATTCGACATTCCCCTGGTTCGAGCCGGGTACGGCGCCCTCGCGGCCGGAGGCTGTCGAGCAGCTGCTGACACGACCGGGACTCGCCGAGAAGGTGGCCGCGTCGCATGTGCGTTACATCGTCTGGCTTGACGGCGGCACGCGCAAGACCGATGGCGGCGGCAGCATCGCGTGCGGCGCCGCGCCGGGCGCGGCGGGTTGCATCGGCTTCGGCTGGTGGGAGAAGGAAACCAGCTACGAAGCGACGATCTGGGATATCAAGGAGGCGAAAGCCGCTGGCAGCGTCGGCACCGACGTGACCGGGACTTCCGCCATTGTCGGGGCGGTGGTCCCGATACCCTTCATCGCGCGCGTGCAGGGCGTGGCCTGTGATCGCATGGCCGGCCAGCTGCGCACCTTCTTTACCGGCGCGGACGACACCGGCTTGGAGCCCGCCGCCAAGCGCAAGACGGCGTCCGCGCAGTGAGCGATGAGCGTGCGTACCGCGCCGAATTACTCCCTGCTGGTCAGCGCGCTGCTCCTGAGCGCGGGTTGTGCCTCGTCGCCGTCAACACCGTCGGCGTCACGCGGGCAGGAGGGCGGCGCGGGCGGCGCGCTCCCGGCAGCCGCAACGCAGCCGGCCCCGGCGAGCACCGGCGCCGCCGGTGACCCGGTAGCCGGCGACGCCGCGCCTGCGGGCGGCGGACCGGGCGCCGTGGCTGCCGCGGGCGCAAACGGACCGGGACAAACTTCCGAGGAACGCCAGGCGGCGATCGACAAGCGGCTCAATGATTCGCTCGGCTCCTTCGATGCCGAGCTGCGTACCGAACAGCAACGGGTTGCACAGGAGCGCGATGCGCGCCGGGCAGCCGCAGCGGGCAGCGCCACCGTCGAGGGACAAGGCGCGGACAAGAGCGGGGAATCCCCCGGCACTGCCTCCACCGAGACGCCGCCGGAGGACACGGACAAGCCCAGCGCCTCCGGCAGGCACGGCGGTGCGGCCAAGCGCCGCGATCCGTCGGGTGACCTGAAGTCCGAGAAGGCCGGCAAGAAACCCGACGACAACGCCGGCAACGGCGCGAGCGCGCGTGAGATTCCCGACGGCAGCGACGACGATGTCGTCGCGCGCCGGCTGCGGCAGGCGGCGCAGCAGGAGACCGATCCGGAGCTGAAGGAGAAGCTCTGGCAGGAATACATCGATTACAAGAGGAATGCCCAGGGAAAGTAGCACGGTGCGAGAGCTGACGGACAAGACGCGATGGATGAGGCCGCGAGTGCTCGCGCTGCTGGGCTGCGCCGCGCTGCTCGCGGCGGGCGGCTGCGTCGTCCACGAATCCAAGCCGTTGCCGAAGCTCAATCCCGTCCAGGCAGACCGGCAGATTCCCCAGGACGAGCTGCTGGACGTCGCCGTGCATCCGCTCGACCCGGGGATCCCGCCCAACCTGGACGAGAAGGCGCTCGAGAAGCAGCGCATCAACCCCGATATCCGCAAGGCCGAGTCGCGCTACATCGCAGCGCTGTTGCGCGGCACGCTCGAGTCCTCGGGGCAGTGGGGAGCCGTGCGCGTGGCTCCGGAGAGCGTGCAGTTCATCGACGTGATCGTGTCGGGCCGGATCCTCGAGTCGACCGGCGCGCAGCTCGCGCTCGAGATCACGGTCAAGGACTGCACCGGGCGTGTCTGGATCAATGCGCGCCGCTACCAGAGCCCGCCGGATACCGGCTCGTACAAGACCGACGCTGCCCTGAAGGCACGCGACCCGTTCCAGAACCTGTACTCCACCATCGCCAACGACATGGTTGCGGCGCGCGAGGCACTGCAGGCCAGCGACCGGCGCGACATCCGCCGCGTCACGCAGCTGGCGTTCGCGGGCGATCTGGCACCCGCGGCAATGAGCGGCTACCTCGCCAGGGATCCCAAGGGCCTGGTGAAAGTGGCGCGCCTGCCAGCCACCGATGATCCGATCGCCACACGCGTCGAGCGCATCCGCCAGCGCGACGCCATCGTGATCGACACCGTCAACGGCTACTACGCGAATTTCAGCGACCAGATGAGCGTCTCCTATGGCCAGTGGCGGCGCGCGAGCTTCGAGGAAATCGAAAAGGAGCAGCGCGCGCTCAACCAGGCGCGCACCCGCACCTATCTCGGTGCGGCCGCGGTGCTGGCGAGCGTGTTCGTGCCCAATCAGTGCGGCGTCTACGACTACAATTGCCGGCGCGTTCAGTCTGCGGCGCGGTACGGCGGCGCCATCGGCGGCACGGCAGCCATTCTGTCGGGACTGAAGAAGTATTCGGACGCTAAAGTGCACGCCCAGGCGCTCAGGGAAATGTCGGACACGTTCCAGTCCGAGGTCGCGCCGCAGGTCATTGACGTCGAGGGCCGCACGCTCAAGCTCACCGGGACCGCCGAGGAGCAGTACCGGGAGTGGCGCAAGATCCTGCACGATCTGTACCTGGAGGAAAACGGCACTCCGGTGCGGGTGGAACCCGAACCCGCGCCCGTCGTGCCCCCGGTACCGGTCGCGGTGGATGCGGCACACTGATGGAGTCATGAGCGGGGCGGTGACTGCTAATCCCGGGCGCGCGCTCAAGGCCCGCTACGTCCTGCACGAACGGCTGGGCACCGGCGGGCAGGGCGAAGTCTGGCGCGCGCACGATTCGCAGCGCGGGCTCGACATTGCGCTGAAAATCCTGCACCCGGCGGCCGGGCGCAGCGCCCCCGCGTGGGCCGCGCTGGTGCATGAGTACGAGAGCGTCAGCCGCCTGGATCATCCCGGGATCCTCAAGGTGTTTGCCCCGGAGCGTGACGGCGCGACGCTGCTGCTGCCCATGGAGCTGGGATCCGGCGGCGATCTGCGCCGGCTGCGGGGCGCTGGCTATCTCGCCATTGTCCCGGTGCTGCTCGAGATCGCGCAGGCGCTCGAGCACGCGCACGAGCGTGGCGTGATCCACCGCGACCTCAAGCCCGGCAATGTACTGTTCGATGCGCACGGCCGCGCGAAGCTGGCGGACTTCGGTGCCTCCGCGCGGGTGCTGGAGGCGGGCAGCGAGTCCTCGCGCACGCTGTCCCCCTTCAGCGCAAGTCCCCAGCAGCTGCGCGGCGAACCGCCCACGCCTGCAGATGACGTGTACGGGCTGGGCGCGCTCGCGTACGAGCTGTTATCGCGCTACCCGCCGCACTACCCGAATTTCGACGCCCAGCGCGTGCAGCGCGACCCGGTGCCGCCGCTCGTGCCCGCGGAGCAGATGCCGCTGCAGCTCGGGTCGGTGGTGAGCCGCATGCTCGCCAAGAGCGCGAAGCTGCGGTTGGCCTCGATGCGCGAGGTCATCGATGAGCTCGACGCGGCGCTCAACGACACCCTCACATTCGACTTCGAGACCGCCGAGCCGCCGCGCGAGGCGCCGCCGGCCAACCCGACGCGTCCGGCGGATCAGCCGCCCGCGGCGCGGCTGTCGCCCGCGCCGCCGAACGCGCCGCCGACCGTGCAGCCGGCCGCGCGGGCGCCGGGAGTCCTCGACGGTCAGGCGCTGTGGGAGGAGTTGCGGCAGACGGCCATCGCGCGGGCCCCGCGGCTCGAGCCCATGCGCAGCGGCGTGCCGCGGGTGCTCCTGGCTCTGGCAGGGCTGGCCGTGGTGGCCTTTGCCGCCTTCTTCTGGCTGCCGCGCTTCTCCACGCTGCCGCCCGGTGCACTCCCCGCACCTGGGCGCGGCTCATCCGCCAACAAGGCGCCCGGGCCCCTCGCACCTGCCGGGGCGGAGGATGCGGTCGTGAGGCTCGAGGCCGACCGCGCCCGGCTCGATCGCCGGCTTGCGGTGCTCGAGACGCGCGGCGCGGGTGTCTGGGGCGGAGCGGACTTCGCCGCGGCCAAGACGCGCGCCGCCGAGTCGGCCGGCGCATCCTACGCGGGGAGCCCGGCGCTCGCGCAGCAGCGTCTGGCGGAGGCCTCGCGGCTGCTTGACGCGGTCGAGCGCGCAGCGCCCGCGGCGCTCGCCGCCCAGCTCGCCGCCGGCGATCGCGCACTCGCCGCCGGCCAGCAGGAGCTGGCGGCCCAGGCCTTCGATCTGGCGGCGCGCATCGATTCGCAGGATCAGCGGGCCGCGATCGGGCAGAGCCGCGCGCGCCGCCTGTCGGGCGTTCTGCCGCTGCTCGCGGACGCCCAGAACGCGCAGCAGGAGCGGCAGTATTCGCGCGCGGCGCAGGACTACGCGCAGGCGCTGACGCTCGATCCGAAGAACGCGCAGGCGCGCACGGGGCTGGCCCAGGCGACCGCCGCCTCCGGCGACGACAGTTACGCCAAGGCGACGGGCGAGGGCTTCGCGGCACTTGGTGCGGGACGCCTCGATGAAGCGCGCGCCGCTTTCAGGCGAGCCCGTAGCCTGCGCGCCAACGGAGCCGAGGCGCTCGAGGGCCTGCGGCGCGTCGATGCGGCCAGCGGCGAGCGCGGCTTCGCCGCGATCCGCGCGCGGGCCGAAGGTCTCGAGGCGCAGGAGCGCTGGGACGAGGCGCTGCAGGCCTACAACTCGGTGCTGCGTCAGGATCGCTCGCTCGTCTTTGCCCAGGAGGGCAAGGCGCGGGCTACGGCTCACATGCAGCTCGAGGATTCCCTGCAGGCGCTGATCGATCGCCCCGACCGGCTGTCCTCGCCGCAGGTTCGCGATGAGGCGATCGTGCTGCTGCAGTCGGCGCAGGAGCAGCCCTCACCCGGCCCGTCGTTGCGCATACAGATGGCGCGCCTGTCCACGATGCTGCCGGAGTTCGACAAGCCCGTGCACCTGTCGCTGGTGTCGGACAGCCTCACGCAGGTGGCGATACCGGGCGTGGGCACGTTCGGCAGTTTCTCCAGGCGCGACATCGAGCTCAAGCCCGGCCACTACACCGTGATCGGCACGCGCGACGGATATCGCGACGTGCGCCGCGATATCGTCGTCAGCCCCGGCGAGCAGAGCCAGACGGTGAACGTCAGCTGTTCCGAGCCCATCTGAGCTCCTCATGAACGACGGCGTGTCGATGCAGCCGGGGGCGTGGGGCCAGGTCCGGGTGCGCGAGCCGGGCGGCGAGCGCGTTCTCGGGGAGACGCTGTCGATCGGCGGCACGGGATCCGACGTCGTGGTCCCGGGCGTCGATCCGGGAGCGGCGTTGTCGATCAGGCGCCGCTCGGGGTTGTGGCTGGTGCAACCCACGCCGGGGGCGGTGGTGCGCTTCAACGGCCGCCCGCTCTCCGGCGAGCGCGATCTGCGTCGCGACGACGTGCTCAGCGTCGGCGATGCGCAGGTGCGGGTGAGTGACGCCTCGCGCACGCTGTTGCGCCTGTCGGTGGAGCATCTCGCGGGCAACGTGACCATCGCGCCCGCGGCCGCCCTCGCCGCGCTGGCGCCGGGCGATGGCGGCGACCAGGACCTCGAGATCGACGTGCCGGGCGCACTGGTGGTGCCGCGCCCTGGCGCGCTCAGCCCGGCAGCAGCGCTCGGCGCGCGGCGCGCCTGGTGGCTCGCCGCGGCGGCAGCGGTGGGCGCCGCCGTGCTGCTGCTCCTGGCCACGCGGCTGGGGTCCGTAGCGCTTGACGTACGTCCCCAGGATGCCCGCGTGCGCACACCCGGAGCGCTGTCGGTGCATCTGGGTGGCCGGCTGTGGGTCTTCCCGGGCCGGCGCATCGTACGCGCGGAGCGCGCCGGTTACCTGGCGGCGGACGCTGCGGTCCTCGTGCAACCCGGGGGCGCCAGCGCGCTGCGTCTGGTGCTCGTGAAGCTACCCGGGCAACTGCAGATCGACACCGCAGGCGTCGTGGCGGCGGTGAGTATCGACGGCGTCGCCGCGGGCCTCGCGCCCGGTGTCCTCACCGTGCCCGCGGGGGAGCGCACGGTCAGCCTGCGCGCGCCGCGTTATGTCGATTACGCAACGACGCTCACTATCCAGGGAGCGGGCGCGCGCCAGGATCTGCACGTGCGCCTGCAGCCCGCGTGGGGCAGGCTCACGGTGACGGCCGTTCCGCAGGGCGCGCACGTCAGCGTGGATGGCGTGGACAGCGGCCCGGCGCCGGTGACCCTTGCCGCGCCTTCCGGGGTGCGCCGCATCCGCATCGCGGCGGCGGGCTGGAAGTCCTGGGAGAGCAGCGTCGTCCTCAAGGGCGGCCAGGCGCTCGCCGTCGGACCGGTGACGCTCGGTCAGCCGGATGCGCACCTCAGTGTGCGCTCGAGCCCCGAGGGGGCGGAGGTCACGATCGCTGGCACGCATCGCGGCCGTGCGCCACTCGCGGTCGAGCTGCCGGCCGGCATCGCTTATGGGGTGGTCCTGAGCCTTCCCGGCTACGCGACCTGGACGCAGGAGGTGTTCGCGACGGCGGGTCGCGCACTGAGCGCGGATGCGAGGCTCACGCCGGTGTTCGCACGCGTGAAGGTGGCCGGCGAGCCCGCGGATGCCGAGCTGCTCGTCGACGGCGCACCGCGCGGGCAGACTCCACAGTCGCTGAACCTGCCGGCCGTCGAGCACCGCATCGAGGTGCGCAAGGCCGGATTTATCTCTTTCGAAGGCATCATCACGCCCGTGCCCGAGCTCGAGCGCACGGTGCAGTATCACCTCACGCCTTCGGATCGCGGGCGCGCGCTGCTGGAGAGCGCACCGCTCATCAGAAGTCAGATCGGCTACCTGCTGCGGCTCGTGCCGCCTGGCACGTTCCAGATGGGCAGCGAACGGCGCGAGCAGGGCCGGCGGCCGAACGAGGCTCTGCGCAGCGTCACGCTGCAGCGGCCGTTCTACATCGGGGTGCAGCCGGTCACCAACGGCGAGTTCCGCAGATTCCGCGCCGCGCATGCCTCGGGTTACATCGACCGCAAGTCGATCGATCTGGACAGCCAGCCGGTCACACAGGTGAGCTGGGATGACGCCGCGGAGTTCTGCAACTGGCTTTCGCAGCAGGACGAACTGCCGCCCGCCTATGCGCGCAGCGGCAGCGGCTTCGTGCTGACGCGGCCGGTCACCAGGGGCTACCGGCTGCCGACGGAAGCAGAGTGGGAATATGCCGCGCGCTATGGCGCGGCCGGCGAGTGGCATCGCTTCGCCTGGGGCGATTCGCCGCCGGTCCCTGCGCAGGTCGGCAACCTGGCGGGCAGCGAGACGGGCAGCTCGCTGCCGGCGACGCTTCCCGGGTATCGCGACGATTACCCGGTCCTCGCCCCTACGGGGAAGTTCCGCCCGACGGCCCTCGGCCTGCACGACGTGTCGGGCAACGTGTCACAGTGGGTGAACGACTACTACGAGTCGTTCGTGGACGCGGCTCCGGTGACCGACCCGTTGGGTCCTGCGCAGGGTACGCTGCACGTGGTGCGCGGGGCGAACTGGAAAACCGCCAGCGTCTCCGAGCTGCGGCTGGCGTGGCGCGACACCGCGAATGGTCCGGGTCCCACGCTGGGGTTCCGCGTCGCACGCTACGCGGAGGATGCACAGTGAGTGAGGATGGTATGAAGAATCTACCGCGATCGGCCTGGTTCCTGGCTCTGCTCATTGCGCTGTGCGCCGCTCTCGCGGGGGCGACCCTGCGCGCCGCCGCGCAATCGGTCATGACCGGGCCGCGCACGCCTGCGACTCCTGCAGGCGCGATCCACGATGATCCGACGGTGGCGCCTGACAAGCGCCAGTCGGCCGACAACAACGTGAGCTTCCCGGTCGACATCTGAAGCGCGCAAAGCCGATGAAACCGTTTGCGATCGAGCCCGATGATCGTGCCTTCGCTGTGGCGCGCGACGGGGTGGTGCTCGCGAGCTCCCCGTCCGCGGTGTTCGACGGCTCCGCGGCAGGAGCAGCCGGCGCCGACGCCTGGCACTCCGTGCGTCAACTGCCCACGACCACCTCCACGCGGCACATCGGCAGTGTGCTGCGCGAGGCGCAGCCCGCGGCGCGCGCGCTGTCGCTGGTCGCGGCGGAGTTTGCCCGGCGCCTCGCCGCTCACCCGCCCGCGGCGGGGGAGCGCATCTGGATCGCCGCTCCGGCAGGCGCCGAGCGCTTCGGCCTCGGCGCGCTGTTGGGCGTCGCCCGCCAGCTCGCCCTGCCGCTGGATGGCTTCGTGGACGCGGCGGTGGTGTCGGCCGCGGCGCTCGGCGGGACAGGCGCCGCGATCGTGATCGAGCTCGGTCTGCACCACGTGGCCGCAACGCTCATCGAGCGCGACGGCGGTCCGGCCTGCCGCCGGCGCTCGCTGCTGAGCGAGCGCGGCGGACTGTGGCAGCTCTGCCAGGCGTGGCTGGATCTCATCAACACGGCGATGGTCAGGCAAACGCGTTTCGACGCATTGCATGACGCCACCACCGAGCAGCAGCTGTTCGATGCACTCCCCGAGCTGGCGCGCGATGCGATGGCGAGCGGCGTCGCCACGGCCGCGCTGGCCGCGGGCCCGGAGCGCGTCGAGGTGACGCTCACCCGCGACCAGCTGGCGCACGCCGCGCAGCCGCTGTGGCGCGAAATCGCGCGCCTGTTGCACGAGCTGCGGCCGGCGGGCAGCGCGCTGACGCTGCTGGTGCCGCAGGCGGTCAACGCCCTGCCGGGGCTGCGCGAGGCGCTGGCGCAATTTGCCGGCTGCGAGCTCGTGAGTCTGCCGGCCGGCTTTGCCGCCGCCGCCACCTCGCTCCTCGAGCTGCCGCCGCGCGGCGCGGGGGAGCCGGTGCGGCTGCTGCGCCGTTTGCCCGCGGCCGCGCAGCCGGCGCTGGCGGCTGTCGCCTCGCGCGAGATACCGGGCGGCGCCGGAGCGGCAGGGCCCGCACCCTCGCACGTGCTGTTCGCGGGCCGCACGTTTGCGCTCGGAGCCGAGCCGCTGGTGGTGGGACGCGCTCCGGGTGCGGCGCATGCGATCCGGCTGGCGGAGGGGCTGGCGGGCGTGTCGCGCCGTCACTGCACTTTCCTGCGCGACGGCGCCGAGCTGCTGCTGCTCGATCACAGCCGCTTCGGCAGCTTCGTGAACGGCGAACGGGTCGCGGAACGCGCGCGTGTGCGTGCCGGGGACGAGGTGCGCATCGGGGACCCGGGCGTCACGCTGGCGCTGATCGCTGTCGGGGAAGCGCTCGTGCCTTAGAGCTTATCCGTGGCGCGACGCCGTACCACTGAAGTATTCACCCTCGCGTTCCTCGACTGCATCTGCTGCGGTTTTGGCGCGGTGATCCTCTTCTACACCATCGTGAGTGCGCAAAGCGGCGTGGTGCGCCTCAAGGAGACGGATCGGCTGAGCTCGGAGGTGAGCCGGCTGCAGGAACAGGTCCTGACGGGCGAGCGCAATCTCGTGGTGCTGCGCGACACGCTGGAAAAGACGCGCAACCAGACCGCCAGCGCGAAGCGCGAGACCAACCGCATCGTGACCGATCTCGAGAGCCGGCGTGAGCAGCTCTCGAGCTACGACGCGCAGACGCTCGCGCGCCGCGCACACATCGAGAAGCTCAAGGCCGATATTCGTTCGCTCGAGGAGAGCGACAAGCGGCTCGAAGCCGGCAGCCTGGAGCGCGCGCCGCTCGGCCAGGAGGTGAGCGGGCGCGCGGCCGCCGAACGCCGCTACATCACCGGGCTTACCTTGCGCGGCAAGCGCATCCTGATCCTGCTGGACATCTCCGCCAGCATGCTGCACCAGGATCTGGTCAGCATCCTCAAACTGCGCAACCAGGACGACGCGCACAAGCGCGCCGCCGCCAAGTGGCGGCGCGCAGTCGCGATCGTGGACTGGCTCATGGTGCAGGTGCCGGCCGCCAGCAGCTACCAGGTGCTCACTTTCAACACCCAGGCGCAGCCGCTCGTGCCGGGCAACAGCAGCTGGCTCGCAGGCGGCGACGCGGCGGCGCGCGCCCGCGGCATGCAGGCGCTCGAGAAGCTGGTCCCGGCCAACGGCACGAGTCTCTACAACGCGTTCGCCGCGGCCCGCACGCTCAACCCGCTTCCCGATCAGATCGTGCTCATCACCGACGGTCTGCCCACGCAGGGTAAGACCCAGGGACTGCGCCGCTACGTGAACTCCCCCGAGCGCATGCGGCTGTTCGACGAGGCGGTGTCGCAGCTTCCCGAGCACGTCCCGATCGACTGCGTGCTGTTGCCCATGGAGGGTGACCTGCAGGCCGCGCACCGCTTCTGGCACCTGGCGCGCGTCAGCGACGGCACGCTGCTGATGCCCGCGAAGGACTGGCCGTAATGCGCCGGCGCCGCGAAGTGGAGGTGTTCAGCCTGTCGTTTCTCGACTGCATCTGCTGCGGCTTCGGCGCCATCATCCTGCTGCTGGTGCTGAGCGAGATCGGCCAGCCCGCGGCACTGGAGCAGAGCCGCAAGCACCTGGGCGGCGAGGTGCGACTGCTCGAGGAGCAGCTCAATACCCTTCGCGGGCAGACCGAGGAGCTCAACCGCGAGCTTTCAGGCAGCCGCGAGACTCTGGAGCGCGAGCGCGGCCGGCTGACGAACCTCGCCGGCGACCTCAGCAGCATTCGGGGCCGCTACGCCGGCAGCCGCGAAGACGCGGCCGTCACCAACATCATCGAGCGCCAGCTGGTGGCGGCCCAGCAGACACTCACCGAAGACATGCAGCGGCTGCTGGCGCTGCGCGCGCAAAGCCCGCGCAGTGCCGCCATCGGCGGCATTCCGATCGACAGCGATTACGTCATTTTCATCATCGACACCTCCTCGAGCATGACCAGCAATCACTGGGACATAAATCTCGCGATCGTGGACGAGATCCTCAGCCTCTATCCGCACGTGCAGGGGCTGCAGGTCCTGAACGACCAGGGAACGTACATGTACGAGGGAACGCGCGGCCGCTGGCTCGCCGACAGCGCGCAGCAGCGCAAGGAAATCCGCGAACGCGCCAGGCGCTGGCGCGCATTCAGCCAGTCCAATCCGGTTCCCGGGATGGAGGAAGCGGTGCGCAGCTACTGGGCGCCCGACAGGCGGGTGAGCGTGTTCGTGCTGGGCGATGAGTTCACCGGCGACTCCATTCAGGAAGCGCTCGACTCGATCGGCGCTCTCAACAAGCCCGCGCCCGACGGCCGGCGGCCGGTGCGCATCCACGCCATCGGATTTCCCGAAGGAGCGGACATGTCGCCGTTTACAAATATCCGCTTTTCCGCCCTAATGAGACTGATATGCGAGCAGAACGACGGCACCTTCGTCGGCATGAAGCATTAGGCGCGCTGCGCTGGTCGGCCGGCGCCGTCGCGCTGGCCGCGGTTGCCGCCTGTGGGGGTATCGCGATCAAACCCGATCCCGTCCTGCCCCAGCCGCTGCTGCAGCCGCTGCCCAGCAGCGTCGGCCTGGTTCTTCCCAACGAGCTGCGCAATTACGTGCACAAGGAGACGCGCTGGGGTGTCGATTGGCAGATTGCGCTGGGACCGGGGCACGTGCACCTGCTGCGCGACATATTCAAGGACTCGTTCAGCCAGGTGCAGGAATTCAAGGATCTGGCGGCGGCGCGCGCGGCATCCGGGCTCAAGGCGGTGTTTGAGCCGCTGATCGATCAGTATTCCTTCGTGACTGACCGCGACACCGGCGGACGCTACGACGCCGTTACGATCCGCTACCGCATCAATGTCTACACGCCGCAGGGGGAGAAAGTCGACACCCTGACCCTCACCGGTTATGGCAGCGCGCTCGCCAAGGGCATGTCGAGCAGCGCGCCGCTCGAGCGTGCAACGCTCGCGGCCATGCGTGATGCGGCGGCGAAATTCCTGGTGCAGTTTCCGGAGCAGGCCGCCGGGCAGCAGCTGGCGCACGATGAGCCGCTGAGTGTGCAGTCAGGCGTCGAGACCGCTGACAATCTGCAGATCGAGGCGGTGCCGATCGAGGAGAGCGGTGCGGACGCGGATGCGGGCGTGCCGACCGCCTAGGGCTGGCGTGGCTTCTTCGAGAGCAGCTTTTCCCGCAGCGTGACGCCTTCGGTGTCCACCGGCTCGCCGTTCTGCAGGCGCGGCGCGTAGCGGGCGCGCCTCACTGCGGTCAGCACGGACTTCTGCTGTGCGGCCGTGGCATCGCTGGTGTTGGTGATCACGTTGGCGGTGTGCCCGTCGCGCTTCACGGTGAAGGTCGCCTCCACCGAATGCTCGTCGGTGTTGTCGCGCTCGGCGAGCGGTGAGCGTGAAGCCGACGCGGAAGGCGCCCGGTAGGCCAGCTGCCGGGGCACATCGAGCCTTGCGGCCGAGCCCGCCTGCCGGAATTCCTGCCAGGCGTCGCGGTAGCGCGTGAAGCCCTTGTCGGCCTGATCGGCGCACAGGTACCAGTCGCCCAGCTCCATCAGGGTCGTGCCGCGGATCTGGTGATCGGCCGGGCGTATCTTGTCGACGGTCTGTAGCGCGAGCAGCAGCGCCTTCTCCCCGTCGGGGTTCAGCGCCCGCAGGCCATGCTCCGTGTACACGCCGGGGCCCGACTGCGCGAACGGGTCCATGTACTGGGCGGCTTCCTCGTCGTTGCCGTTCATGGCCTCGAGCCGGTAGGTGCGCGCAATGCCCAGCAGCGGGTCGATCACCAGGCGCGCGGCGCGAGTGCCGGCGCCCTCGGCGACGGTGAGCTCGCGGGCGTACGCGGCGCGGGCCGAGGGGTAGCGGCCCACATGCTCGAGCCAGTGCGCATAGTGATCCACCGGGCGGATGACGCGCGCATCGCTGCTGCCCCAGGCGCTCTCCGCGACCCGTACCGAGTACTGGAACTCACGATCCGCCTCGCTGTGGCGCTCGAGATTCACCAGGCTGCCGATCAGCGGATCGAGGATCGTCATCTGTCCGGGGTTCAGCAGGCCGTCGAGATTGCGGCTCAGGTCGAGCGCGCGCTGCAGGGTGACGCTCGCGTCCTCGTACTGCCGGGTGGCGTAGTAAGTCGCACCGAGCCCCTGCAGCGGGCGCAACAGCAGTCGGTCAGCGTGGCCGCCGCCGGTGTCTGCGGCGATTTTCACACTGCGCAGGTAGGTATCCTCGGCATCCTTGTAGTCGCCCATGCGGTACTGGGTGGTGCCGAGATTGGAGAGGGGATTGACCAGCTCGCGCCCCTTGGCGCCGTACTGCTCCTGGGTGAGCGCCACGAGTTTCTCGGCCAGCGGCAGCGCATCCGGGTAGCGGCGCGCATCGAAGGCCGCACGGAACTCCCGGTACACCGCCACCCGGTCGGCATCGGTCACGGCCAGTGCCGCGGCCGGCGCCAGCACCGCCGCAGCGACCATCAGGGGCAGTTTCAAACGTCTCACCGGCCACGCCCACAGTCAGCGCATAACGCGCCGTAAGAAATGGTAACACCGCGATGCGGCGCGGCGCGGCGCGCGCCGCCCGGCCTGGCGACCCGCGTTCCCGCGCCGGCTGCGCGGCACTCCGGGCGCTGCGGTTCCGCAACAGCGGGCGCGCCTTGCCGCGGGACGCGCGCACTCCTAAGCTGTGGGAAAACAACATCCGCGATTGCGACAGGGGTGCACCGATGGGAGATGCGGAAGGGAAGCTCGCGTTGCTGGCCGGAGCGAGCGGCCTTGCCGGCGGCTACGCGCTCGATGCGCTGCTCGAGGCGCCGGACATCAGGCGCGTGCTGGCCGTTTCACGGCGGTC
>JBGPKC010000066.1:0-15661 GCA_041485725.1 Steroidobacteraceae bacterium
CGAGCCGCTCGAAGTCCTCAGGCAGCAGCTGCATCGAAAAGTCCTCCGGCGTCTTCAGCGGCGACCAGACGATGCCGTGGGGTTCGTAAGTACCGATCAACGCGCCGCCGCGTTCCTGGCGCAGATAGATCTCGCCGGCGTAGTCGGTCGTGTTGACGATCTCCTTCTCCCGGCCCTCGAGCTCCGGGAGGTCCTCGGTCAGCAGATAGTGGTGCTCCATGGCCAGCACCGGGAGCTCGATGCCGACCATGTGTCCGATTTCGCGCGCCCACAGACCCGCGCAGTTCACCACGTGCTCGGCGTGCACCGTGCCTTTGTCGGTCACGACGTCCCAGGTACCGTCACGGCGCTGCCCGAGCGACAGCACCCGGGTGAAGCGTTCCACCGACGCACCGAGCTGGCGCGCCGCCTTGAGGTAGGCATGGGTGGTGCCCGACGGATCGCAATGGCCGCCGTCCGCGCGCCACAGCGCGCCGATGAAGTGGCTGGCATCGATCAGCGGATTGAAGTTGCGCGCCTTCTCGAGCGAGATCATCTCGGTTTCCATCCCCAGGTAGCGGGCGCGTGAGCAGATGAGCCTCAGGCTGTCGAGCTCGCCCGGGGTCGCCGCGAGCATCAGGCCGCCGTTCGGGTGCAGCCCGCAGGACTGGCCGGACAGCGCCTCGATCTCGCGATACAGATCGATGGTGTATTTCTGCAGCCGCGAGATGTTGGCCTCGCCGTTGAACGTGTGCATGCCGCCGGCCGCATGCCAGGTCGAGCCCGAGGTCAATTCGCTCTTTTCGAGCAGCAGCACATCGGTCCAGCCGATCCTGGCGAGGTGATAGAGCGTGCTGGCGCCGACCACGCCGCCACCGATGACCACGGCTCTCGCGGAAGCCTTCATGAGAAATTATCTCCGGACAACACGGCAACAGTAACATCCGCCCGGGGCACGAGCCCGAAGGGCTTCGCCGTGGAGATAAGCCATTCGCGCAGATGCCGCGCGGTGGTCGCGGGCGTGAGCAGCAGCAGCCCCGACGGGAGCGCCGCGAGAATCACCGCTACCTGCACCATGATGGTGGCGGCGGCGCTTCCTGCCGGGAAGACCTGCGGATCCAGATCCAGGCGGCAGGCCCGGCTAAGCGCCTCGCGAACCCGCGGCCCGGCGAGATGCCACGCCGCCAGCCCCGACGACAGGTCAACCGCAGCGCCAACGTGCGCACATGCGGCCTGCCAGAGCGCCGCGGTCGCGCCCGCAGACGCCGCTGGGGCGAGGAGCAGCCAGCGCGCGGGACGCACGCAAAGCGCCAATCGATCGGACGCCACCGCCACCCGTCCGGGCGCCGGCAGCTCAAGGCCCCGCGTGCCCGCGATGCTCTCGAGCTCATGCGCGCGCCCGTGGAGCGCAGCGATCTCAACGATGTCCGCCACGCAGGACGCGAGGCGGATGCCGGGAGCTTCAGGCCCGGACACGAACGTTCTCCGGATCGAGCATGTGGGGGTTGACGATCTCGAGCTCGGTGATCTCGTCGTGAACGGGCGATGTGCCGATCAGCCGCTGACCCAGGCGCTGGCGGCCGCCCGCCACCAGCGCCAGGCCCACCCAGCCATCGAGCTCGACCGAGGGGGTCGAAGAGGTCACGTAGCCGAGACTCGTGGTGCGCGCCTGCGGCGCGACCAGCTGTAAGCCGTTGCGCAGGCGGTGCCTGCGCTCGAGGGGCCGTACCCCGACGAGCTGCAGCCGATCCGGCGCCGTGAGGCCGGCGCGCTGCGACAGCGCGCGGCCGATGAAATCGCCGTGCTTCTTCAGCATCCGCTGAAAGCCGAGATCATCGGCGCTGGTGTTGCCGTTCAGCTCCGCTCCCGTCACGTGGCCCTTCTCAATGCGCAGGGTGTTGAGAGCCTCGAGGCCGTAGGGCGCTATACGGAAGGGCTTGCCTGCCTCGAGCAGCGCTGACCACGCCTTCAGGGCGTGAGCGGCCGGTACCGCGAGTTCGTAGGCCAGCTCGCCCGAGAACGAGATGCGGAACACCCGTCCCGCAACACCCGCGATGGTGGCGGCGCTCGCCGCCATGAACGGAAAGGCGTCGTTCGACAGATCGAGGCCTGCGACCACCGCCGCCACGGCCTCACGCGAACGCGGCCCCGCGACCGCGAACTGCGCCCACTGATCGCCGACATCGCTCAACAGCACATCAAGCCGCGGGCACACCGCCTGCAGGTGGAATTCCATGTGCTCGAGCACCACCGCCGCGTTCACCGTCGTAGTCGTGACGAGGAAGTGCTCGGCAGCGAGCCGCGAGGTCGTACCGTCGTCGAGCAGCATCCCGTCCTCGCGCAACATGATGCCGTAGCGGGCGCGACCGACCGCGAGCGTGGAAAACGTGTTGGCGTAGATGAAGTCCAGGAACCGCGCGGCATCCGGTCCCTGCACGTCGATCTTGCCGAGGGTTGATACGTCGGTGATGCCGACCGAGCGGCGCACGGCGCGGGCTTCGTTCAGCACCGCTTCCCACCCCTGTTGCCGCGAGTACACGAGCGGCCGCAGCCATAGCCCGGCGGCCACGAAGGTCGCGCCGGCAGCCTCGTGCCAGTCGTGCAGCGGCAGCCGGCGCTTGGGCTTGTAGTGCTCGCGGACTTCGCCGCCCGCGAGTGCCGCGAACGGAACCGGTTGGGCGAACGGACGCGGCTTGGGCTGTCCGACCTCGGACAGCAGCACGCCGCGCGCTTGCGCCAGGACGGCGCTCCCCACCAGTCCCCCGATGCGGCCCTGGTCAGTCGCCATGCCATGGGTGGTGAAGCGCTTCATGTGCTCGACGTGCTCGTAGCCCTCGCGAAAGCTAAGCCGCACGTCCGCCGCGGTCACATCGTTCTGCAGATCGACGAACGCTTTGCCCCGGCCGCGCACTTCCCACAGAGCGGCGATCGGCGTGGCGTCCGAATCGACCGGCAGATCCGCGCCTGGGCCCGCGGCGCTCGCCGGGCGACCGAGCTCGGCCGCGATCGTGCACGCCACGCTCTCGCCGTCACGCGCGGCGGCCGCAAGCCCGAGCACGCCCCGCGCCGCGCCCGCTACCCGCCCGATGGTGGCTGCGAGATCCGGGGTGAACGCGGCGATCGCCTCCTGCCATGTGAGCTGCGCGCCGAGCTGGCTCGCCAGGGCGGTCGCCGGGGAATACCCTCCGGACATCAGCAGGCAGTCGGCCTCGAGGTCGCGGCGACGGCGCCCATTCACGTCCACGACCCTGACGGTGCGAACCCCGTCGCGCCCGAAAGCCCCCTCGACGACCGCGCCGCCCTGCACCTCGACACCGAGCGCTCGCACGCGCTCGGCCGCGAGCGAACTCTCGCGCACGTCGATCACGGCGGCGCACTCGATACCGGCGCCAGTCAGGGCGAACACCGCCTCGTAGGCCTCGTCGGTGTTGAGAAAAAATACCGGGCGGCGCCCCACGGCGACACCGTAGCGCCTCAGATACTTAAGCGCGGCGCCCGCGAGCATCACGCCGGGAAGATCGTTGCCCGGGAAGGCGATCAGCCGCTCGAGCGCACCAGTGGCGAATACCACGCGCCGGGCGCGGATGATCCGCAGCCGCTCCCGCAGGCCGCCGAAGCGGGTCGCCTCGGCGGCTGAGAGCGTTTCGAGCGCCCCGAACACGCCGTGGCCGTAGGCCCCGAGCACCGTGGTGCGGGGCAGACACCGCACCGTGGCCAGACGGGCAAGCCCGGCGCACCGGCTCTCGCGCCAGGCAGTCCAGCGCGCATCGAGCAGCGAGCCGCCACCCAGCGCGACGTCCTGGTCGGTGAGCATCACCTTGAGCCCGCTCGCCCCCAGACGATGCGCGGCGGCGAGCCCCGCAACGCCCGCGCCGACCACCAGCACATCCGCGTGATCGTGTACCGTCTCGGCGGGCGCTGCGTGATCGCCGACGATCGCCTCGAGCCGACCCAGGCCCGCGGCGCGACGGATCAGCGGCTCGTAGAGCCGCTCCCAGGCCCAGCCCGGCGCCATGAACGTCTTGTAGTAAAAACCCGCAGGCAGGAAGCGGGCGATGAGATCGTTGAGCGCCAGCGCATCAAACCGCAACGACGGCCAGCGGTTCTGGCTCTCGGCCACCAGGCCCTCGCGCAGGGCGAGCGTGGTGGCGAGCCGGTTAGGTTCGCGCCCCTCGGCATCGATCACGTCGACGAGCGCACAGGGCTCCTCGGGACCTGCCGTCACGATGCCGCGCGGCCGGTGGTACTTGAAGCTGCGTGCTATGAGGCGCTTGCCGTTGGCGAGCAGCGCCGAGGCGAGCGTGTCGCCTTCGAGGCCCTGCATCCGGCGCCCGTCGAAGCGAAAGGCGACCGGCCGGTCGGGGTCGGTCAGAAGACCGCGGGCGATACGGCCGGGACCGCGCATCAGCTCGGATCCTCGGGGCCGCCGACCGAGTGAATCTCGTGGCTCAGCGTGTGGCGGAGGACCTTCAGGAGCTTGCGGCAGCCGCCCACGTGCAGCCACCATTCGAGATGCCAACCGCAGGGGTTTTCGCGTTCGTACACATAGGCGCTGAACGCCGCAAGTCCCGCCTCGGCGGCGGGCCGGGCCTGGCTGGCGTCGCCGCGATAGTGAAACTCGGCTTCGTCGCGTTCACCGCACCAGGGACATGGAATGCGAAGCATGGGCGTTTCAGTGAGCGTAGGGGAACGGGCCGACACCGCGCTCGTCGATGGTCCGCCCGGCGGCGAAGCGCTCGAGATCAAGATGAGCGGCCAGCGGGTGCGGTGCATGGCGCGCGATGAGGTGCGCGGTCGTCAGGCCGCCGGCCGGGATCGCCTTGAAGCCGCCGTAGCACCAGCCGCCATTCACGATCAGGCCCTCGAGCGGCGTCCGGGAGATGATCGGGGAACCGTCCATGCTCATGTCCATGACGCCGCCCCATTGCCGCAGCACCTTGAGGCGCGCAAGTCCCGGCAGCAGTGTCATCGCCGCCGCGGCCACTTCTTCCGCCATCGGCAGCGTGCCGCGCTGGCCATAGGTGTTGTAGCCGTCGATGGCGCCGCCAAACACCAGTCCGCCCTTGTCCGACTGGCTGACGTAGAAGTGTCCGGCGCCGTAGGTCAGAACGACATCGAGCACCGGCTTGATGCCTTCGCTCACAAAGGCCTGCAGCACGTGGCTCTCGATCGGCAGCGCAAGTCCCGCCATTGCAGCGAGTCGCGACGAATGCCCGGCGACTGCGAGGCAGACCGTAGCGGCCGCGATGGGGCCGCGGGTGGTCTCGACGCCGGTCACCCGTGGTCCGTCGCGCCGGATGCCGGTCACCTCGCAGTGCTCGACGATGTCGGCACCGGCTTCTGATGCCGCCCGCGCATAGCCCCAGGCGACCGCATCGTGGCGAACCGTGCCGCCACGGCGCTGCAGGAAGCCGCCGAGCACGGGGTAGCGGCCGTTGTCGAGATCAACGAGCGGCACCCGCTCCTTCACCGCCTCGCGGCTCAACGGCTCCGCATCCACCCCGAGGAGGCGCATCGTGTTTGCGCGCCGCGTGAAAAGATCGCGCTGCGCATCGGTGTGAAACAGGTTGAGCACGCCGCGCTGGCTCACCATCGCATTGAAATTCAGCTTGCGCTCGAGACCTTCCCACAGCTTCAGCGAGTACTCGTAGAAGCGGATATTGTCCGGGTGGAAGTAGTTGGAGCGGATGGTGGTGGTGTTGCGCCCGACGTTGCCCAGCCCGATCGGGCCCTTCTCCAGCACCGCCACGTCGGTAATGCCGTACTCGGTGGCGAGGTAGAAGGCCGTCGCCAGTCCATGACCGCCGCCGCCGACGATCACGACGCGGTAGCGGGAGCGCGGTGCCGCCTTCGCCCAGGCGCGCGACCAGCCGCTCTGGCCGGTGAGACCCTCGAGAAACAGTCGCCAGCCCGAATAGCGGCCGCTCGACACGCGCTTGGCACTCGGTACCGGATTCATCGCTCCTGCCATCATAAAGCGCAGCCCAGGCCGGCACACGCGATTGCGCGGGCTTGACGTGCAGGGCAACAACCGACAGTGTGCGGCGCTGCGCGATCGTGGCCCCAGAGCGGTCGGCAGGGAGTGAGGGGTGGCGAACATTCTGAAGTCGCTGTGCATGGCGGCGGCGCTGGCGCTCACCGTGTCGTCCCCGCTGCAAGCCGCGGTGGTGGTCTCCTCGAAGCTCTCGAGCGAGTCGGCGATGATCGGAGAGATGATCCGCCTGCTGCTGAACGCGAATGGCATCCGGACGGTCGATCGAACCAAGATCGGTGCGACGCCCGTCGTTCGCAAGGCGCTGATCTCCGGCGAGGTCGATATCTACGTTGAATACACCGGCAACGCAGGGTTCTTCTTCAACGTGGCGTCCAACCCAGCCTGGAAAGACCTGCAACCGGGATACGAGCTCGGTTCCAGACTCGATTACGCCGCCAACCGGATCGTGTGGCTCACGCCCGCGAAGGCGAGCAACGCCTGGGCACTGGCCGTGCGCCGCGACGTGGCGCTGACGAACAACCTGAAGACCATGAGCGACTTCGGCAGGTGGGTAGCGGGCGGCGGCAAGGTGGTGCTCGCCTGTTCGGCCGAGTTCGCCAATGCCGGGACCCTGCGCTCACTCGAGAAGACCTATGGGTTCACGATGCGGTCCGACCAGTTGATCGTGCTCGCCGGAGGGGAGACGTCCGCGACGATCGGGGCTGCGGCCGCGCACACCAACGGCACGAACACGGCCATGGTGTACGGCACCGACGGTGGCATCGTCGCGGCGAATCTCCAGATCCTCGAGGACGACCGGCACGACCAGCCGGTCTATGCGCCGGTGCCGATCATTCGCGAGGCGGCCCTCAAGGCGAACCCGCAGATCGCCGGGATCGTGAAGCCTGTGATGGAGAGTTTCAGTCGCGAGACGCTGCAACAGCTGAATGCGCGCGTGCAGATCAACGGCGAATCTGAAAACTCGGTCGCCGAGGACTACCTGAAGGCGAAGGGCTTTCTCAAGTGAGCGCGCACCTGGCGCTGACGGTGCCGCGGCTGCGCCGGCTCGACCCCCTCGGTGCGCTGCTCGTGGTGGCCGGGGCAACTGCGGTCATCTTCCTGCCGTTCGTCGTCTTCAAGTCGAACCGGATCGTGCCGGGCGATCCGCGCGGGCTCCTCGAAGTGCTGCCGGCGTGGGGAGCGTTTGCCTGTCAGGCAACCCTGCTGCTCGCCGCAATCGCCGCCCTCGGCATGTCCAACGCCCGCGTCCGGCTCGGCGCGGCGTTGTTGGGCGTGGTCATCGTAGCGCTCGCCGTGGCCGCCGCCGGCGATGCGCTCACACCCGCCGGCAACAAGGTGGTGCGCGTCGCTCCCGGCGCCGCTTTCTGGGTGCTGCTGGTGTGCCTCGGCCTGATGGCCACCGATGCCATCACGCGAATGCGTCCGGGGCCGGGGTTGCGCGTGCTGTTTCTCGCTGTGTTCGCCGCTGTTGCCGGCCTCGCCCTGGCGCACGGCACCTTTGACCATCTATCCGTGATGCGCGAGTACGCGGTCAACGCCGATCGCTTCGCGCGCGAGGCGCGCCAGCACGTGTGGCTCGCGCTCGGATCGCTCGCCGCCGCGGTCGTCGTGGCGCTCCCGATCGGCATCCTGTGCCACCGCGTCCCGCGGCTGCGGGCAGGCGTGCTGGGAACCCTCAACGTGATCCAGACGATTCCGGCGATCGCGCTCTTTGGCATCCTCATGGCGCCGCTCGGGGCACTGGCAGACGCCGTGCCGCTCGCCGCGGCGCTCGGCATCCGCGGCATCGGCGCAGCACCGGCGGCGGTCGCGCTGTTTCTCTATTCGCTGCTGCCGATCGCCGCGAATACGGTCGCGGGCCTGAAGCGGGTGCCGCAGGCTGCGGTCGAGGCCGCGCGCGGCATGGGAATGACTAACTGGCAGGTCCTGACTGGCATCGAGCTGGTTCTGGCACTGCCGGTCATTCTCACCGGCATCCGCATCGTGTTGGTGCAGAACATCGGCATGGTGACCGTGGCCGCGCTGATCGGCGGCGGTGGACTTGGGACGTTTGTCTTTCAGGGGATCGGGCAGACGGCAATCGACCTGGTGCTGCTCGGGGCGATTCCGATCGTGGCACTGGCCTTTTCCGCCGCCGTCGTGCTCGACGCGCTGGCGGAGGTCATGGATCGGGCACGGCAATGATTAGCGTTGAGAACCTCACCAAGCAGTACGGCGCGACGACCGTCGTCGACGGCGTGTCCATGGTCATCGAGCGCAACTCGATCACGGTGATCGTGGGCACCTCCGGCTCGGGAAAGTCCACCCTGCTGCGCATGATCAATCGCCTCGTCGAGCCGACCCGCGGGCGGGTGCTGATCGACGGCAACGACACGACCGGCGAGCCCGCGCACCTGCTGCGGCGCCGGATCGGCTATGTGATCCAGGGACACGGCCTGTTCCCGCACCGCACCGTGGCGGAGAACATCGCGACCGTGCCGCGTCTCCTGGGCTGGGATGAGGCTCGCATCCGCGCCCGCGTCGAGGAGCTGCTGTGCGTGTTCCAGCTCGATCCGCAGGTCTACGCCGCAGCATTCCCGCATCAGCTCTCGGGTGGTGAGCAGCAGCGTGTCGGTGTGGCGCGGGCGCTCGCCGCTGAGGCCGCCGTACTGCTGATGGACGAACCCTTCGGCGCACTCGATCCCATCATCCGCACGAAGGCCCAGGATGACCTGCTCGACATCCAGCGACGGTTCGGCACGACAATCCTGCTCGTGACCCACGACATGGATGAAGCCTTCCGTCTGGGTGATCGCGTCGCAGTCATGAGCCACGGCCGGGTGCTGCAGTACGACCGGCCCGCGGTGCTTCTCACGCGCCCGGCGGACCCCTTCGTCTCGCGCATGACCGGCATCTCCGATCGAGCCATGCGACTGCTGTCGCTCACCACGGCGGGCGAGGCGGCGCTGCCCGGCGCCTCGGACGGGCCGGCCGTTGCGGCCTCCACCTCGTTGCGCGAGGCACTCTCGGAGCTCGTGTGGTGCGGCGCCGAGTCTGCCGCGGTCATGGACGCGGACGGCACGCGGCGCGGATGCCTCACGCTCGCCGCCATCCTCGCCCGTGGGCGACCGGGCTGATGCCGGGCCCGGCCGCCATCCTGCGACTCGCGGCGCTCGCTCTGCTGCTGGCGTTCCTGTTGATGCCACAGAGCTTCGCGCCGCTGTTCGCGCCGCTCACGCAGTATGGCGCGCCGCCGATCTACGATCAGGGCAACCTCCTGGCGCTCGCGCTCGCGCATCTTGGCACGGTGTGTTGCGCCGCCGCGGCGAGCACCCTCGTGGCCGTCGGACTCGGCATTCTGGTGACGCGCCCGAGCGGCGCGCAGTTCCTGCCGCTGTCGCGCACGCTCGTCAACATCGGTCAGACCTTCCCGCCGGTGGCAGTGCTCGCAGTCACGGTGCCGCTGGTCGGGTTCGGCGAGAAGCCGACGCTGATCGCGCTCTTTGCCTACGGACTGCTGCCGATCTTCGAGAACACGATCGTCGGGCTGCAGACCTGTCCGCCGCAGGTCCTGGAGGCCGCGAACGGCATGGGGATGAGCGCCCGCCAGCGCCTGCTGTCCGTGGAGCTGCCGCTGGCGTTACCGCTGATTCTGGAGGGCATTCGGCTGTCCCTGGTCATCAACGTGGGCACGGCGACGATCGGATCCACGGTGGCCGCCAAGGGACTCGGCGAGGTGATCATCGCAGGACTCCTGTCCAACAATAACGCCTTCATCCTGCAGGGCGGACTGGTGACCGGCCTGATGGCGATCCTGCTCTATGACGCCCTCGCCGGGATCGAGCGGCGCATCTGTCGCAACGTACACATCGACTGAGTCCCGTGCAGCGGCCGCCGCCCCCCGAAGCCGGCGTCTGCCGGTCCGCGAGGCGACGCAGCCTGTGCACTACGGATCAGTCGTCGCCCAGGGACAGCAGCAGCGCCTCGCTCCCTCCCCTCGCCAGGTTCTCGAGCGACACAACCATCTGGCCCAGCGCCGGTGTCCGCCGGAATTCCTTGCGGTTGATCACCAGCGGCACGCTCGCGTTCGCCCCCGGCGCGAGCGTGACGAACGCGCCGGTGCTGATCGAGCTGTTGAACGCGTTGAAGCTGGCGGGGGTCGTGATCACGTCGAAGTTGCCGCTCGGTATGTCGCTCACTTGGACGACGTAACTGAAGCGCGGATTCGTGGCGGTAATGCCGGCATCGGCAGCGACCAGCGGTATCAGCACCGTCGAGCCGTCCGTGGGTGCAGTCGCCAGGAACTCGGGTACGGGTACTGCCCCGCTCGTGGCGAGGTTGAACACTTCGACCACAAACTGCCCGTTGAACGAGCGCGTCGGTGTGGTCAGGTAGCCAAGATCGATAGCTTTAATGTCGTAGTCCGCCACGCCATCGCCATTGACGTCCACCAGGATGTCGTAAATCATCGAATCCGGATTCGAGCTGCGGCCGAACCTGTTCACTGCGAACTGGAGAATCTGGCCCAAATTCGGGTCAGTGAAGGACTGCACGCCGACCGCCCGCAGACCAACTGGACCCAGGCTGGAGTGTGTACCGCGCAGCCCCCAGGCGTAGAAGTCGGCCGTGCCGGTCACCGCACTCGACCGGTTGTGGAGTCCGATCGAGAGCGCCCTGTCGGAACCGGCCAGCCGCGCGTCAACCAGCGAGCGGGCGCGCGGCACCAGGTAGTACGGTACGCTCAACGTGACGCCGTTGTTGCCGTTAGTCGGGGTCAACACCACCCGACCCTGCACCTGGCGGAACGCGCTGGAATCACCGACCGTCGCCACCGGCACCGCGAGCCTCACGTGCGCCGTGCGGCTCTCGTGGCCGCCGAGCGTGATCGAGCTCGGCGAGACCGTGGCCGTGTGGCTCGCACCGGACCCCGGCACGACCGAGAGCGCAAAGCTCGCCGGCGCGCTGTTGCGATTCTCAACGACGATGCGCCCGTCACCGCTGAAGTCGCGCGTGAGCTCGGCCACCCCGAAGCTGACGCTCGGCGTGTCGTTCTCGGAGTGCGCGATGACCGACGTCTGTGTGGCACCAAAGGGCTGCACCAGCCCGTTGCCACCGCGGCGCGCCGAATAGCCGACGACTTTGGTGGCATCCGCCGTGTTGACGACGGCAGCGGCCACGTCGGCCGCGTCCCAGCGAGGATGAGCCTGTATCGCGAGCGCAGCGCTGCCAGCCACGTGCGGCGCCGCCATCGAGGTTCCCGACAGGAACTCGCCCTGGTTGCCGGTGCCGACCGCGGTCGAGAACACACTGACCCCAGGCGCCGAGATGTCCGGCTTCAAGTGACCGTCGCCTCCACGCGGCCCCGCAGAACTGAAACTGGCGAATGCCCGGAATCCAGCGTTGGGGACGTTCGCAAAGGCGATCGTGGCGTTGACCGGCGATGGGGCACTGGTGAACGTGGCGCTGTCGCTCTGCTGCAGCACGATGAAGGGAATGGTGACGCCAGGGATAGCTGGATTAAAGAAACCGGTAGTGTTGTTGACCACGCCGATCGCGACTGCGCCCGCGGCCATCGCAAGAGTTGCTTTGGCGACGAACGTGCAAGTTCCGCGTGACACGATTACGAGCGCGCCCGCTGCGCCGCTCGGCGGATAATCGGCGGAACTACAGCCCACGGCCAGGCTCCCCGCGTTCGTCAGGATGACGGCGGGCACAGAACCGCTGGGCAGCGGCACGGCAGGGTCCGCGTCGATGCCGTCCGCACCGCCACCGGAGGACAAGGCGATATGAACGCCGTTCGCCAGAAACTGATGTGAGTCCACCGCGGCGACGCTGATCGCTTTCTCACCGGTGCTCGGATTGCCCGCGACGTACGGGATCGTCCCCGCATTCCCCGAGGAGGCGACCACCACGACGCCAGCGTTGACCGCGTTCTCCGATGCCTCTGCATCTGAGTCGTCCTCGTTGCCGAAATCCGCACCGAGCGACATGCTGATCACCTGCATGTCGTTGGCGACCGCCCAGTCGATCGCGTCGACCACGACGTTGGTCGAACCTGCGCAGCCGAATACGCGTACGGCGTAGAGATCTGCCAGCGGCGCCACTCCCGGACCGATGATGAACGATTGACCGGGTGTGGTCGCGTCGTAGGATCCGTTGAAAGTGGTGCCCGCGGAGGTCACGCCGAAACCGGTTGCCGTGCCGGAGGTGTGGCTGCCGTGCCCGTTGCAGTCGAGCGGATTCGGGTCGGGCACCGGCACGCTGGTCGGGATGTCCGCGTTGTAGGCATCGCCCACCAGGTCCGTGCCGCCCTTGACCTTCGGCGCGTTGGGGCCGAACAGCGACGGATCGGCGGGTTGGGTGCTGGTCGCCTTGGCGGCGTTAAAGGCGTCCACCGTGCCGGGCCCGCCAAAGTTCGCATGCGTGTAGTCGACCCCGGTGTCAATTACTGCTATGCGGACGTGCTCACCATGCAGCCCGGGCGGGCCCTGCCACGCCTGCGGCGCGCCGATGAAGGGCACGCTTTCCGCATTGACGAGGTGATAGGTCCGAACCCCTTTGACTTCGACGACTCCCGGCAGCGCGGCAAACGCCCTGATCTGCTCGGGCGTGCCGCGCACCTTGATCCCGTTGATGGCGTGTTGGAACTGCCCCAGCACGGTGCCGCCCATCCTCTGAATGGACGGCACGATCGCGTCCTGCCTGCTACGCAGGTCGTGCTCTATCGACTGCCGGTGCGCCTCGGCGAGCTGCTTGCCTGGCGTGCGGCTGCGCACCACGGCGACCGGATCGCCCGCCATTTTGAGTACGACCGTCTGCTGGCGCTGCCCGAGCGGGCCGCCTGGAATTGCGGTTCCAGTGACGCGGTGAAGTGCGGGCCGACCACCGGACTGTGCCGTGGCCGAGACCGGTATCAGGGCGATGAGCGCAAATGCGACAAGGCCGCGGCAGACGAATCGAAAGGCTCCCGTTGGAGTAGGCATGTGTCGGATCCCCTGGTGTTGTTTGTCGCCACCGGCGCCTGTTCGATTTGTCGAGGACGCCGGTCACGGATTTCGCAGCAGATGCTTACAGATTAAGCCTTATGGAAAACCTCGGCCAGCCCTCATTGTGTCGTTCGCCGATTATGTAACGTCCCGGGCGGCACACGGGAACGCGGCGATCGCCGCCGATCCAGCGTGCGCGGCAGGAACGGCGGCCGCTCCGACCACCGATCCCGCACCCCCAGCAAGGCGCGTCCGCCTCGAACGAGACCCGCTTCCCGGAAGCGCAAGCCTCGGCGGCGCCGCGGCACGACTTTGGGTAGAATCAGCCTGTTTCCGACGCACGCCGCAGGTCGCGCAGCTCCCCCGACTTCCGTGCTACGGGAAGGGGCTTTTGTCGGATGACGCCATACCACCTCGCCGTAACAACCGATCCGGGTACGCCCGGAGCCAGCGCAGCGCGCGACAGGCGCCGCGTGTCGGTGGAAGTGCCGACGCTGCTTCTCGTCCTGGCCGCCTATGGCGCATGGCTCGCGATCACCCTTGCCTACGGCCGCTGGCCGCTGGCGATCGTCGCGCCCGTCACCGCCGTGCTGATCACGCTGCACAGCTCGCTGCAGCATGAAATCGTGCACGGTCACCCGACCCGCTGGATCGGTATCAACCGGCTGCTCGCCATGGTGCCGCTGTCACTGTGGATGCCGTTCGAGCGCTATCGCCGCAGTCATCGCCTGCACCACATCGATCAGCGAATCACCGACCCGCTCGATGACCCGGAATCCTTTTATTGGACACCGCAGGACTGGGCGCGCCTCAAGCCCATCACCCGTGTGTTGGTACAGATCCAGCAGACGCTCGCCGGGCGGGTGATCATCGGTTCCTTCTGGTCCATCGGGAGGTTTCTGCACGGCGAATTCCACGCCGTGATCCGCAACCAGGACCGGGCGCGGGTGATGTGGCTCGAGCACCTGCTGTGGTGCGTCCCGGTGATCCTGTGGGTCAAGGTCGTCTGCGGCATGCCGCTGTGGATCTACCTTCTCACCATGGTGATCCCCGCAAACGGCATGGTGATGATCCGCGCTTTCGCGGAGCATCGCGCGCGGCCGGAGGTACGCGCGCGGATCGCGATCGTGGAGGAGTCCTGGTTCCTGGGTCCGCTCTTCCTCTTCAACAATCTGCACTCGCTGCACCATGAGGCGCCGCTGATCCCGTGGTACCAGTACCCCGCCCGCTACCGACTCATTCGCGATCGCCTGATCGCGGAAAACGGCGGGCTTGTCTATCGCACCTACTTCGAAGTAGCGCGCCGCTTCCTGTTTCGCCCGCACGATGCGCCCCAGCACCCGAGCGGCCGGGTGCCTGTCCGGCCCGCTTGATCGATCAGGCCGGCTGATCGAATCCGGCCGCCTTCGCTTGCGCGTCCCATTCCAGCAGCGGCACGAACGACGCCTCGGTCGCTTCCGCAAAGCCCTCGAGCAGCAGTAGATCGGCGAATGGACCGAACCAGGGCCGGCGCGCGGCGCCCGTGAACGCCGCGCGCAGTCGCGCCACCATGTCCGCGGGAGCGGCGGCGGCGGCGACGAACGCGGGCATCGGTGTCACGGGCGTCGAGGTGAGCACCCGAATGCCCGCCGTGAGGTGCGGCGCGTGACGGGCGATCAGCAAGTGCCAGTAGGCATCCAGCGGCCCGATGTCGATGCGTCCCTCGCGCACGGCGTCAAGAACGTTGCGCGCGGTCACCAGGTTCCCGACCATCTCGGCGTAGAGCGCCGGCCGCTGCGCTGTGCGGTAGGCGAGCAGATGGTGCCTGAAGGCGTTGAATCCCGACTGGGAGTGCGCGACCGTCCAGCCCGCACGCCCGCCGAAGGTGTCCTCGAACCTGCGGTAGGGGGCATCCTGCCGCACGATCAGGTCTGAGCGATACACGGCGCGATGAGCCGCCCACTCGGCCCGCGGGATGGGAGCTGCGATCGGCGTCACCGGTGCGAGCTGCAGCGCGATCGGGTAGCCGCACATGAACACCGACCCCAGATCGCCTCGCGACCACAATTCCTCGAGCGGCTGCGGCGCCGGATAAGGCAGGTAGGTGAGCGGCACCTGCGCTTCCTGCGTGATGTGCCCGAGGAGCGCACGCCAACCGGCCTCCACCGCGGGGGTCACCGCGTACATGCGTGCGTTCATGATCCATTCGGTCACGCGGGTACCGTATCCCCAAGCTCACGCGTCCTGCGAGCCACGTATGCGTCGATGGCCTCCTTGACTGCGGGGTCGAGGGGCGGCGGCAGGTACTCGGCGAGCATCTTCTTCCAGATACCGGTCGCCCGCACCGTGGCATTGCGGGCGCCGGCATCGGTCCAGTTCTCGAAGTTCGACCAGTCGGACAGCAGCGGGCGATAGAACGCGGACTCGTAGCGGGCGAGCGTGTGCGCTGCGCCGAAGAAGTGCCCGCCCACCGCGACGTCCTTGATGGCCTCGACCGCGAGGTCGTCGTCGCTGAACGCGATCGGCTTGAGCATCTCGGCCCAGTTGCGCAGCAGTTCCGCGTCGACGACGATCTTCTCGAGCGAGGCCGACAATCCGCCTTCCAGCCAGCCGGCCGCATGGTTGATCAGGTGGCTGTGACTGAGGATCGCCGCCTGCAGCGAAAACGCGGTCTCGTAGGTGGACTGCGCGTCCACCTCCGGCGAGGCATTCACCGCGCTCGTGCGCACCGGGATCCTGAGGC
>JBGPKC010000067.1:0-15132 GCA_041485725.1 Steroidobacteraceae bacterium
AGATCGGCTGGCTGGAGGAAGCGCTGCTGGTCGGCTATACCGCCATGCAGTTTCCGGGAGGCGTGATCGGGCAGCGCCTCGGGGCGCGGCTGATGTTTGTCGTGATCGGGCTCATCGCCTTCACGTCCTGCCTGGTGACGCCGCTGGCTCCGCTGGTGCTGCAGGGAAGCGCGCTGCTCGGGGTGTTGCTCGCTGCGCAGTTGCTGGCCGGCGCCGCACAGGGGCCGATATTTCCGGTTTCCACCGGAGTCTTTCAGACCTGGTTTACGCCCGACAAATGGCCGCTGGTGCAGGGCTTGCAGAGCATGGGGCTTGGTCTCGGAGCGTCCTTCACGCCTCCGCTGATCGCCTGGCTCATGACCGCGTTCGATTGGCGGCGGGCACTCGTCTGGACGACCTTGCCGGCGCTGCTGCTGATCGCCTGGTGGGCGTGGTATGGAAGAAACAGCCCGGCCGAGCATCCGTCAGTGAGCGCGGAGGAGCTCGCCGAGCTCGGTGCGGAGCCGCCCGCGAGCGTGGACTCCGCCATCTCCTGGTCACGCATGTGGGCGTTGATGAAGAACCGCGACGTGCTGGTGCTCACCGCCTCCTACCTGTGCATGAACTACGTGTATTACCTGTTGGCGAACTGGTGCTTCCTCTATCTGATACAGGAACGCCACTTCACGGTGCTGCAAAGCGGTATGTTGGCCGGCACGCCGCCGCTCGCCGCCGCCATCGGCGCCGGTGTGGGCGGCTGGCTCGCGAGCGTCCTCGGCAAGCGCTACGGCATACGCAGGGGCCTGCGGATCCTGCCGCTCATCTCGCTGCCCGCTGCCGGGGTGCTGCAGTTCGTGGCGGTGGACGCGGCCAACGCCTACCTCGCCGTGGCGGCACTGGCGCTGTGCTTTGCGTGTGTCGAGCTGAACGAAGGTCCTTACTGGGCGGCGATCATGCACGTTGGCCGCGCCGACGCGATGGCGGCGTCGGGACTGCTCAATACCGGCGGCAATGCGGGCGGGCTGGTCGCCACGCCGATCGTTGCCTACCTTTCCGGCCATCACGCCTGGACCCCGGCCTTCCTGATCGGCACGGGGTTTGCGCTGGCGAGCGCGGCCGGCTGGCTGCTGGTGGATCCGACGCGGCGCGCGGCGGCCGACGCCGTCTGAGGCCGCGCGCCTAGGGCGCCGGCGCCGCGGCGAGCACGCTGTTGCCATCGAGGATGCCGCGCACCGTGGCCTGCGCCCGGCTGACACCCTCTTCCCACTGCAGCCGCAACCGCCCGCGCGCGCCTTGCGGGCCCCGCAGTTCCAGATCGGCGTGCACGCTGCCACTGCGGCCCGGCCAGTCGATCCACCCCGACAGCGCTGCATCCTCGGTCCACAGGACTTGTCGAAGAGTCAGGCGATAACCCTGCGGCGCTTCCCGGACGGTGAACGTGCCGCCCCGCAAGCCAACGCCCCTGCCGGCTCCGTTGGCCTCGGCGCGCGCGATTGCGTCCCCGCAAGTCAACAGGACCGCGGTTACGGCTCGCAACTGGTCTTCTCCCGCCGCATTGCCCGCAAGCCCTCGTGCGGGTGTCAACTCACTGACATGCCTGGCAAAGCGTGGCACGAGGCGCACTGCGGGCACCGCGGTCGCACAGCCTTCATCGCCGCTCTCGAGGTGCTCCATGAAGCGACGCGCCAGGATGGCGCCGCATTCGCTGCGGGCATGAGGCAGCGCATTGACGTGGAAGCTATTGGCGATGACGACGTGGCGGGCGCGCGGAAAGTGGGCCGCCGCCGCGGCCCCGTCCGCCGCGCTGGTCATATTGTCCAGCTCGCCGGAGATCACCAGCACGGGAGCTTCCGGGTAGCGGGCGCCGGCGGGGACCAGCCGCACGGCCGGCGCGTCGGGCGCCGCGGCAGGCCACTGCACGCACTCATCGATGAAGGCGTAGTCGAGTGGCATGCCGCGATATTCATCGATCGTGAACGGCGCGTAGGTGTCGGGCACCTCGGACTTGCGCCTGGTGATCTGCGCATCGCGTGCGATCAGGCGCTGGGCAGGCGCGAGGCTCATGTCGAAGATCTGCGGCGGGTCCTGGCAGAACACGGCGGCCGCCAGCCCCGCGCTGAACTGGCGCGGCGAGTGCGTCGGATCGCGTGAGTCCACGCCGGCCAGGGTTTCCGCCATCAGTCTGAGCAGCGGTAATCGGTCCCCGTCGCTGAAAGCGCGCGCCGCCGCATCCAGCTCGCGCACCGTCGCATGGGCCGGCGAGCCTCCGAACATGACGATCGCCAACTGGCTGGCATCGGCGGTGAACCGCATGGATCGCCCGTCGCCATAACGCACCTCTGCGCTGAACGGCGCGGCGCGCAGCAGCTCGAGCGTCCGGGCGATGTGCTCGAGCGAGCTTCCCGCGATTGCCTGGCAAGCGGGTGCGCGCTCGCAAGCCCGGTTGAACTTGTCGCGCATCGCGGGTGCGTAATGCGGGTACCAGGGGTAGTCGGGACCGTCCAGAGGATAGGCTCCATCGAGCACCAGGGAGCGCAGCCGGTCCGGGTGCCGCAGCGCAAAGACCTGCGCGAAATAGGTGCCGTATGAGTCGCCGTACAGGTTGATGCGCCCGATCGCCAGCGCCTCCAGGATCGCAGCCAGGTCATCGGTTGCCAGCGCGGTGCTGTAGAGCGGCGCCGCTCGCCCGAGCGAGCGCCCGCAGGACCCGATATTGGCCTCGGTGAGCACCGCTGCGGTCTGCAACGGCTCGCAGTCGACAGCGGCCGAGCGTCCCGTTCCCCGATTGTCCATGATCAACACATCGTGGTTCGGCCGCAGGGGCCCGAACAGCGCCAGGTACTCGCTGCGTGACCCCGTGGCGGGATAGCCGGGGCCGCCCTCGGTCGCCACCAGGGTGCCGGCGGCAGGACCGCTGGCAGTATGCGGGTAATACTCGAAGTAGATCGATAGGGTCCCGGGGACTGCGCCGCCGGGATCAAGACGGCGGTACAGGCTCCCGCACCAGGGCGCCCGCGTGTCGCAGCGGTGCAGAGTCAATCCTCCCACCTGCAGTGCCGCCATGGGGCGTGCATCCGATGCGGGTGCGCTGACGCCAGCCAGCAGCAGCATGCCCCGGATCAGGAAGCGACGGTAGCGGCCGTATGCCATGGACGGGACGCTCTCGCCCCCGGTGCGTCGCTCTTATTGAACGCTTGTATTATAAGGATCCCGGCCCATGATGCGCCACTGGCCCAGGAGCTGAATGATGTTGCCTCGGATTGCCTCTCGGGCCGGCGGCTGTGCTCTACTTCTGGCACTGACCGTGTTGCAGCCTGCCGCGCGCGCTCAGACGACGACCCCGCCGAAGACGCACAACGTCGTACTCATCGTCAGCGATGGTCTTCGCTGGCAGGAGGTTTTCACCGGCGCCGACCCCACCTTGATGAACGCGAAAAACGGCGGCATCTGGGACAAGGAGCAGGACCTGCGCCGCGAATTCTGGCGCGCAAACGCGGACGAACGCCGCAAGGCCCTGTTTCCGTTCTTGTGGACGACGGTCGCAGCGCGCGGCCAGATCTTCGGCAACCAGACCAAAGGCAGCGTCGCCCGTGTCACCAACGGGTTGGCCTTCTCGTACCCCGGATACAATGAAATGCTGACCGGGCACCCCGATCCGCGCATCAACTCGAATGAGTTCGGCCCGAATCCCAACCCTACGGTGTTCGAATGGTTGAACGGTCTGCCGGATCTGCACGGGCTCGTCAGCGTGTACGCAACCTGGGAGACGTTCAAGGATATCTTCAACGTTCGACGCAGCAATCTTCCGCTGCAGGTCGGATGGGACCTGCCGTATCGCGGTAAGCTCACCCCCCGGCAGGAGCTGCTGAACCAACTCTACCGGTTCACGACCAGGCTGGACGACGGGGATGTCTACAACGCGTTCCTGCAGATCCCGTTGCTCGACTCGTTTCGCGAACACCAACCGCGCGTAGTGTTCGTCGGCTACGGCGAGACCGACAACTGGGCGCACGCCGGCCGCTACGACCTGGTGCTCCACAGCGCGCACCTCTTCGATCACTTCGTCGAGGAGCTCTGGAATACCCTGCAGGGCCTGCCGGCGTATCGGGATCAGACTACGTTCATCATCACGACGGATCATGGCCGAGGCAGCGGACCGATCGATTGGAAAGAGCACGGTGTCGAGCAGCCAGGCTCAGAGAACATATGGATCGCGGTGCTGGGCCCGGACACTCGAGCGCTCGGCGAGCGCACTCACACCGCGCAGGTCAGCCAGGCCCAGATTGCGGCAACCGTGGCGGCGCTGCTGGGCAAGGACTACCGGCAGGCCGTGCCGGCCGCCGCCGTCCCGATCGCAGAGGTCTTGAGCAAGCGCCCGTAAGGAGTGGTCAGTTGCGTAACGCTCCGGCGCTGGTCATCGCGGCGTGCCCACCACCCGGGCAAGCACGTCGATGAGCTGCCCGGGATCAACCGGCTTGGGTACGTGCTCATCGAAGCCCGCCTCGAGCGCGCGCCGGCGATCATCGTCCCGGGCGAACGCCGTGACTGCCACCGCGCCGACGCGCGCTGTGTGCCATTCGCCCTCACGCCTGCGAATGCTGGTCAATAGCTGGTAGCCATCTTCGCCGGGAAGTCCGATATCGCAGACCATCACATCCGGGCACTGAAGCGCCAGTGCCTCTCTTGCCGAGGCCGCCGAGGTCGCGACGCGCACGCGTGCTCCGGCCGCCTCGAGGAACTGCCACATCGCCTCCGCCGCTGCCGATTCATCCTCGACGATCAGCACCTGCTTCCCCGCGAGCTTCGCGTCGCTGCTCGCACCCGTGTCGCCGTTCGCAACAGCCAGCTCCTGTCGTCTCGCAAGCGGCAATCGCACGGTAAAGGTCGAGCCGTGTCCCTCCCCGTCACTGTGCGCGACGATAGCGCCGCCATGCAGCTCCACCAGCTCCCGGGCGATGGCCAGTCCCAAGCCCAGCCCCGCATGCTGCCGGCTGGTCACCGCTTCAGCCTGCTTGAACCGATCGAACACCAGCGGCAAAAAGTCGGGGCGAATACCGATGCCGTTGTCGCGAACCATGATCTGCACCGCGCCGCCATCCCGGGACAACTCGACCTCGATGGCGCCGCCCGAGGGCGTGAACTTCACTGCATTGCTCAACAGATTCAGGATCACTTGTTGAATCCGATCCGGATCGGCGCGCACCACTCCCACCTCGTCACTGAGTCGCGATTCCAGCTTGATGCTGCGGGAGGTCGCATTGGGCAGCACGGCGTCAAGCGCGCCCTGTACGACGTCCACAAGACGGGTGTCGCGCAGCGCCAGACGCAGCTTTCCTGAGGCCATCCTTGAGGCGTCCAGCAGATCATCGATGAGCGCCTGCTGGGCCCTGGCCGCGCGATCGATGGCCTGAAAACCCGAATCGATGTTCTTGGCGGTCACCTTTCCGCCCAGGAACAGCCCCGACCAGAGGCGGATGGTGTTGAGCGGGGTACGCAGCTCGTGGCTGACCGTCGAGATGAAATCGTCCTTGGCGTGGTTGGCGCTCTCTGCGCTCAGGCGCAGTTCCTCGGACGTCCGCAGTGCCTCGTGAAGATACTCCCGCGCCTGTGTGAGTTCGGTGTGATCACGCATGACACACGCAAATCCCGGAACGGCGCCGGTTGAGTCGCGAATCGCCGTCAGTGTGGCGCTTGCCCAGAACCGGCTGGCATCCTTTCTCATGTAGGAACGCTCGTCACTCGCCTTCTCGTTGTCGAGCGCCATCCGCAACTGCCGCTCGGGCAATCCCAGCAGGCGATCTTCGGGCGTGTACAGCATCGCTGCGGGGCGGCCGATTGCTTCGCTCTCGCTCCAACCGAGCAGGCGCTCCGCCCCGCTGTTCCAGGTCGTGATTTGGCCTCGGGCGTCGATCATGAAAATCGCGTAGTCGGCCGTGCTCTCCAGCAGCAGTCTGGAGCGCTGCTCGTTTTCGCGCAGGGTCGCCTCCATGCGTTTGCGCTCGCTGATGTCCCAGAAAGTCGCGACCGCTGCGACCATTTCGCCCGAGCGGCTCCGAATCGGCGCCGAGCTGACCGAAAGCGAACCGCGCGTGCCGTCCGCGCGCAGAAAATCGAGTTCCTCGTCGCTGACCGCCGCGCCCGCTGCGAGCGTGCGGGCCAGGGGCCAGTCCTCCGGCCCATAGACCTCGCCGTTCGCATGCAGACCTTTCAAGGCGACCGAAGCCGAGCTCCACGGCGCCCCGAGCATCGGCAGCGGGAAGGGCTGACCGAACAGCTTTGCCGCGCGTCGATTGCCGTAAGTGACCGTACCGGAAGGGGCATCCACCATCAGCATGGCGGCCGGCATCTGGTCGATGGCCGCCTGCAGGCGCGCCTGGGCCGCGTCGACCGCCTGCTCCGCGCGCTTGCGCGCCGTGATGTCGACGAAGGTGATGACAACGCCCTCGATGCGATTGTCGGTGGTGCGATACGGGACCGTACGCCGCAGGTACCAGGCGCCGCTATGGGTGCGTGTTTCGGCCTCCGAGGGGATCAGGGTCGCGAGCACCAGGCGCGCTTCCTCGGTGAAATCGCCGTCGCTGAATTTGGGCTGGAAGTGATCGATCGGTCGCCCGATGTCAGACGGGCGCAGCGCGATCAGTTCGCTCATCGCCGGAGTGAAGCGCCGCACCTGGAGCTGGATATCCAGGAACACGACCCCGATACTGGTGCTGCCCCACAGGTTCGACAGGTCATTATTGGCGGCCTCGAGTTCTGCGATCTTCGACTGCAGCTGTCCATTGACGGTGATCAGCTCCTCGTTCATCGACTGGAGCTCTTCCTTGCTGGTCTCCAGCTCCTCGTTGGCGCTTTGCAGCTCCTCGTTGATCGAGATGACTTCTTCGTTGGAAGCCTTCAGCTCCTCGTTGCTGGACTCGAACGCCTCGACGGTGCTTTGCAGCTCGCGGCGCGCGATGCGCAGTTCGTCCTGCAGCGGCGCGTCGTTGGCGGAATCTTTCGTTGCGCCCGCAGATGGCCCGGTCGGCGCGGCCGAGTCCGGCGCACTGGATGGTACGCGCGACCGCTCAGGCTCGAAGCTCACTCTGATGTATCCCGGGCCACCCGCCGCAACCAGCGGTGCGACCGTAATGCGAGCCCGCGGCGCACCGTTTTGCATTTCGGCAGCGTCGATCACGATGCGTCCGCCGGCACGCGCCTGACGCAAAGCCTCCCGTATCGCGGGCCGGACGCCGAGGTGCAGCACCTCGAACAGAGCGCGCGTCGGTTCGCCAAGCGGCTGAATCAGAAATGGCGTCGTGTCACCATGGAAATAGACGATACGATCTTCCGCATCCACGACGACCGTGGGCGGCCCGAACTGCTCAAAAAGCGCCTGTTGCACGGCAAACGTCGTTGCCTGACGCGGGCCGTACGATGCGAGCCGAGGCGCCGCGGCGATCATGCGCGCAGCGAATGCGGGAAGCTCCGGATGACGATGGCTGTGCGGCCCGATGCGGCGGTAAATGCGGTGCTTGGGGTCAACCGTCTCAAACACGCCCTTCAGCGAGCCCGGAGTTTCCGCAGTGCCGAGAAACAGCGTGCCACCATGCTTGAGCGCGAAATGCAGCAGCGCCAGCACGCGCTCCTGGACGTCGGGCTCGAGATAAATGAGCAGATTGCGGCAGGTGCAGATGTCGACGTGTGAGAACGGCGGGTCACGCAACACGTTCTGCGGAGCGAACACCACCATGTCGCGGATCGGCTTGCGGATCCGGTATACGTGCTCGTCCTTCTCAAAGAACCGCTCGAGGCGCTCGAGCGACAGATCCCCCTCGATGCCTCCCGGATACACGCCGGCGCGCGCCAATTCCAGCGACTTGACCGACGCATCGGTGGCAAAGATCTTCACCTCGATGCTCTTGCCGCAGCTATGGATTTCCTCGGCGAGCAGCATGGCGAGGGAGTAGGCCTCTTCGCCGCTCGAACACGCCGACACCCAGGCGCGAATCGGTATATTGCTTTGCCACCCGGTCACGAGCGGCCGTACCACCAGTTCGCGCAGCGCCTCCCACGACTGCAAATCGCGAAAGAAACCGGTGACGTTGATCATCATGTCGTTGGCCAGCCCGCGTACCTCTTCCTCGCTGTCACGCAGGCGCGCCGCGTAGTCAGCCAGCGTAAACAGCGACGCGAGTCCCATGCGCCGCTGCAGACGGCGCAGCACGGTAGGTTTCTTGTAGCCGCTGAAATCGTGACCCGCGTGCGTTCGCAGGATCGCGAGAATCTCGCTCAGATGCTGGCGCTCGCGCTGCAGGATCTCCTGCGCGCGCGCCGCGGCCGAGCCGCCGGCGTCGAGGCTCGAATACTTCACGTATTGAACGATGGCCGGCCCGATCTCGCCGGGCGCCAGCACCTGATCCGCGTAGCCGGCGTGGATCAGACTCGTGGGCATCGCGGGAAATTCGGCGCTCTCGGGCGATTGCGCGAAGCACACGCCGCCAGCGGCCTTGATCGCCCGGGCGCCCGCGGTGCCGTTCGTGCCCATTCCCGAGAGCACGACGGCGATCGCCTTCTCCTGCTGCATGTCCGCCAGGGAGCGAAAGAAGTCATCGACCGGACGGCGATGGCCGCGCTTCTCGACGGGCTCGCCGAGCTGAAAGACGCCGCGCTCGAGAGTGACCGTGAAGCCGGGGCGGGTGACGTAGACGTGCCCGGCTTGCAGCGCCAGTCCCGCCATCACCTGCAGCACCGGCAAGTGCGTGTGACGCGCGAGGATCTCCGCCATCAGGCTGTCACGCTCGGGTGGCAGATGCTGAACGACCACGAACGCCATGGCGCATTCACGCGGCAGTGCGTCGAAGAACGCTTTGAGGGCTTCGATTCCCCCGGCCGACGCGCCGATTCCCACCACCGGGAACGGCAAAAAAGCCCGGTCGACGAAATCATCCGGAGCGCGAACCTCCGGGGGTTCGGAGGCTGATTCGTCGGGCTGAGCGGACTCGGAGCCTTCGGGCGTCATGTAAGCGCGTGACGTGCACGGACGGCGTGCCGTGTCACGATGCTGCGCTCAACCGTGCTGCGAGTGGAAATTTTTTTCCCCGCATCGCAGCACCGCAGCGCTCCGTCGGCCGATCCCGGCAGCCTTTGAATCGCTGCAGTTCGGATTGCCGTTAGCCTCAGCTATGCGATTCGCGACGCCCCTGCGCCGGGCGTGCGCTGCCGTCCCTCAGGGATATAATCGCGGGCACTTGTTCCAGCTCCGCGTCAACGAAGCTCATGTCCGAGCCAATGACCGGGCCTCTGGTGCCGCTCGAGGTGGTCACGTCCACCGCCGAATTGGCGTGGCGCACCTGCCGCGCACCGCAGTACGAAGCGGAGAGTCAGGTCCTGGTCGAACTCGCCGGGCAAATGATCCGATCGCCTGCCAACATTCTGGAGCATCTGGTCAAAGCGGTCATGAGAGTGTGCCGGGGCGGCTCCGCTGGCGTGAGCATCATCGAGGAGCACCAGGGCGAGGAGCTGTTCCGCCCGCGTGCGTTGAGCGGCGAGATGGCGTCGCACCCCTGGGGCACGACGCCTCGCCACTTCAGTCCCTGCGCAATGGTGGTCGACAGCAACTCCCTGCAGTTGATGTCGGACCCGCAGCTGCACTACAGATACCTGGCGGAAGTGCGCCCGAAGATCTTCGAGGCACTGCTGATTCCTTTCACTGCGGGCGCGCGAACCCTCGGAACGATCTGGGTCGTGACGCACGATGCTACGCAGCACTTCGATGCCGAGGATGGGCGCCTGCTTGCGGACCTCGGGAAATTTGCATCGGCTTCCTACCAGGCGTATGTCACGCATTCGCGCGCGAAGCATGGCGAGCACGGCGCGCGCGCACATGAGAGTTCAGAGATGACCGCCGCCGCGGCTGTGGATGCCGCAGCGCGCGAGCTGCGTGAGGAGCTGGGGCAGGAACTGCACTGGCATGCACAAGCTCTCAGCGATGCCAACAAAGAGAAATTGAGATCGCTGATCGGGCTGATGGATGGATTACCCGCGGTGGCGCGGAACATAGCCTAGCACCCCCGGGGGCGTCAGTCGGCTACGCCAGCGCCGTCTTGAAGAGCGCCAGCATCCGGCTCCAGGCCTTTTCCGCCTGATCGTGGTTGTAGACGTGCGAGTCGGTCGGGCACCAGCCGTGAATGGTACCGGCGTACACCTCGATCTCAGCAGGTAACTTCGCTGCAGCGAATGCCGCACGCAGCACATCCTTCGTTTCGGGCTGGCGGCGGTCGTCGCTCTCGGCGATGGCGAACAGATAGTGTGCTTTCATCTTCGCTACCAGCAGGTGCGGGCTGTCTGGTTTGTCAGTCACGAGACTGCCGCCGTGAAAGGACGCACCCGCGCCGATGCGATCAGGGAACGCTGCCGCCGTACGCAGGGTAAACGGCCCGCCCATGCAGTAACCGCTGGTCCCCATCCTGCGCTTGCGGTCGACCGACGCTTGGCCGTCCAGCCAGGCAACAAAAGCCCTCGCGTCCGTCACGGCGGTCTGCGCCGTCAGCGAGCCGGCCAGCGCCATGAGCGCTGCGCGTGTGGCAGGATCCTCGAAATCGGCGTGCTCGGGAGCGGTGGGCGCCCGCTTGGTCCGGTAGAAAGGGTTGACGACCAGGACCGAGTAGCCTGATTCGGCCAGTCTCTTCCCCATCTGCCTGAAGGCCGGACGCAGGCCGTAGAGATCCGGCCACATCAACACACCGGGATGCGTGCCCGTGGAAGGATGCGCGAAGTAAGCATCCGCGGTGCCGTCGGGCGTTTTGATGTCGACTTCCGATTCGTGCACCTCGGCCGCGGCACCTGCGACAGGTGGCAGGAGCGAGAGCACGCCGGCGCCGAGGCTCAGCGCTCCAAATTGTCGCCGCGACACCCCGGCCGACCTGAGCCGATATTCGATCATGTCCCCGAGCGAGTCGTTGTCGCACATGGTCCCTCCGCGGAAGCACGATAGAGGCATGCGTATGTTGCACGCAAGGCACTCTTCTGCACCTTGCCCATCGCATTTCTGGGCAGCTCCGCGACCAGCAGTACGCGTTTTGGAACCTTGTAGCGAGCCAGGCGCGCGTTGAGGGACTCGATGATCTGCGCTTCCGACAGCACCGCTCCGGCCTCGGGCACAATGACGGCAGTAACCCCCTCGCCAAAATCCGGATGCGGAGCGCCGAAGACGGCACTTTCCGCGACGCCCGGCAGCGCGTCCAACTCCGACTCGACTTCCCTGGGATAGACATTGCAGCCGCCGCTGATGACGAGATCCTTGACTCGACCTGCGATGTACACGTAGCCACTGCGATCGATGCGGGCAAGATCGCCCGTTTTGAACCAGCCGTCGGTGGTGAACTCGGCGCTGGTTTTTTCGGGATCCCTCCAGTAACCCGCAAAGACGTTCGGTCCGGCGATCTCGAGTGTACCGATCACATCCGATTGGTGTTCCACGGCGCCACTGTCGCGGTTGGTCACGCGAACCGCGATGCCCGGCAGCGCAGTCCCGACCGAGCCTGCGACCCGGGGACCATCGTAAGGGTTCGAGGTGTTGATCAGCGTCTCGGTCATGCCGTAGCGTTCGAGAATCACGTGACCAGTGCGCCGGAGGAATTCCTGGTGGGTGTCGACCAGCAAGGGGGCCGACCCCGAGACGAACAGCCGCAGGTGCGCGCTCGCCTCGCGATTCAGCCTCCGATCCTGCAGCAGGCGCGTGTAGTGGGTCGGCACACCCATGAAAACCGTGACTTCGGACATGTGTTTCAATGCTGACGGGAGTTCGAATTTTGGCAGCAGCAGGATGCCCGAAGCTGACGCAAGTACGGTATTGATCGCTGCAAACAGTCCGTGTATGTGAAACAGCGGCAAGGTGTGCATCAGCACGTCCTGGCCGGTGAAACGCCACGCCTCGGCCAGCACCGTCGCGTTGGATGCAAGATTCGCACGCGTCAGGATCGCGCCTTTTGACTGACCCGTGGTTCCGGAGGTGTACACGATCGCCGCCGGCGAACGTGCGTCATAAGGCCCCATCGATTTGCGCTCCGGATCGCAGAGCCGTGTGAGCTCCGACAGCGAGCCCTCCCCGTCCGCCCCGAGCGTCTCGACGCACTGGATGCCGGCGCGATCGGCCAGCGGTGCGAGCACGGCTCTCTCGCCCGGAGGCACAATGGCGATGCGCGGGCTCGAGTCGCGCAGCAGGTAGTCAACTTCGTGGGGCGAGCTGGCGACATTGATCGGCACAAACACCGCGCCCATGCGCAGGCAGGCGACATAAAGCAGTACCGCTTCCAGGGACTTTTCGACTCGAACCGCAACACGATCGCCACGGGCCACGCCGCGCCGCATCAGTGCGGATGCGAGACGCGCGGATTGTTCGCGCAGAGCCTCATAGCTGAGTTGTCGACCCGCCGGGGTCCTGAGGAACAATCGGTGAGGGTGCTCGCGCGCCGCGTATTCGACCCAGTCGGCAGGATCGATGATGGACGACGCGGTGGTTTGCGAATTCACGCCCATGACCGTTCAGGGCATCATGCCATAGTGCAGCCTGATCGCCGCCGGGACGGCGGGTATAACCCTCGCCCCCGGCACATGGTCCAGTGCGCGTTGTGCCCGCCGAGCCGACTGTCCAATTCTGGAGTAGAGTGTTGCTGAGCTGCCACGACCCCTTCGTGCGCAAGCCCATGACGTCCCGTGGGTCGGACCGCGAGCCTGCCCCGGGGCTTCCACTTCAGCGACACAGGAGAGCCTCGTGGCCAAGCCGAACTACCATCAGGCAAGAAAACAGAAGGAACTGGCGCGCAAGGCGCGCCAGCAGGAGAAGCAGCAACGTCGGTCCGCTCGCCCGAGCGCTCCCGAGACGAGCCAGGTGGAAGCGTCGGCCACGCCGCGCGATCCGACTACCGGGAGCGCAACGTGAACCCCGCACGTTTCAGCGCCGCTGCCCGCCAGGAGCGCATGGACCGGTTGCGTCGCGACCGGGCAGCCGCGCTGGCGCTGCGGGTCGCCTTCCCAGCCGTCCAACATCTGCGTCTGGAGCTGAAGTTCGAGAGTACGACCTCGAGCACACCGACACTGCAGTCGCACGTACTGCATCCGCCGGCGCGGGCGTTCTTCGAGTTCCCGTGTCCTTATGCGGACTGCGACGGACAGTTCGATCTCACCAGTGCCGTCAAAGCGGCCCTCGCGGACCCGGCGCATCAGGCAGCAGGGGTACTGGAGTGCTCCGGCCTGCGTGTGCGGGATTACGCCTCAAAGCGACCTTGTCAGTTGCACCTGATCTACACGGTCACGGCAACGTATCACGCCGATACACCTGAACGCGTTGGCTAGGACGGCAGCGCAGTCCGGCATTCACACTGCCAGATCTCGAAGCAGGCGCGATGAAATCGGATCGTCTCCGGAGTTACGCCCGGCGTAAAATCTATCGTATACGACGCTTGCGCTGAGGTAATGCGCTCGCCACATCCACCGCACCAACCTCCGCCGGTGTACTCGCCCAGGCGGCGCCACAACTCACCGTGCGGCAGAGTTCGCTGCCTCAGTCGCCTGCGGATGGCGAGCGTCGCTGCAGCATGGTCCATGGGGTTCTCCTCGCTCGCGCCGGGCGGCAGACCGTCGGGCGCATGCCTCACCCTGCACCTTCCCCCCGGTGAGCGCAATGCTCACGCACGCAGGCCAGCGCGCGTTTTATGCCCTCTCGCCTGCGCATATTTTGAGCAGGAGCGCCGCCGGCTACGCCCGCCGGTGCGGCGCTAAAGACGCGCGCGGGCCACGGCAGCGCATGACGCGCATTCAGAACAGGCAAGGTGGCGGCGTTGCAGAAAAACCTGTAATCTGCCTGCCGGCTCGTAACTTTCGGCTTGTCTGCCTTGGCCTCCGTGCGCAACCGACGCTCCATCCGGCCAATCTCTCACCCTCGCAAAGCTTGACGAACCAGGAGGCAGGACCTATCTGCCGGTGTTTTTCTATTCTCTCGTGAGTACTCTGCAAATGACCAAACTATATGTCGGAAATCTCCCTTTCACCGCAACCGATGAGGCCGTCCGCGCCCTGTTTTCCAAGCACGGAACCGTCGAGAAGGTCTCTCTGATCACCGATCGCGACACGGGTCGCCCGCGCGGCTTCGGCTTCGTGGAGATGTCGAATGCCGACGCATCCCGCGCCATGCAGGCGCTGAACGGCACCGACTTCGACGGCCGCCCCCTCAAAGTCAACGAAGCGCAGGATCGCGAGCGGCCGGGCGGCGGCAACCGCGGCGGGCCGCGCCGCTACTAAGAACGCATGTTCCATCGACACCGCTCCCGGCCGTGCACTATGGCCGGGAGCGGTGTTTTGGTCGGCATCCAAGTCCCGGTCGACCTGAGCAGGCAGCGGCGAGCCCCGGCGGCGCGCTCCTCAATTCAACGGGCAATTCCATGAGCGAATACGAATTCACCATTTCGCTTCGGATCCGCCATCCCAGCGTCGACCCGCGCACGATCACGGAGACGCTCGGCATCGAACCGCAACACACCTGGAAAGCCGGCGATCCGCGCCGCTGCGCTGCGGGTGAGACACGCGAGGGCGCCTATCGGGAGAGTTACTGGATGGGGAGACTGATGCATGAGCCGGAACTGTCTTCCGGCCGGCTTTCGGTCGAGAGCGTGCTGCTGCAAACGCTCGCTCAGCTGCGCCGATCACACGCATTCCTGCAGGAGCTCAGTAGCGGTGGAGGCGTAGCAGAGCTTCATGTCAGTCTGTTTGTCCGCGAGAATTTCCGACTGGACCTGACGCCTGAGACGCTGGGCCTGCTCGGCCGACTCGGACTGGCGGTCGCACTCGAAATCCATCCGCACTCGCCGCACGAGGCCGGCCCGGTAACGGCGAGCTGACCTCCTCAATACGCTCAAGAGGCAACGGTTAGAGAGGCTCGGCAGAGCCTCAGCTTTATCCATGAACCGCCTGCTCATCACTGTGGGTGCGAGCCTCATCTTGCTGGGCCTTGCCTGGTCCTGGATCAAACGCCTGCAGCTGTTTCGCCTGCCAGGCGATATCGTCATCGACCGGCCAGGATTCAAATTTTTCTTTCCGATCACGACGATGTTGCTCATCAGCGCGGTGATTTCGATCATCGCATGGGCTGTTCGCAAGTAATTGGGCCTCGTCGCGGAG
>JBGPKC010000068.1:0-14693 GCA_041485725.1 Steroidobacteraceae bacterium
ATGTTCGCGATCGGCACGAAGCTGCCCGAATACGAGATGTTGTTCCAGATCGTGACCCCGGGCAGCGGCTTCGGTGGCATGCTGTTCAAGCCCTGGGACCAGCGCAACAGGTCGGCCGCCCACTTGCAGCAGGTGTTGCAGGGAATGTGGAGCGCAGTCGCCGGCGGTCAGATTTTCGTGTTCTCGCTGCCGGCGCTCCCGGGAGCGCAGGGCGCGCCGATTCAGGTTGTTGTCAACACGACCGAACCGTTCCAGAACCTCAACGAGGTCGTGCAGGCGGTGCTGAAGAAGGCGCAGGGCAGCGGCAAGTTCTGGTTCATCGACGCGGATCTGAAGATTGACAAGCCGCAGTCGACCGTGGTCGTCAACCGCGATCTGATCTCGACCCTGGGGCTCACCCAACAGGATGTCGGCAGCGCGCTCGGCGACGCGCTCGGCGGCGGCTACGTCAACTATTTCTCGATCGCCGGGCGCTCCTACAAGGTGATTCCGCAGGTGCTGCAGGCCGACCGCCTGAATCCCAATCAGGTGCTCGACTATTACGTGCGCGCGCCCGGCGGTGCGGTGCTGCCGGCATCAACGCTCGCGAGCCTCAAGCGCGAGACCGTACCGCAGTCGATCAACCGCTTCCAGCAGCTGAACTCTGCGACGATCACGGGCGCGAGCGGCCTGTCGCAGGGCGAGGCCCTGAAATTCCTGCGCGATGCGCTGGCCGAAGCCGCGCCGTCCGGCTATCAGATCGACTATTCCGGCCAGTCACGCCAGTTCGTGCAGGAGTCCGGCGGCTTCGCCACGACCCTGCTGTTCGCGGTGATCGTCGTGTTTCTCGCACTCGCGGCGCAGTTCAACAGTCTGCGCGATCCGATCGTGATCCTGGTGTCGGTACCGATGGCGTTGTTCGGCGCATTGATCTTTGTCAACCTGATCTCGAGCCTTAACATCTACACTCAGGTCGGCCTGGTCACGCTCATGGGCCTGATCTCTAAACACGGCATCCTCATGGTGCAGTTCGCGAATGAATCGCAGCGCACCGGTATGAGCAAGCGCGACGCCATCGAGCATGGCGCCAGCGTGCGCCTGCGTCCGATCCTGATGACGACCGCGGCGATGGTGCTCGGCGTGATTCCGCTCGTGATCGCCTCGGGCGCAGGCGCTGCGGGACGGTTCTCGATGGGGCTTGTGATCGCGGCCGGCCTTTCGATCGGCACCTTGTTCACGCTGTTCGTGGTGCCGGCGTTTTATATGCTGCTCGCGGCAGACCACCATGCCGAACAGGCGAAACGCACCGGCAATGCCGGCTTGGGTGACCAGCTCGAGCCGGCCTAGCGACCTGGAATCCGAACCGCACGCGCAGGGCTGCGCTGCCGGGCAGCGGCGCTACCGAGTCTCCACGAATTTCTCCGGAGTTGCGTCGAATACGACTTTATGACCCGTCATGCAGAAGTAATAGGTCTGGCCCCGATATAGCGATTTCGGGGCAGTCTTGGGGTCAACATCCATCTCGCACACCGGACACAGCGGATGCATTGCGGTAGATACGAGACGCTGACGGTAAGCCTGGTTCGAATTGGGGTCCGTCCAGCCTTCGCCCTGATATTCCATGTAGTAGGCGGTTTGCGCGGCGACTTCGCGACCGAAATAGCGCCCCACCACGCGCAGCGCCAGATCGATGCCGCTGGACAGGCCCCCCGCGCTCGCCAGGTTGCCCGCCTCGACGAAGCGCGCTCCACGTTTGACCTGGATATCCGGAAACTGCATCGCCAGATCCGCGTACGCGTTGTGATGGGTCGTGGCGGGTTTGCCGCTCAACAGGCCGGTCTTCGCCAGCACGAACGCCCCGGTGCAAACCGACATCGTGACGTCCGTGCTTTGCGTCGCTGCGCGAATCCACTTGAGCGTCGCTTCACTCGGCTCATCCTGGGCGGGAATGACGATGATCCTGGGCGCCGGAGCCGTCTGGAAGCTGAAATTGGGCACGATTTTCATGCCCCCACTCGCAGTGACCGGGCTCGTCGTCTCGGCCACGGTGTACAGGCGGAAGGCGGCATCCTTGCGGCCTGGGATGCTGACGTTCTCGAACACCTCCCACGGTCCACAGAAGTCGATGACCACCGCGCCCCTGGAAATCAGGAACGCCACAGGAATGCTCCCCTCGGCCGGTGGCCGCAGCGGACTTGGCTCGACTGCGGCGGCAGCGCCGGGCACGCCGGGTGTTCGCGCAGAGTTCGCACTCATCGCCACCAGGCTTACCGCCGCAAGCGGAATCGCGGCGGTGACACTTATGGCAGCAGAGTTCTGTAACAGCTCCCGTCTGTTCATCGTCCGCTCCTATGGCGTGAAGTGCACGTCCTGACACGAATCCTGCGGGGCCCGGCCACTGGCCGCAATGCCAACTATCGCTCGATTCCTGCCAAGAACCCGACGGCTCAAGGCACGAGCACGGCTGGAACAATCAGCGAGGTAAACAGCTTATCCGTCAGGGCGCCGGCACCCGGGACCTTGAAGTTGGTCGTCGTGACGACCACGACGATCCTCTGATCTGGCAAGACATACACCTTGTTGCCGCCGGTCCCATACATCCCGTAACTGTCTGGTCGCTCTTTCCAGTAGCGATCCGAGCGTCGTGGCACCGGCAGTGCAGTAACTCCACGCCCGTCCGTATGGCGACTGCTCCGGTTTTAGCTGCCAGTCGGGAAAGCCTTTGATTGGCAGGTCGAGCGTAAACTTCACCCAATCCTCGACCAGGTACATTCGCTCTTCGTTGCCTCGAGAGAACTCGTTCTCGTCGTCGCACTCCAGCAGGGAACTCATCGTCAGAAAATCTTCTACCGTAATGCGCTCTTTGCGCGGATCCGGGTTGGCCACGGGCAGGCGGTCCGTGAAGAAGGCCAGCACCGGCGACTCGGCACGAAGTAACCCGCGATCGACGGCCGCGCCGACCAGGATTCCCGTCACCGTCTTGGTCGCGGAACGCGTATTGCGCAATGCTGCAGCGCCGGATGTGTCGAAGTAGTGTTCGTAGAGCACGCGTTCGCCGCGTGCGATGACCACACTGGTGATCTGTTTGTACGCCCCACCGCCGACCGCGGCAGTGATGTCATCCAGTGCCGGATTTGTCCCGGCGTCGAGCGCAGCAGCATAGCTGCTTGCGATCGCGGCCAAGGCGATCAATAAGCTTCGCAGCATGTACCCCCACCTTAGCCGGGATGAGCCTGAGTCCTGTGGCGTGCGGGATCGATGACGCGCACGGCCTGTCCCGCCGCCAGGCGTTCGGCGCCGCGCACCACCAGCCGGTCACCGGGTGCGAGTGCTCCGCGGACTTCCACCGCGTCCTCAAAGCCGACGCCCGGTATCACGTCGAGCTCCTCCACGGTATCGGAGCGCGTGACACGCAGCACATACGAATGATCCTGCCGAATCACCAGCGCGTCGCGCGGCACCGTGACGGCGGTACGCTCGGCGGTCGAGGGCAGGCTCACTTCGACCGGAGTACCCACGAGCCATTGGGGATTCGCAAACGTGACGCGCACCTCGAACTGGCGCGAGCGATCATCGCCGACCGGAACGACCGTTCTCACCGTCCCGGTCTTCTCGACCCCGTGCTCGCGCACCGTGACTGTCTGTCCGGGGTGGACATTGGCGGCCAGACCAAGCGCCGCGGTCGCGCGCGCCTCGGTATCAGCAGTGTTGACGAGGCGCACGGTCGCGGCACCGACCTGCACGTACTCGCCTCTTTGGATGAAGCGCTCGGTCACGACGCCGGGAAACGGCGCCCGAATCACCGACTCACCGATCTCGTACTGCGCCTGCCGCAGTTGCGCATCCGCTCGCACAACGTCATCGGTCGACACGTCGCGTTGCGCGCGCGCGTCGTCGAGCTGACTGGCGCTCAGCGCCTGGGTGGCCGCGAGTCGATTGAAGCGCTCCAGCTGCGAACTGGCCACCTCATGTTGGGCACGCGCGCGCTCGACCTGCGCGTGCAGGTCCTCGGCTCGCAACCGCGGCATCGTGTCATCGAGCCTGGCAATCGGATCTCCCTGTCTCACGCGTGCACCGACTTCGGCAATCCACATCACCCGACCGCCGATCACGCTCGCAATGCGCGCGTCGGCGCGGCTCACGATCGAGCCTGGTATCCAGCTGCGGACCGTCACGGGACGCACGCTGACCGTCCCGACCTCGACCACCACGCGTTCCGGGGATCCCGGCGGGGCGCCCGCGGCCTTCACGGCCATCACCGGGGATCCGGCCGCGATGGCCAGCAGCGCAATCCCTGGCAGGGTGCCTACGCGCATGGTCATGGTCTTACTCATGGTGGCACCAAAGATGCGGCGGCCGGCACTGTAGCGGTTTCCGCGCGACCCCGGGCGCGCAGCAGCCGCATCAGCGCCGGTATCAGCACCAGACTGAACACCAGACTGATGACCACGCCGCCGATGTTGACGGCGGCCAGGCCCCGATAGATGACGCTGCCCGGCCCCGGATTGACCGCCATCGGCAACGCTCCCAATGCACCCGTGAGCGTGCTCGCGAGAATCGCCCGCAGACGCTGTTGCAGTCCGCCACGAATCCCCTGCTCGAGCGTCGCGCCTTCCGCCTCCATGCTGCGCACCGCGGCCACCAGCAGTATTGCGTGGTTGATGATGACGCCGATCATCATTACGAAACCGATCATGGAGAGCAGATCGAGCGCCTGGAATTTCACCAGATCCAGCAAGCGCAGTCCGACCACACCCCCGACGAGTGCCAGCGGCACCGTCAGCAGCACGATGACGCTGTCGCGCACGGACCGGAACAGCACGGTCATCAGCAGCAAAAGTATGATGAGCGCCAGTGCGAACACCCGACTCATCGCGGCGAGTGTCTGACTCAGGCTGTCAGCGCTGCCGGCGAGGCGCATCGAGCCATCGGGCGGCATGTCGGCGCGCAGCTTCGGCAGGATTTGCGTGTCGATGGTGCTCAGCACCTTCTCCAGCGACAGGGACCCGGGGGGATCCACGGTGAGCGTCACCGTGCGCCGGTGATTGAGACGGCGTATCGCCGGCGGCCCGAGCTCGGTGGACAACTGCACCAGATCCCCCAGCCGCACGACCAGCCCGGCGGGGGTCATCAGCGGCGCGTTCGACAGGTCCTCGGGCGTCGTGCCTTCGCTCGAGCGCAGGACGATGGGCAGGCGTGACTTGCCATCGAAGTATTCGCCCAGCCACGCTCCTTCGCCGACGGCGCGCACGACCGTACCCAGTGTGGCCCGGTCCCAGCCTACTTCGGCGATCCGGCGATCGTCCGGCACGGCGCGCAACTCGAGGGCGACGTCCTCGGGGTTCGGGAAGCTCTGCACGGCGGCGCCGGGGAATACCTTTTCGAGCAGCGTCCGGCCCTCCAGAGCCACCCGGTTGAGCGCCGCGGTGTCCTCGCTCTGCAGGTGAATTCCCACCGAGCGTGCCGAGCCGCCGATGCCGCCGAACAGATCTCCCTCGACCGTGAAGACCCGCGTGTCCGGCAAACCCACGACGATCTTGTCGCGCACCAGCCGCTCCAGCTCCCCGATGCGGCTCTCGTCGACAACCCGGGCGCCGATGGTGCCGCCCCCGGGCCAGGTGAGGATGTACCAGTTCTTGAGCCGCGGCTGCTGTCGACCCTCCATGTAGGGGCGCATGCGTGCGAGGATCGTCGGGACCAACTCGCGATTGACCGCCTCGGGGCTCATGCCCGGTGGAAAATCGAAGAAGGCGTCAATGGCCGCGCGCTTGACCGGGGGCAGGTAATCGAGCGGCGGCAGCATCCACCACGTGAGCAGCACCGGGAAGAGCAGCAACCCGGCGATCCACGACAGCTGCTTCGGCCGCGTGTCGGTCACCCGCAGCACCCACTCGGTGAGCCCTGGCCAGCCCTGACCGTAGCCGCTGGAACGCAGCGGGCGGTTCAGCGCGAAGCTCAGCGCCACTGGCAGCAGCGTCAACGCGGCCACGACCGAGATCGCGACCGCGATCGAGATGGTGAGCGCCAGATCACCGAACAGCTGACCCTCGACGTCCTTGAGAAACAGCACCGGCACGAACACGGCGACCGTTGTGGCCGTGGAGGCAAGCAGCGCACCGGCGACCTGCCGAGCACCCTTGCTGGTCGCCTCGTCCAGGGGCATGCCGCCCTCGCGCAGGCGCACCACGTTCCCCGAGACCACGATGGCGCCCTCGACTACCATGCCCACCGCGAACGCGAGCCCGGCGAGGGAGATGACGTTCAGACTGCGGCCGAACAGATCGAGCGCAATGAAGGTGGCGCACAGACACACCGGGATGGTGGCCGCGATCAGCAGCGTGACGCGCCACTCGCGCATGAACCACCAGACCACGATCAGCGCCAGCAAGGCTCCGATGACCAGGTTCTCGGTCAGGAGCCTCACCGCCCGGCGAATGAACAGCGAGGCGTCGAAGGACTGCTCGATACCGAGCCCGTGGGCCCTGAGTGCTCCCTCGCGCAGCTCCGCGACCGCGGCTTTGACCGCCTCGAGTGTCGCCAGCACATTGGCGCCGTTGGCCCGGAACACCTGAATGCCGATCGCCGGGTTGCCGTTCTGGTACCCAAAGAATTGCCGTGCGGGCGGAGCGACATCAATCGTGGCAATGTCCGCCAGGCGCACGGGCCGGCCGTCGCGCCATGCCAGCACCAGCCCGCCGAGCTGCTCGGGCGAGAAGCGCCCGGTGAAACGCAGCGTGTATTGGCGCCGACCGACGTCGAGCCGGCCACCGGACACGTTGGTGGCGCTGGCCGCGCGGTTGGCCACATCGGGGACAGTGATTCCGAGGGCAGCGGCGCGCGCCAGGTCGAGCGTGATACGCACGTCGTCGGGAGGACCGGCGTTGACTTGGACGGCCGCGACGCCCGGTATCGACTCGAGCCGCGCACGCACCGTATCCTCGATGAAGCGTCGCTGCGTCTGGATCGGACCCGGGGTCCCCGGCAGCAGTTGCACGAAGAACCAGGACAGGGTCTCGTTCGTATTACCGTTACCCCCGAGCGATACGCTGGGGCGATCGGCATCCCGCGGCAGCGGCGGCAGCCGATTGAGGCGCCCGATCACTTCCACGAGCGCGTTTTTCATGTCCGTTCCGAGCGTGAAGCGCAGGTTCACCTGCGCTCCGCCGGCAAAGGCGTTGCCCTCGATTTCCTCGACGCCGGGCATCCCCTGCATGACGTTCTCGAGAGGCTCGAGCAGCTCGGACTCGACTTCCTCCGGAGATGCCGTGCGCCAACCGGTCTGGATGGACAGTTCCGGTCGGTTGATGTCCGGGAACAGCTGCAACGGCAGGCGGCTCAGGCTCAGGAGCCCGAGCAGACCCAGGAACACCGCGATGACGATCACGCCGATCGGGCTGCGGCTCGACCAGTGCAGGCTGTCCATGGCTCAAGCCCACGCGCTAGCAGGGGACCTACCCCTACAAGCTTGGATGCTACCGCCAGCCGCCGGGTTTAACCGGGCACCCGCGCCGGAACGTTAGCCCGGTGCGACGGGTGCGGGGTGCGGGATGCGTCCCTGCCCTAACGGGGTCGATAAACCGCGAGCTTGCTGTGGGTCCGGTCGGCGTCGGTTGCGGGATCGACGATCGCGGCGGCCTTGAGCTGCGATTCGCGCAGCAGCGTGGCGAACTGCGGCGCCGGCACCGCCGGACTGAAACAGAACCCCTGGTACTGGTCACAGCCGAGACTCTTGAGCAGGCTGAGCTGTTCTTCCGTTTCGACGCCTTCAGCAACCACCTTCAGATGCAGGCTGTGCGCCAGGGAAACGATCGCCCTCACGATCGAGGCATCGTCGGCGCGCGATATCAACTCGGCGATAAAGCCGCGATCGATCTTCAGTTTGTCAATCGGAAAGCGGCGCAGGTAACTCATACTCGAGTAGCCGGTGCCGAAGTCGTCGACCGACACGACCACCCCCATGCGGCTGAGCTGCTCCAGGATGGTCACGGATTCTTCCGGATCGCTCATCAACGCGCTCTCGGTAATCTCCACCTCGAGAAAGCGTGGCTCGAGGTCTGCGGCCTGCAGCGCCTCACGAATCACCTGCAGCAGGTTGCCGTGGCGGAATTGAAACGCCGACAGATTGACCGCAATGCGCAGATGCGGCAGACCCTCAAGTTGCCAGGCGCGCGCCTGCCGGCACCCCTCGCGCACCACCCATTCACCGATGGAATCGATCAACCCGCACGCTTCCGCCAGCGGAATGAACTCCCCCGGAGCCACCAGGCCACGCTGCGGATGCCGCCAGCGAATCAGCGCCTCGGCGCCGTGAATCGCACCGGTTGCCGTGTCGACTTTTGGCTGGTAGTAGAGCTCAAATTGCCGCAGCGCCAGCGCCTCGTGCAGGTCGCTCTCCAGCTTGACCTTGTCCTGCGTAACGGAATTCATTCCCGACGCGTAGCATTGAATGTTGTTCCGGCCCCGCTGCTTGGCGCAGTACATGGCCGCGTCCGCGTTGGCAATCAGCGTTTCAACGTTCTTGCCATCCGCGGGATACACCGCGATGCCGATGCTCGAGGAGGTGTGGATATCAACACCAGCGATCCGGATCGGCACCTGCAACGCCTCAACGGCCCGGCGCGCGATGTGTTCCGCATCCTCGCCCTTCACAAGCCGATCCATTATGAACAGGAACTCATCGCCTCCCAACCGGCCTACGGTGTCGGTGCCGCGGGCGATACCCGCAATGCGGTGCGCCACTTCCTTGATGAGCTCGTCACCCGCCCGGTGTCCGAACGAATCGTTGACGATCTTGAAGCGGTCGAGATCGAACATGGCGACCGCGAAGCTGTGGCCGTCGCGCTCTGCGTGAGCCACCGCCTGCGCCAGGCGATCGTCCAGTAGTACTCGATTGGGCAGACCTGTCAGGGCGTCGTGACTTGCCAGGTGCCGCAACTGCTTGTTGGCAGCTTCCAGCCCCTGGGTGCGGGTCTCGACGACATGTTCCAGATGCTCGACCTGGCGCCGCAAAGTCCGCTCGTTTTCCCATTTGCGCGTCAGCGCGTTGGCACACTGCAGCACCTCGATCGGCTCAAACGGTTTCTTGATTACCAGTAGCTTGTCGGAATGATCGAGACGCGCTACCACCTCCGTCCAGTCGTAGTCCGCATGCGCCGAGCAGATGACAACCTGGACGTGCGGGTCGAGCTCCCACAGGCGCAGAATGGTCTCCAGGCCGTCCCAGCCCGGTGGCATGCGCATGTCGATGAATGCCATCGCGTACGGCTGCTCCTCCTCGAGCGCCTGCTTGACCCGCGCCACACCTTCCTGACCCTGCAAGGCCGTGTCGATCTGGAAGGTCGGCCGCGGCGCAGACCCGGCCGCCTCGCCCAACAGCAGGCGCTCGGCCTCCAGCAACTCGCTGCTGCCGCCGGTGTAGCCGCCCAGGATCTTCAGGAAGTCCTCGTGGATCGCCTTGTTGTCATCCACCACGAGCACTCGCGGTCTGAGGTGCAGGGGGTTGCTAGCCATGTGTATTCTCAGGAGGTTTCAGGGGAAGTTCGAGAACGAAAGTTGCGCCGTGGCCCGGACCGGGACTGTCGGCATGCAACACGCCGCCAATCTCCCTGGCAGCGAGTGCTCCGCTGTGTAACCCAAAGCCGTGACCGGTCTTCTTGGTTGTAAACCCGTGAGTGAAGATGCGACTCATGTTCTCGGCGGCGATCCCGGTGCCGTTGTCTGTGATCGCGACCCGCACGCCGGCGGCGCATCTCTCGACGCCTATCGTGACGCGTCGCTGCTGCTCGCCCTTGCTCTCGCAGGCGTCCTTGGCATTGCGCAACACATTGACCAGTATCTGCAGCACCTTGTGCTTGTCGACGGTGATCTGCGGAACATCCCTGAACTCGCGCACCACCTTGACGTCATGACGCTCGAAGGCGTTGGCATTGATGCGCATGCTCTCCTCGACCAGGTGTCTGACGTCGATGACCTCAGCCACGCCACCGAGCTTTGCATAGCGCTGTTGCATGGCCACGATGTCCTTGATGTGGTCGATGTTGTTCTTGAGGGAGTCCAGCTCCAGCAACGCGTTCTGGTTGTCGGCGCTGAGATGACGGGACAACTCCGCCAGGTAGACCGGCAGGACCTTGCCGCGCTCGTCGTGCGCCACGAAGCTGCCCAGATCGCTCTTGTGCTCCTGCAGCAGCGACACGACCCGACCCAGCCCCGCCGCCCGCGAGCGCTTCAGGCTGTCGGTCACCAGGTTCGCCGAGACATTGACGCTGTTGAGCACGTTGCCAACGTTGTGCAGAACGCTGGTCGCCACGTCCGCCATGCCGGCCTGGCGCGAAGCGTCACGCAGCTGTTGCTGCAGGATATCTTCGCGCCGCTTGGCCGCGACTCGCTCCGTGACGTCAAGATCGATGCCCACCAGGCGCACCCCGCCGTCGGATGAGTCGGTCACCACGGCCGCCACGGATTCGACGTGACCGATGCTGCCGTCCGGGCGCACGATCCGGTATTGGTTGTGCAACTGCCTGCGTTCACGCATGGCCGCAGTCATCGCGGCCTGTGCGGCGGCGCGGTCGCCGGGGTGAATCAGCTCCAGCCAGCCGTTCAGTGTCGGACGAAATGTGTGCGACGACTGTCCGTAGAGCTCATTCATGGTGTCGCTCCACCACACGGTGCCGGTGCTCTCGTGCAGCTCGTACACGCCGGCGCCGGCCGCACGCGTCGCCATGCCGAAGCGAATCGAGATGGTCTCGAGCTCCGCGCGCCGTCGCCGCTCGATCGCAGCGTCGGCGTCAATCTGTCGTTTCAGGCGGCGCCGGGTGGCCAGAACGAATATGACCGTCAGGATCGCGCTGATGAACAGTGCCACGCTCACCTGCTGCTTCTGGCGTCGCGCCGACTCGACGGCATCGTGGATCACCGCCGCGTCCCGCAGCTCGAAGTTCTCATCGATCGCACGGGTTTCACGGTCCGCCAGCGCGATCTGCGCGCGCAGCGCCATCAGATTGTCCAGCGTCGCGCCGCTGCGAACCTGCGCCGCCAGCTCCGCCACCAACTTGGGCGTATTACCCAGTGCAGCCGCCTCGCCGGCGGCGGCCAGCTTGCTCAGCAACGCGGCGGTGGTGTTCAGGGCCTCGGCGGATTGCCGACCGAGCGCCCCGGTGTCCACCGCGTCCGCAGCGCCGTTGGTGAAAGTGCGATAGTTGGCGCGCGCCTCGTTCGCGAGGGTGCGCAGTGGGCGCGACCGTTCGAGAGCGGTAGCGCGGCGCCCGTCTGCGGCCATCTGCGCCAGCAACACAAATGCAATGGGCACGGCGACCGCCAGGAACTGCAGTGCGATCAAACGATCCGTCGCTCGCCTCATTGCGCGCCTGATTGGCAGGAATAACCGACAAAAAGCATAGCAATCCCCATGTGCGCCACGTCACGCCTCGCACCGCGCAAGGACGGCAAGATCGCTTGTGGTCACACTTGGTTAAGCGATAACATGTTCACTGCGTCGGGGGCGAGATGCGGGTCACGTTTTGCCAAGCACCAGGGCGTAACATCCGCGCAGCGTGATCTTCTAAACACTATCCGTGAGGCCGGCGAAGTTACGCGCCGATGCGCCTTAGCCGTTGCCACTGTGCGCCGCATCCTCTGCCTGTTCCTCGGACTCCTCTGTGCCGCTCCGCCCGGGCAGGCGGCAGCCTTCAACTTCGCGTCCTTGCAGTCGCTGCTCTCACAGCAGGATATCGGCAGCGTTGAGGAGTTGATCGCGGCGCTGCCGCCAGTGCAGCGCAATCGCTATGCCCTGGTATTCGAGAGCCGCAGCCTGCAGGGTGCCAGCCTGGAGAATCCGCGGGCGATCCTCTTCGGAGCGGACGCGCGCTTCATCGTGACTTTCAACGGCAGTCCGGCGCAGCGCGGATTCCGGGTCGTGGAGACGATGGAGTTCGACGAGCAGAGTCAAGAGTTTCGGCTGCGTGAGCTGCTGTTCCCGGAGCGGGCGGCGGGCGTGGCCAGGGTCGTGGTCTCCGAGGTCAACCCGGAACGCTGTGGCCGCTGTCACGGAGCGCCGCCGCGGCCGGTGTGGGACACATTCCCACTCTGGCCGGGCGCTTACGGTGAGCGCTACCGTGCCAAGCTGTCGGCGCGGGAGCGCGCCGGCCTGTCGGCGTTCCTCGCGCTACAGGCGACGCACCCCCGCTATAGTGGGCTGCTCGGCGCGAAGCGCTTCGCCGACCCGCAGACCTTCCGCTCGAGCGCGCTCAGTCAGTACGCCGGCATACCAGCAGAGCCACCGAACGCCGAGCTCGCCACTAACCTCAGCAGATTGCAGGCGCAGTCCATCGCGCGGCAACTGGTGCGGCAGCCGGCTTTCGAGCTTTATCGATACGCCCTGCTCGGTCTCGCGGACAACGCCTGCGGACGGCTCGCCGATTTCTATCCCGACGCGCTGTGGCGCGCCCAGCGGCACGGCTTCGAGCGCTTCGCCCGGGAAACCTCTGTGGCAAACGCTCGACAAGCGCAAATCAAAGCGGCGCGCGCCGCGATTGCCGGCGGCGCTGCCGTCGCCGCAGACAGCACCACGAGTGACAATGCCCTGATGCAATTGCGCTTCGTGGCCGAGTCAGCGCTGGGCATTTCCACGCAAAACTGGACGCTGGCGCTCGAAGAAGGCACATACGATTTCACGTTGCCTCCCGCGCCTGGGCAACCCCTGCGCGAGACGCTGTTGGCAGAGGTTGCCACGCGCGACGCCGCCATCCAGGATCTGAGCCGCTACTCGACTTCTTCCGACGGCGATCGCTATTGCAGTTACCTGAAGCGACGCAGCCGGGCCGCGCTCGCCCCGTCAAACGACAGCGCACAGGGTGTGGTTGCGCCGCACCAAACATCGCCGCTCGCGCGCATGGACGCCGCCGCGACGGCCGGGACCATCGCGCCTCCGGCGGCCCTGCAGCTGTGTGTCAGCTGTCACGAGACCGGGGTTGCTCCGTTGCTGCCGTTCTCCGACCCGACGCAGCTCACGCAGCAGCTGCGCGTCCGACCGTCGGCCCACGGGGCCTTGATCGACGAGATCCGCTTTCGTCTGTCGGCTGCGGCCGGCGCACAGCACATGCCCCTGGGGTTGAATCTTGCGGATGCTGACCGTGAGAGCCTCGAGGCCTACTTCGCGGCGCTGGCGGCTTCTTCGAACTGAGATCTGTGTTCTTTGGCCGCGGCGTCGCCTGTGACGCGGGTCGCGTTTGACATAGCGTGTTCGGGTCGATACTTTGCGCGTCGGATGCAAGCCGGCGTCGTCGCATGCACACGAGCCACAGTCAGTCCTCCAACGCAAGCCGCAGGCCGCAGCGGCGCGTCCTGATCGCGCTGCTGCTCGTGGTCGTGGCTCTGGCGGGTGTAGGGCCCACGCGCGCCTACGCGTCCGCAGCCGGGTTGGCCGAGCTGCCCCCCGCCTGGCGCGACGATCGGGGTCAACCGTTCGATTTGCGGACTTTGCAGGGCCACGCGGTCGTATTGACCATGGCGTACGCCACATGTCACCGGGTCTGTCCGATAACCATGCGCCGGCTGCAGCAGATGCAACGGGATTTCGACCGCCGCGGCACCAGCGCGGAATTCCTGGTGATTGGCTACGACCCCGACCGTGACGATGCGGCAGCCTGGCATCAATATCGCGAGACCCGACATCTCACGCGCAGCAACTGGCATTTCCTGATCGGGACGCGCGCCGCCGTCGAGCAGACGGCGCGGCAGCTGGGGTTCGAGTTCTGGAAATACGACGAGCACGTCATGCACGACACACGCGTCTTATATTTCGACGAGCACGGCACGCTGGTCGAAACCCGCGAAGCAGCAGGGGATGAGACCACACTGAGGTAGCAGGTCCATGGGCACCACAAGACACCCGCGCGCCAATCGAGGTCGATCATGGGTCGGCGCGTTGCTCGTGGCGGGTCTCGGTCATTCGCTAGTCACTCACGCTGCAACCAATGACAGCGATCGCATCGTAGTACTCGAACAGAAGCTCGATCAGAGTCTGCAGCTGATCCGCCAGCTGTCGGCGCGCGTTCAGGATCTGGAAGCACAGGCGGCGCACGGCGCCCCGCCGGCCGCCGCCCAGACGGGCGCGGCCGCGGCGACACCGCCCGACACGGCGCAACGCCTGACGAAAGTCGAACAGACGGTAAATCAGATGGCCGCCAGTGCCGGCCAGCACGCGGAGGAAGGCCTGGCGACGCACGGCTTTGCGGACGTCGGCATCGGAAACCACAACGCGGAGTTTTCCAAGTACCAGGGCGCCGATGTGGGTGAGCTTGACTTCTTCCTGACACCCCGGCTCGGCAGCCGCACTCGCGCCCTGTTCGAGCTGAACTTCGAAGTGGGCTCGGATGGCACCGTAGGCGTTGATCTGGAACGCGCGCAGATCGGCTACCAGTTCGCGGATTCCGCGACAGTGTGGCTTGGACGGTTTCATACGCCCTATGGGTACTACAACACCGCCTTTCACCATGGTCAGCAGATTGCAACCTCCCTCAGGCGCCCCCGCTTCATCGACTTCGAGGACCATGGCGGCATCATGCCCGCGCACACGGTCGGGGCCTGGCTCACCGGCTCGGAGCGTGTCGGCGACCACAGAGTTACCTATGACGTTTACATCGGTAACAGCCAGCGCATCACGGGGGGTGCGCTCGACATGAATAACGCCGGCAACACGCACGGCAGCACGATCGTGG
>JBGPKC010000069.1:0-13885 GCA_041485725.1 Steroidobacteraceae bacterium
GCTGCCGATTGTGCCGCTCTACTACGCGGCAAAGAGGCCGATCGTCATGCGCGACGGTGCCATGATCATGGTCGACGACGAGCGAATGCCGCTGAAACCCGGCGAAACGCCGGAGATGAAGATGGTGCGCTTCCGCACGCTCGGCTGCTATCCGCTCACCGGCGCCATCGAGAGCGAGGCGGACACACTGCCGGCCATCATCCAGGAAATGCTGCTCGCCCGGTCTTCGGAGCGCCAGGGCCGCGTCATCGACCACGACGCGGTGGCTTCGATGGAGAAGAAGAAGCAGGAGGGTTATTTCTGATGGCCCGCCAGTCCGATCTCATCGCCAGCGACATCAGCGCGTACCTGCGCGCCCACGAGCGCAAGAGCCTGCTGCGCTTCATCACCTGCGGGTCGGTCGATGACGGCAAGTCGACGCTCATCGGCCGGTTGCTGTACGAATCGAAACTGATATTCGACGACCAGCTCGTGGCCCTCGAGCACGACTCACAGAGAGTCGGCACGCGCGGCGCCGAGCTGGACTTCGCGTTGCTGGTCGACGGGCTGGCGGCCGAGCGCGAGCAGGGCATCACCATCGACGTGGCCTACCGCTTCTTCTCCACCGAACGGCGCAAGTTCATCGTCGCCGACACGCCTGGGCACGAGCAGTACACCCGCAACATGGTGACCGGCGCCTCGACCGCGGATCTGGCGGTCATTCTCATCGATGCCCGCAAGGGCGTGCTCACCCAGACGCGCCGCCACAGTTTCCTGGTGCGGCTGCTGGGCATTTCGCGCGCGGTGCTGGCGATCAACAAGATGGATCTGGTGGGATACTCGCGCGCCACCTTCGAGACGATCCTCGCTGACTATCGCGCCTTCGCCGCGCGCATTGGACTTACCGACATCACGCCCATTCCGCTCTCCGCGGTGCACGGCGACAACGTCATCGCGCACGGCCCCAACATGCCCTGGTACGCGGGCCCGACGTTGCTGCAGCACCTGGAGAGCGTCGAGGTCGATGCGGACAGCGCCGGCGCGGCGTTTCGCCTGCCGGTGCAGTGGGTCAACCGGCCGAACGCGGACTTCCGTGGCTTTGCCGGCCAGATCGTCAGCGGCAGCGTCAAGAAGGGCGATCGCATCCGCGTGTTACCCTCAGGCCGCCAGGGCCACGTCGCTCGCATCGTGACCGCGGGCGGAGATCTGCAGGCCGCGGTGACCGGACAGTCCGTCACCCTCACGCTCGATTCCGAGATCGACGTCAGCCGCGGCGATGTCATCGCCGCGGGCGATTCACCGCCGCAGGTGGCCAACCAGTTCGAGGCGACCATCGTGTGGCTGCACGATGAGCCCATGCTGCAGGGGCGTGCCTACCTGATGAAGGCGGGCACGCGTACCGTCTCGGCGACCATCAGCCCGCTCAAGCACAAGATCAACGTCAACACCCTGGAGCACACGGCCGCCGAACGGCTCGAACTCAACGACATCGGAGTGTGCGAGCTGGAGCTCGACCGGGCGATCCCGTTCGAGCCCTACGGCGAGAATCGCGCGCTCGGCGGGTTCATCCTCATCGACCGACTCCACAACGGCACCGTGGGCGCCGGCCTCATCAACTTCGCGCTGCGGCGCTCGCAGAACGTGCACTGGCAGGCGCTTGACGTCGACAAGCAGGCGCGCTCACGGCTGAAGGGGCAGAAGGCGTGCGTGCTGTGGCTCACGGGTTTCTCGGGCGCCGGCAAATCCACCATCGCCAACCGCATCGAGAAAAAGCTCACCGCCGCCGGAAGACACACCTATCTGCTCGACGGTGACAATGTCCGGCACGGCCTCAACAAGGACTTAGGGTTTACGGCCCAGGATCGCGTCGAGAACATCCGCCGTGTCGCCGAGGTGTCCAGGCTCATGGTCGACGCGGGCCTCATCGTGCTCGTGTCCTTCATTTCACCGTTCCGCTCCGAGCGGCGTATGGCGCGCGAGCTGTTTGCGCCCGGGGAGTTCTTCGAGGTGTTCGTGGACACGCCGCTGGCGGAAGCCGAGCGGCGCGACGTGAAGGGGCTGTACAGGAAGGCGCGGCGCGGCGAGCTGAAGAACTTCACCGGCATCGATTCACCCTACGAGGCGCCCGAGAACCCGGAGATACGCATCGACACCACCACGCTCGATCCGGAGCAGGCCGCCGACCGGATCATCGCGCACCTGGCAGCCCTCAAGGGAAACGACGGCGCATGAGTGGCGCGCCGCACGAGCTGCTGGCGCGCGTGGCCGCAATCGCCCGGCGGGCGGGGCGGGAGATCCTCGAGATCTACGCAAGCGGTGAGCTCGCCGCGACCACCAAGGCCGATGCATCCCCGCTCACAGCTGCCGATCTGCGCGCGCAGCGGCTCATTCTGGAGTCGCTGCGCGAGCTCACGCCCGACGTACCGGTGCTGTCCGAGGAGGCGGTCCACACGCAGTTCGCACAGCGCTCGCAGTGGCGGCGATACTGGCTCGTGGATCCGCTCGACGGCACCCGGGAATTTCTGTCGCGCAACGGTCAGTTCACCGTGAATATCGCGCTCATCGAAGGGCATGCGCCGGCGCTCGGCGTGGTGCATGTTCCGGTGACGGACATGAGCTACCGCGGCTTGCCGGGCGTGGGCGCGTGGCGTCAGAGATCCGCGGCTCCGTGCGAGGCGATTCACGTACCGGCGCGAGCCAGCGCGCCGGTACGAGTCGTGGGCAGCCGCTCGCACCGCGGCGACTCACTCGATGCGTTTCTCACGCGAGTCGGAGCGCACGAGCTGATAGCCGTCGGCAGCTCGCTCAAATTCTGCATGGTTGCCGAGGGCGCCGCGGATGTGTACCCGCGCCTGGGGCCCACCAGTGAGTGGGACACGGCGGCTGCGCACGCGGTCCTGACAGGGGCGGGCGGTACCGTGAGCCGCCTGGACGGCGAGCCGCTGCGGTACAACACCCGCGAAGAGCTGCTCAACCCTTTCTTCGTAGCCTACGGGCCCAGGGATCGCGACTGGCTCGCGCTCCTGCGCTAACCTATCTATCTCGACGTGGCCATTCGCACTGACATTAACGCGCACATCGGCGAGGTGGTTCTCGATCGACCGCCGGTCAACGCGCTCGACAGCAAGGCCTGGAACGAACTCGCCGCGGTCATTGCCAGCATGGGCTCGAGGCCGGAAGTGCGCTGCCTGCTGCTGCGCGGTGCGGGCAAGGGTTTTTGCGCCGGCGTCGATATCAGGGAGATGCAGCACAGCCCCGAGCGGATCGTGCAGCTCAACCGCGGCAATTTCCTTACCTTCCGCGCGGTGCGCAATTGCGAGGTACCGGTGGTGACCGCAGTGCACTCCTTCGTGATCGGCGGTGGCGTCAGCATCTGCGGAGCGAGCGATGTGATCATTGCGTCCGACGACGCCTATTTCTCGCTGCCGGAGATTGACCGCGGCGCCATGGGAGGCGCTTCGCACCTGTCGCGCATGTTTCCGCTGCACAAGGTGCGCGCGGCTTTTTTTACGGGTGGCCGCATCGATGCGGCCGAGGCGTACCGGCTGGGAGCGGTCGAGAGGCTGGTTCCGGCCAAGAGTCTGCTAAAGGAGGCGCGCGCGTTCGCGGCGCTCATCGCCGCGAAGAGCCGCCGGGCGCTGGCGCTTGCCAAGGAGGCGTTGAACGGACTCGAGCCGCGCGATGTCGATCACGGCCACCGCTTCGAGCAGGGCTTCACACTCGAGATGTACCTGCACCCGGACGCGCACATAGCGCGTGACACGTCCCCCAAGGGCACGGGCACTGCAAAGTAAGGACTCATTGATGGGCAACGAGGCCTACATCGTCGGCGCGGTGCGCACTCCGACCGGCAGGAAAAAGGGCAGCCTGGCGGCGGTGCACGGTGCGGATCTCGGCGCGCACGCGATCAAGTCGCTCATTGAACGCACCGGCGTGGATCCGGGACAGATCGATGACGTCATTTTCGGCTGCGTCGATCAGGTGGGACCGCTGGCCGGCGACATTGCGCGCACCTGTTGGCTCGCCGCGGGCCTGCCGGAGCAGGTTCCCGGTACCACCGTAGACCGGCAATGCGGCTCATCGCAGCAGGCCGTGCACTTTGCGGCGCAGGGCGTCATGAGCGGAACGCAGGACCTGGTGGTTGCCGGCGGCGTGCAGACCATGAACCAGGTTCCGCTCGGGGCGGCGATGGTTGCCGGGCGAGCGTTCGGTCACCCGGACCCCTTTAGTGGTTCACTCGGTTGGCGCGAGCGCTATGGCACCCAGGAGGTGTCGCAGTTCCGCGCAGCCGAAATGATCGCCGCGAAGTGGAATATCACCCGCCGGCAGATGGAGGAGTTCGCGCTCGAGAGCAACCGCCGCGCGCTCGAGGCCATTCAGCGCGGTTTCTTCACGCGCGAAACCGCCCCCATGAACGGCCTGGAGCAGGATGAGACGCCGCGCGTGGGCACCACGCTCGAGAAGATGGCGACGCTCGAGCCGCTGACCCCCGGCGGCCGCATCACTGCGGCCGTGTCCAGCCAGATCGCCGATGCCGCTGCGGCGCTGCTGATCGCCTCGGAGGGCGCGCTAAGGCGCCACAAGCTCAAGCCGCGCGCGCGCATTCACCACCTCTCGGTTCGGGGTGCGGATCCCATCTGGATGCTGACTGCGCCCATTCCGGCGACGCAGTACGCGCTGTCGAAGAGCGGACTGAAGCTCGCCGACATCGATCTGGTTGAGATCAACGAAGCCTTCGCCTCGGTGGTGCTCGCCTGGCAACGCGACCTGGACGCGGATCCTGCGCGCGTCAACGTCAACGGTGGCGCGATTGCCCTCGGACACCCGCTCGGGGCGACGGGCGCCAGGCTCATGACGTCGCTCCTTCACGAGCTGGAACGGCGCGGTGCGCGTTATGGCCTGCAGACCATGTGCGAGGGCGGCGGCCAGGCGAACGTGACCATCATCGAGAGGCTCTGACATGGAGGCCGTATTCCGTTCGGTCGCGGAGTATCAGGCCGCCATCGGTCGCAGCTACGGCCCGACCGACTGGCTGCTCATCGATCAGGCACGCATCGATGCATTTGCCGAGGCCACGGGCGATCACCAGTGGATTCACGTGGACGCGAAACGTGCCGCCAAGGGCCCTTTCGGCGGCACGATCGCCCACGGGTTCCTCACCTTGGCGCTCGTCAACTACTTCCTGCCGCAGCTGCTGACTGCCGAGGGGATGAAACTCGAGCTCAACTACGGCTGTGACCGCGTGCGCTTTCCGGGCGTAGTGCGCAGCGGCGCGCGGGTGCGCGCCCGGGCGCAGATCGTCAGCGTCGAGGAGGTGGCCGGCGGGGCCGTGCAGGTCAAGATCCGTGTGACCGTCGAGGTGGAGGGTATTGAGAAACCGGTGTGTGTGGCCGACACGCTGAGCCGCTTCTATTTCTGAGGCGGGCAGCGAACTTAAGGCGGCAACGCTGACGGCAACTGCTTGCCTTCAGATCTCCTCCGGGATGATGCGCGCCACCGCCTCGCCAATGTTGGTTCGGGTGCCCAGGCGGGCCGGACCCTGGCGCGTGTATTCATTGAAGATCTGGTAGTGCACCACGTGACGAAATATCAACTCCCGCTCTACCGGCCAGTCGGTGAAGCTCTCCTCGGCGCGCAGGACGACATCCGTCGCGCTGGTGGCGTCTGGCCCCAGACGTCGCGCGACCACGGCTACGTACAGCGATCGACCGGTGAGCTCCGGGTGCTCGCGGTGCTCGCGCCAGTACAGCTCCAGCAGTTCCCGGCTCGCCTGCCTGGCGTAGCGCCGCTCGGCATGCGCTACGAACACGCCGAGATTGCGCGGGAATTGCCGCAGCCGGCCGAGTAGTTCGTGTAACGGCGGCATCTACCCTCGCTAGAACTTGAACGTGGACAGCAGCAGACTGGTCTCGGTCTGTGAGATTCCCTCGATCAGGCGGATGCGCGCCAGCACGCGATCGAAACCCTCGAGACTGTCGGCGCGCAGCTCGGCAACGATGTCCCAGCGCCCGTTGGTACTGTGCAGCGCCGCCACGGCCGGGTCGCCGCGCAGCGCCTTGATCACCGCATCGACCTGGTTACCCTCGACCGCGACGGTCATGAAGGCGCGCATCCGCTGCTCTTCGACGTCGGGCTTCAGACGCACCGTGTAACCGACGATGGTGCCGTTGGCGGCCAGCCGCGTCATGCGGTTCTGCACCGTCCCGCGAGCGACCCCCAGCACCTTCGCCAGCGAGGCCACCGACGCACGGGCGTCGTTGCGCAGCAGGCCGATCAGCTGGCGGTCGGTGTCATCCACGCCGGTTTAACCTCCCGGCGGACTATATAGCATAAACGTCAACTGTACCTGCCATTGTGCTCAACCCGGTACCAGTTATGAACAGCTTTCTGGCTTTCTTTTGGTTGTGGGTGGCCCGACCATGCTGATGCAGCCGACGGAGAGCAGTCATGGTCGATTTCATTGGTATCGAGCGCATCCAGGAACTCGTCGCCCGACGCGGGGCGGCGCGCTTCATTGAGGAGCTCGCGGGTGAGATCGAGGCGGACTTCCTGCGCTGGAGCGTGTTCGACAAGTCCCCGCGCCACGCGACCCATTCGCCGCTGGGCGTGATCGAGCTCATGCCGGCTTCGGACGGGCGGATGTACGCCTTCAAGTACGTGAACGGGCACCCGAAGAACACCGCAGTGGGGCTGCTCACGGTGACGGCGTTCGGAGTACTCGCGGATGTTCAGACCGGCTACCCGCTGCTGCTCGCGGAGCTGACGCTCACCACGGCGCTGCGCACAGCCGCAACCTCGGCACTCGCGGCCCGCCGCATGGCACGCGCCGGCAGCCGGGTGATGGCTCTCATCGGCAACGGCGCGCAAAGCGAATTCCAGAGCATCGCCTTCCATCACATGCTCGGTATCCGCGAACTGCGGCTGTACGACACCGATACCACTGCGACCGCCAAGCTCGAGCACAATCTCGCGCGGTTGCAACTGCCGGACCTTCGGGTGGTGCGCTGCGGCTCGACCGCGGCGGCGGTGCAGGGCGCCGACATCGTCACGACTGTCACGGCCGACAAGCGCAACGCCACGATTCTGACGCCGGAGATGATCACCGCGGGCGTCCACCTGAACGCGGTGGGCGGTGATTGTCCGGGCAAGACCGAACTGCATCCGGACATTCTGCTGCGTCAGGATGCGCGGGTCGTTGTCGAGTACGAGCCGCAGTCGCGCATCGAGGGCGAGATCCAGCAGATGAATGCGGCTTTCCCGGTCACTGAGCTAACCGAGGTGCTGGCCGGGCAAGTGCCCGGGCGGGTGAGCGATCGCGACGTCACGATTTTCGACTCGGTCGGATTTGCGTTGGAGGATTTCTCTTCCCTGCGTTACCTGCTGCGCATCCATCACCAGGAGCGCGGCGCGCAGCAGCAGATCGATCTGCTGCCGGATCTGGACGATCCGAAGGATCTGTTCGCCCTGCTGCTGCCCGAGCCCCAAAAGCTGGCGGCTCACCCCGGAGTGCCGGCGTGAGCGCCCCGCGTGCAGCGACGCTCATTGGCGCGCCCACGGACGTGGGCGCGGCGGATCGGGGCGCGTCCATGGGGCCCGAGGCCCTGCGCGTCGCGGGACTGGCCGCCGCGTTGCGGGCGCGTGAGCTGGAGGTGCTGGATCTCGGTAACCTGAACGGTCCGGGAAATCCCTGGCAGCCGCCGCAGGACGGGTACCGGCATCTGCCGCAGGTGGTGCGCTGGAACGAATTGGTGCACGAGGCGGTGTACGCGCAGCTGCAGCAGGAGCGGCTGCCGATCCTGCTCGGCGGCGATCACTGCTTAAGCGTCGGCTCGATCAGCGCGGTGGCGCGCCACTGCCGCGAGCAGGGCAGGAAGCTGCGGGTGCTGTGGCTCGATGCGCACGCCGATTTCAACACCAGCGAGCTGTCCCCGAGCGGCAATGTCCATGGCATGCCGCTCGCCTGCCTGTGCGGGTTCGGACCGCGTGAGTTGACCGGGCTCGGCGGCGTGTCGCCCGCCGTTCAGCCTTCGTGGGTGCGTCAGCTCGGCATCCGCAGCGTGGATGCGGGTGAGAAGCGCTTCGTCCACGAGCAGGGCCTCGACGTATTCGACATGCGCTACGTCGATGAGATGGGCATGCGTCAGACCATGGAACAGGCGCTCGCGGGACTCGACCACGACACCCACCTGCACGTGAGTTTCGATGTCGACTTCCTCGATCCTGATATCGCCCCCGGCGTGGGCACGCAGGTGCCCGGTGGCCCGACCTACCGCGAGGCGCAGCTGTGCATGGAGATGATCGCCGACACGCGCCGGCTGGCGTCGCTGGACGTGGTCGAACTCAACCCGGCGTTCGATGTGCACAACAAGACCGCGGTGCTCGCCGTCGATCTGATCGAATCGCTGTTCGGCAAGAGCACGCTCGTGCGTCGCCCGGTTTGGCGTCGGCCGGCGGAGACCCGCAGCCCCGCGCCCGCACGCAGGCGAGCGGCTCCGCGTCCGCCTATCTCTTCGGTTCCTTGAGTTTCGCCGGCGTCATCTTCTCCATGTGCAGCTTGAACCCCGGCACCCAGCCGTCTTTCACCTGGAACTCGGTCACGACGTCGTAGGCATCCTGGCCTGCAGGCTGCCAGCGGCTGCGATAGGTCTGCGTCTCGCCCTTCTCCAGGTAGCTCGTGGGCGGGAACACCAGCGTGTCGCCCTCGCCGGAGACGGTGCCGCGGCTGAAACCGCCGGCGCTCTCGATGTACAGATACTGCAGCTGCTTCGACGCTGCATCCCACACATAAATCGATTCACCCAAGCCGTCGGCATGGCCTTCGCCGCGATGCACGACGTGCTCATCGCGCACAAACTTGCCGCCGTAGATCCAGCTGAAGCAATGCTCATCGGTGGCCTTGCCATCGGGGAACGTGCCCTTCCAGCAATGACCAACCAGGAAGGCGAGCGGCTGGTAGGGGGCGGGAGGCGCCTGCGCCGGCGCCGCCATCGCCATCCCCGCCAGCAGGATTGCCGCTGCCGCCGTCCACTGATGCATCATCGGGTTCATGGTCGCTCCTTCTTCTTGTGCACAGTTCGCGCGCGCGGGGCCCGCCTGGCCGGCGCCTCGCGCAGCAGGGTCTCAAAGTAGGCACGCAGCTGGCGCACTGCACCGTCGAAGCTGCCGATATCGCGGAAGGTGCGTGCCTGCATTACGCCGCCCTCCATGGCGGTCAGCACGAACGCGGCCAGCTCGCGGCGATCCAGATCGCGTGGCAAGCGTGATCCTGCGTCCTTCAGGCACTGGTGGATCGCATCCGTCCAGGCGGCGAAGTTCGCGGCGAGCCGTTCGCGCACCGGCTGATCCGGTTCGTGCAATTCCAGGGCGAGGCTGCCGATCGGGCAACCGTAGAAGCAGTCGGTGTCCGCCAGGGAGCGGCGGTAGCGGGCGAGCAGCGCGAAGATCCGCTCGATGGGATCGGTCACGCCGCGCCACGCCGGCTCGAGCAGCATGGTGCGCAGGCCGCCGTGATACATGTCGAGCACCGCCAGCAGCAGATCCTGCTTGCCAGGGAAGAAATGGTACAGGCTGCCGCTGTTGACCCTGGCCGCCTGCAACACGTCCGCGACGCTGGTCGAGCCGTAGCCCTTCTCCCAGAACAGTTGCATGGCGGTCACGATCAGCCGCGTGCGGGTGTCCGCGGATTGCACGGTGGAGAGCTACTTGAATGATTGATCAAGTCTTACCGTACGCCGACTTGAATGATCAGTCAACTCACCGTGCCGCAATGGCGGTGCCGGGCGGCGGCGGCGCGCGCAGCGCATTGCAATTACTCACGGTCGGCAGCATCATGCGTATACGCGAACAACAAACAGGCGGCCCCCGCAGCGGGGCTGGAAGGTGAGAAATCCATGCCCGATAGCGTCTACAAGATCATCGAACTGGTCGGGACCAGCACGGAGTCCTGGGAGAAGGCCGCGGGCGCGGCGGTTACCCAGGCTTCCAAGACCTTGCGAGATCTGCGCATCGTCGAGGTGGTGCAGCTGGACATGCAGGTGCAGAACGGCAAAGTGAAGGCTTACCGCGCCAAGGTGAAGGTCTCCTTCAAGTTCGAAGGCAAGAAATAGCGCGCTCGAATCTCGGGCGCAGGAATCCTTAGCGCACGGCTACGGGGTGTGCGGCGCGCTGCAATGCCGCGCGCGCCAGCAGGCGCGTGGAGTCGAGAGTTGGCAGCGGGGAGTTCGCGTCGTTCATGATCAGCGGGATCTCCGTGCAGCCCAGCACCACCGCGTCACAGCCTTCGTCCTTCATGCGGCCCATGACGCGCTGGAAGCAGGCGACTGCTTCGGGTCTGAAAACGCCGGCAACCAGTTCCTCGAAGATGATGCGATTGATTTCGGCGCGTTCCGCGGTGTTCGGCCGCAGGTACCCGAGGCCGCGCGCGGTCAGCTTTTCGGGATAGACCTCGCCGTCGACCAGATAGCGCGTCCCGATGATGCCGAGCCTGCGGAACCCGCGTTCGGCGGCCTGCGCCGCGACCACCTCCGCGATGTGCAGCCATGGCAGGGGTGAGCGTCTGATCACCCACGGCAGCCCCTGGTGGATCGTATTGTCCGGACAGACGAGGAAATCGGCGCCCGCTTTGGCGAGCCTGTGGGCGGAGGACAGCATCAGTTCCCCGACCCCCGGCCAGTCGTCCCGGTCGATGCACTTCATGTACTTGGCGAGCGAGTGGGTATGCATCGAGACTTCGGGGTGATCGAGCGCTCCCAGCAACTGCGCCCCCTCCAGACACACGGTCCGATAGCAAAGCGCCGCGCCCTCGGCGGAGCAGGCGACTATTCCAATGTGCCGCAGCATGCGGCAATTCTACTAGGATGCCGGGCATTACGCCGGTTGTGCGGCTGGATCCACCTCGAGGAAGACCTCATGTCACGAAAACGCGGCGGGCTCATACTCGTAGGCGTCTGGACAGCAGGATCCCTGGCGGCGTTGTGTGCCGCGACTCCCATGCGGCGACCTCACGACAGGCTCAGCTATCCGAGCGCCGCCCGCGGCTCCGTGGTGGAGCAGTACCACGGCACGGCGGTAGCGGATCCGTATCGCTGGCTCGAGGACCTCGACTCCCCCGCGACCCGCGCCTGGGTGAGCGCGCAGGCGCGGCTGACGCACGCGTATCTCGAGGCACTGCCGCAGCGCCCGCGCATCCGCGCCCGCATCGCCGAACTGTATGATTTCGAGAAGAGCGGCATACCGTTCCAGGAAGGCGGTCGCTACTTCTATACCAACAACAGCGGCCACCAGGACCAGAGCGTGCTGCTGACGGCGCCGCGGCTCACCGCCCCGCCCGCGGTCGCCGTCGATCCGAACACGCTGCCGCCGGCGGGCAACCCGGTGGTGACCGGTTACGTGCCCAATCGCGCCGGCACCCTGTTGGCCTACGCTGTTTCGTTGTCAGGTTCGGACTGGACTGAGTGGCGGGTCCGCGACCTGGCCACCGGCCAGGACCTGCCCGATGTCATGCGTTTCACCAAGTACTACGAACCGGCGTTCACCCCCGACGCGAAGGGCCTGTACTACAGCGCCTTTCCGGCGCCGCCGCCGGGCGCGGAGCTCAGCACTCAGGATCTGGGCAACGCGCTCTACTATCACGCGCTGGGCACAGCGGCGGCGGCTGATCGACGCGTGCTGGAGGACAGCGCACATCCGCACTGGCAGTTCGAACCGCATTTGTCCACCGATGGCCGCTGGCTCATCGTGCGCGCCGGTGAAGGGGAGGTCGGGGACAAGGGACGCGAGAACCTGTATCTGATCGATCTCACGGCGAGCGCGCCGACCGCGACCCTGGTGGCGCAGGGCTTCGAGGCTGCCTACAGCTATGTCGGCGCCGACGCCGGCTGGCTCTATTTCCTCACCTCGCTCAACGCTCCGAACGGACGGGTGCTGGCGATCGACCCAAAGAACCCCGCGCCAGCAAACTGGAAGAATGTGATCCCCGAGGGACGTGACGCGATCGATCTTGGGGGCAAGAGCGTCACCCTGGTCGATCACCAGCTGATCGTCAGGACACTGCACGACGCGCACAGTCGCGTCATGGCCTACGGCCTGGACGGCACGCCGCGTCGCGAAATCAGCCTTCCTGGTCCCGGCACCGCAGCCGGCTTCGACGGCCATCCCGAGGATCGCGAGACGTTCTACTCGTTCACGGATCTCATCACCCCGCCGACCATCTACCGCTATGACCTGGAGTCCGGGGCCAGCACCCTGGTGCACGCGCCGCAGGTCGCGTTCGATCCCGCCTCGTTCGAGCAGCGCCAGGTGTTCTTCCCCGGCAAGGACGGCACGCGCATCCCGATGTTGCTGGCCTACCGCAAGGGGCTCAAATTGCAGGGCGACAACCCGCTGCTGCTGTATGGCTATGGCGGCTTCGGGCTATCAACCCTGCCACTGTTTAACGCCTCGCGCCTCGCCTGGATGGAAATGGGCGGCGTGTTTGCCATCGCCAATATTCGCGGTGGCGGGGAGTATGGGGAAGTCTGGCACCGTCAGGGCATTCGCACGCACAAGCAGATCGTGTTCGACGACTTCATTGCCGCCGCCGAGTGGCTCATTGCGCAGCACTACACCTCGGTACACCGGCTGGCGATTCACGGCCGCTCCAACGGCGGACTCCTCATCGGCGCGTGCCTGACGCAACGGCCGGACCTGTTCGGGGCGGCGATCGCCCAGGTGGGCGTGCTGGACATGCTGCGCTTCAATCGTTTTGGGCAGGGCGCGGGCTGGGAGGGGGACTACGGCTCGCCCGAAGATCCGCAGGAGTTCAAGGCACTGTACGCCTACTCGCCGGTGCACAACGTGCGTCGGGGAACTCACTACCCGGCGACCATGGTGATCACCGGTGATCACGACACCCGGGTCATGCCGATGCACTCGTTCAAATTCGCCGCCGCGCTGCAGACCGCCCAGGCCGGGCCAGCACCGGTGTTGCTGGCGGTGGACCTGTCCTCGGGTCATGGCGGGGGCGAGACCGTCACGCAGGCGATCGCGCAGAGCGCGGACATCTACGCGTTTCTGGCCGAGAATCTCGACATGCAGGGCTCAGGGCGGGGGCGCTCGAGACCTAAAGCCTGGAGACCACCACCACGTCCGGCGGGGTCGGAGTAGTGACGTAGCTGCAGGCGCCGGGGGTGCGCCTGACGTCAGCGAGCGCTTCGGCGTCGCTGCCTGCGATCAGCGGCGGATTTATGCCGTCGCGGAAGGACTTCTTGGTCCAGGTGGTCGAGTATTTTGCGGCGTTCATTTTCAGAACTCTTTCCAGAAACGCGATCTGCGCTGCGCTGTTGTCAACGGGCACCAGCTTTACCGCTCCGGCGAACTGCTTTTCACCGAGGAACAGGTCGCGTACGTCGCCCGCGCTGAGTGGCACCAGGGAGTTGCAGATCACATACAGGTCAGCGGCGCTTGCCGTGGCGCATCTCACGCACAGCAGCGCGGCCAGGAGGAGCTTCGCTGAGCTTCTGAACATCTGGGGTGTGCCGGTGGAGCGATCGATCAGAAGCGGATCGCGTACTGGAGCAGAGCTTCGTCGTAGCTCCCTATGACGCGGTCCGTGAGACGGGTCTCGGCGAGCTCCAACTTGAGCGCAGACACCAGATCGACGTCGAAACGCAGGCCCAAGGCCTCGCGGTAGTAGGAGCTCCCGTTGGTTTGCGCGGCGAAGAAACGGTCAGACTGCTGGAATGCGCCCCGCTCGTAACGTGCGTACGGTGTGTAGCGGCCGGCGCGATAGCCGATCTGCACAAAACCGGCATCGCTGCGATGCGTTCCGGTATGACCCGTGAGATCCTGGTTGCTGAAGACATGAAACTCGGCGATATCTTCCCAGCGGTCGGTGTCGTAGGCGGCGTAGGCGCCGAAACTCCTCACC
>JBGPKC010000070.1:0-13703 GCA_041485725.1 Steroidobacteraceae bacterium
GCGATCTCCTCGGGGGCGCCCAAGCGGTTCATGGGCACCAGCCGCTCGATGGCTTTCGCGTCGAACCGCCCGGCCGTCATCGGGGTCTCGACGATGCCGGGAGCGACGGCGTTCACCGTGACGCCGCGGGTCGCGACTTCGAGCGCGAGCGCTTTGGTGGCCGAGTTGAGCGCACCCTTGGCGGCGGCGTAGTTGACCTGGCCCTTGTTGCCGATCAGCGCGGCGATGGATGACACGTTCACGATCCGGCCCCAACGGGTACGGATCATGGGCAGGAGCAGCGGCTGCGTGGCGTTGAAAAAACCGTTGACCGACACATCGATCACCCGATGCCACTGCTCGGAGCTCATACCCGGCAGCACCGCGTCATCGTGCACGCCCGCGTTGTTGACCAGGATCTGGATGGGACCCGCCTCCAGCACCGCTTCCAGCGCCGTCCGCGTGGCGGCGCTATCGGTCACGTCGAAGTTGATGGCGGTGGCGTGACCCCCGGTCGCGACAATGTCTCGCACCAGCGCCTCGGCAACCGCTACGCCGCGATGCGAATGCACGTACACGTGGTGGCCGTCACGCGCCAGGCGGCGGCACAGCGCACCACCGATGCCACCGCTGCCCCCGGTCACCAGGGCGCGTCGGGGAGCGCCGCTCATGCGTGGGTGCCGGTGTTGAGGGTGGGCAGGCCGAAGGTGGCGTCGAACACGACGCTGGCGCGCCCGCTCACGAGCGGCTGCTGCGCGCTCCACACCGAGAACTCATAGAGCACGGTGCGTTCATCGCCGGTGACTCGCTCGGCGGCGGCGATGAGGTCCGCCTCCAGATCGTCGAGGCGCGCAACGTGCAGAGAAACGTTGCGCACGCTCGCCAGGTAGCCGACGGTCGAGCCGATGCTGCGGCGGACGCTGGTGGAAACCGCGCTGGCGAGTGGCGCGCTGGCGGCCACCAGTGCGCCATGCACCGCCATGGCCTGCGCGGCGTACTCGATGCCGCAGGCGGCGCCCAGGCGCCCGTGCAGGCGCAGCGGATTGTCGGCGCTGCGGTGCGTCGCGCTGCGGCAGCGAATGCGCGTGGCGTCCCACGACAACACCTCATCGAGCAGGCACATGCGGCCCTTGTGCGGGATGTGCTGCTCGATCCACTGGCGGTCTAGCGGCATGCGCTCACGTCCACGGCCAGGCGCCTGCCGTCGAGGTAGTCGAGGACCACGGACCCGCTGGTGCGCCGCGCCAGGTGCGCGAGCAGCGGCAGGCTGCGGGCGGCGGGAATCGACAGGCGCAGCGCCTCGAGCGCCGCCTCGGCCATGCCATCCGCCGGGGCATCGGTGAGGGAGGCGCTCAGTCGCGCCTGCGACGCCGCGCTCGCCGCCGGCGCCAGCACCAGGGCCACACCGAACGCGTCCGGAATGGGCCGGTGGAGGTGCAGGGGTTCGGGGTAACTCGCGTCGTAGGCGATGAGCAGTACGGAGGTTCTTTCAACAGCCACCTGAGTCAGGGCCTCCAGCAGTCCCGCGCCAAAGCTCGCATCATAGGCGCACAGCGCATTGGAGGCGGGAGTGGCGCCGGTCGCAATTCCCCAGTAGCCGGCGGCCGCGTTGTGCACGGAGTTATGGAAGCGGGTGGGCGACAGGTGCCGCTCTGTCGAAGCCAGCACCTGGCAGATCTCGTGACAGTTCTGACCGTCGCCGCCGGAGGAGGTGAACACCGCCGCCAGCGCCGCCGGGTCGGCGCCGGCGCGTGCGGTCGCTTCCAGGCCGACCGCCAGCGCAAGCCGCACGACCGTGCCGGTGCGCCGGCGCTCGGCGCTCGGCAGGCACTCGGGCGCGGGCAGCACCGTCGGTGCGCGCACCCAGGCGGTCTCGGCGGCGAGCAGGCGTACCCCGGCCGGCCAGTCGCCGATGCCCGGTCCGAGGAGCCCGATGCCGTCCACGTACGCCGCGAGCGTCGCCATCGCGCGTCACCCGGCCCGGCCGAAGATCAGGCTGCAGTTGGAGCCGCCGAAGCCGAAGGAGTTGCTCATGACGCGCGACAGGCACGCGGCGCGGTTAGCGCGCAGGTAGTGCACCGGGAGCGCCGGATCGACCTCGGTGGTGTTAACGCCCGCGGGCATCACCCCCTGCTGCAGCGCCAGCGCACAGATCACCGCCTCGAGCGCACCGGCGGCGCCGAGCGTGTGACCGGTTGCGCCCTTGGTCGAGCTGCCGGGGACCTGGCCGAGCACGTCGGTCACGGCGCGGGCTTCGGCTTCGTCGTTGCTCGGCGTGCCGGTACCGTGAAAGTTGATGTATTCGATGTCACCCGGGGCGAGTGCGGCGGCCTGCAGCGCCTGCAGCATGGCGGCGCGGGCGCCACGGCCTTGCGGATGCGGGGCCGACATGTGGTACGCGTCGCTCGATTCGCCGACCCCGAGCAGCAGCACCGCATTCGCATCCAGGCTCGCCCCGGGGCGCTCGAGCAGCGCGAACGCGGCCGCCTCGCCGATGGAAATACCGTCGCGCGCGACATCGAAGGGCCGGCAGGGCGTGCGCGACACCAGCTGCAGGGAGTGAAAGCCATAGAGCGTGGTGAGGCACAGCGAGTCGACCCCGCCGACGAGCGCGGCATCGATCAGCCCCGCCTCGATGGCGCGCCGCGCAGAGGCGAACACCTTGGCGCTCGAGGAGCATGCGCACGAGATCACCACGGCCGGGCCTGACAGGCGCAAGGCCTGCTGCGCGAACGCCGCGAGCGAAAACGAGTTGTGCGCGCCGCGGTAGCGAAAGTGCGCCGGCAGCGCACCGCTCACCGGGTCGCGCCGCCGGTAGGCGAGCTCGGTCTCGAGGATGCCCGAGGTGCTGGTGCCGAGAAACACCCCGACGCGCTCGCGCCCGTGGCGCGAGGCGGCGCGCTTCACGGCCTCGGCAAAGCCGTCCTCGCCGAGGCCGAGCAGCGCCAGGCGATTGTTGCGGCACTCGAACTCGCGCAGCGTCGCCGGGAGCGGCGCGTCATCGACGCCCGCAACTTCGCCCACGCAGGTGTCCAGGGTGACCGTCTCGAAGGCGCACGGGGCGAGTCCGGTGCGCTGCCCGCGCAGCGTGGCGAGCGTGGCGCCAACACCGCGGCCGATGCAGCTGGTGGCCGTGAAGCTCGTGAGCGCGAGCGGATCCATGCGGCGGTAGTCTACGTCACGAACGTTGCCCGGCACGATCCGCGGCCGCGCGCAGCGTGATGGGAGTGAGGCGCGCGGCGGCCACCGCCGCCAGCAGGGGCGGCAGCACCTCCAGGATCACCGCGCCGCCGGCGGCAGTGCGCGCGGCGTGTCCATCGTGCAGCAGCAGGATGTCGCCGTCCCGGAGATGACGTGTGAGCTTGCCGAGCACCCGAGCGGTGTTGCCGCTCACGGTGTCAAAGCCGCGCCGGGTCCAGCTCACGAGGCGCAGATTGGCGCGCGCCAGCACCGGCTCGAGGAACGGGTTGCGCAGGCCCGCGGGCGCGCGAAAAAACTGCGCGACTTCGCCGGTCGCCGCCGCGATGGTTTGCTGCGCGCGCCCGATCTCCTGCGCCAGCGCGCGTGGCCCCAGGAGCGAAAAGCGATGCAGATGGCGCTGACTGTGATTTTCGATGGCGTGGCCGCGTTGCACGATCTCGCGGGCCAGGGCCGGGTGTCGGGCCACCCGTTCGCCGATGCAGAAGAAGGTGGCCCTGGCGCCGTGCGCCTCGAGGAGCGCGAGCACGCGCGGGGTGATCTGCGGGTCGGGTCCATCGTCGATGGTGATGGCGATCGCGGCGCCGCCGCCGGCGGCCGCCGGCAGCCGGGTCCAGTTCGGCCCCAGCAGGCGGCTCTTCGGCCACAGGCCTGCCGCGGTCAGCAGCAGATGATCGGCCACCACCGCCGACAGCGCCCACGGCCACAGCCGCGGCCGCGCGAGCACCACGCCCACGGCCGCCAGGTGCAGCGCCACCGAGCCGCGCAGCAGCGCGGACGGCCGCCAGGGGTGCTGCGCGGGCGTATCAGGCATGAGAGGCACTCACGAACCGGGCATCGAGAAAATTCTCCCAGAGCCTGTGCCAGGTGGGCCAGTCGTGGCCGCCGGGCACGATGTCGACGCTGCCGGGGGCGAGCGCGGAGGCCATCAGCCGGTGCCGCGCCGCGAAGCGGTCCTCGCGCCCGAGGCCCAGATGGATCGGCAGCGCGCGCGAGCCCTGCGTCTGGATGAAACCCCAGATGCGCCGCTCTTCGTCATCCTCGGCGATCTCTCCCGGATGCCACGCGTGCAGGCCGTCGGCGCGGGCGATCTCACCGGTCACGATGTGACTGCCCAGGTAGGGGGCGAACAGGCACAGGCCGTCGATCGGCTGCGGGTAGCGCTCCGCATAGCACAGCGCAACGTAACCCCCGAGCGAGATCCCGCCCAGCCAGATCGAGCAGCCCTGCGCCCGCGCCGGCAGGATGAGCTCCTGATGCAGGCGCGTCAGCACCGTGCGGTCGGTGACGTGTTGCAGCTCGAGCCGGGCGAACACGAGGTCGACCTCCAGGCGCCGCTGGCGCACCGCTCCGACAAATCCCGCGCGCACGAAATCCTCAGGCCCGCTGTAGGCCGGGGGCAACATGAGCACACGCGTGGGCGCGCTGCGCCCGGCGTGCGCCGCGTCCGCGATGGTCTGCATCATGAGCCACTCGTCGGCGCCGCGTCCGGTGGCGCCGGCGGCCGCGCCAGCAGCGCCGAGAACCACAGCGCCAGCAGCGTACCGGGCGCCACCGTGGAACCCAGGTCCGCGAGCACCGGGATTCTGGAGCAGGCCAGCACGCCGAAGGTCAGCACCGTGGCGGTGTTGGCGATCAACAGCGAGGCGAGCGTCAGCGGTACGGAACCCTGACGCGGCTGCGCGCTGCTGCGGTCGAAGAACAGCGCATAGTTCGAGCCCACGGCAACGATCAGCAACATGCCGACCACGTGCAGAATGGTCAGCCGCGCCCCCAGGGCTGCCAGCAGTCCCGCGACTGCCACGACCGACAGCGCGAGCGGCGCCACCACACGCGTGACCCGCGCAAACGAGCGCAGCGCAACCCACAGCAACAGCACGATGGCCCCGAAGCCGGCGATCGCCAGCTGCATGGCCTCGGACAGGTAACCCGAATACAGCCGGTTTGCCTCGCCCTGCAGATCCAGGAGCGCGGCGTGCACGCTCCTCTCCTGCGCCAGCGCGGCGCGCACCCGCGCGACCGCCTCGGCGGACAAGTCCGCGGACGCCACCGCGTACAGCGGCAGGAGCGCCGACCAGCCGCCGGCGCTCCTGACCAGCAGGCCTTCGGCTGCCGCGGCGAGGGAGGTGCCCTCGAGGTCGGCGCTCGTCAGCGGTGGCGCGGTGCGCGCACGCTCGAGGTCAAGGAGAAACGGCTGCAGCCGCGCTGCGCTCACCGGCAGACCCGCGACCGCCTGCTGCAGCCGCGCGCTCAATACGGACGGCGCCGGGAGACTTCCCTGGCGTACGCGCTGGACCGCGAGCGGCGGCAGGTAACGGGCCGGGGACTCGAAGCCCCCGATCACGCCCTGATCGATGAGCGGCGTGAGAAGCGCCCCCAGTGTGTGCGCGGCGACGAGCGCGGACTCACGGTCAGGCGCGGATGCCACGATCACGTAGCGCACATCCGGGGCGCCGGCCTCGGCCCGCAGCTGTTCATCGAGGGCCTGGTCCGCCGCGGGAATCGGGTTGAGCGCCGACAATTCGCGATTCCAGAGCGTGCCGCGATGCATATACAGGGCGGCACCGGCCAGCAGCGGCACCAGCCAGAGCGCGCTGCGGACTCCTCTCAGCTTCTGCACCGCGCGCGCCAGGCGCTCGCCGGGGGCGCTGAGATCGCGGATCGCCAAGGTGCGCGGCAACCACCCCGGGAGCACGAAGCGTGTGACCAGCGCCGCGGCCACCAGGCCCGTGACGGAATACAACCCCAGCTGCGCCAGGCCCGGAAAGGCGGACGGCAGGAGCGCGGCGAACCCGCAGATCGAAGTGAGCACGCCCAAGCGGATCGTCGGCCACACCGAGTGGCGCCAGTGTGCGGCGCTCTGGATGAAGAGATAGATGGAGTAGTCAACTGCCTCACCGATCAGCGTGATGCCAAAGCCGAGGGTGATGCCGTGCACGGCATCAAAGCCCAGCGCAACGGAGGCGACCCCGGCGAGGGCTCCCGAGGCGACAGGCACGAGCGTGAGCAGCAGCGCCGGCAGCGAGCGATACACGGAGAGCAGCAGCAGCGCGACGAGTGCGGCACTCACGCCCGAGAGGCGCATCACCTCGCCCTTGATCATGGCGCGCGAGGTCACCGCGAATACCGGGGGCCCGCTCATCAACAAGGCGGTGCCGCGCCGGTCCGCGGCCGGGATCGTGGCCAGACTCGAGGCAAACGCCTGCCGGATGGCCTGGCACGCCGCCTGTTGTGCGTCGATGTCGGAGCCGACGGCGCGGGTTTGCACGATGAGCAGCGCACGGGCGCCGTCGCGCGAGCTCCACACCCGTTCCGTGGTACGCGGACCCCGACGCGGTCCGAGAGCCTCGAGAATCCCCAGCATCTCTCCGGTCGGATCGCGCGTGAACAGCGGTTTGAGCAGAGCGCCCTCGGGCGAGGCCAGCACGTCGAGCGAGTCGGCGATCGCCGCGTGCAGTCCTGCCACCGTGAAGCGCTGCGATGTGACGGTCTCGCTCAGCAGGTAGCGCTGGCGAAAGAGAAACTCCCGATCCCGCTCGAGGCTCGCGGCGTCGCCGTTGTTGACGGCTATGAAGCGCGGGTCGGACCTGAGCTCCCGGGCGAGCTGCACCGACAGCCGCGCGCGCGTGCGCGCATCCGCGCCCGCGAGCGCCACGAGGATGAGGCGTGCGGCCGGGCCGGTGCGCAACTGCTCGATCAGGAGCCTTTGGGTCGCGCTGGGGCTGCGGGGCAGAAAGGCCGACAGGTCGGCGGTGTAGGTGGCGCGCGCGGCGATGCCGGCGGCGATGATCACCAGCAGCGCCCAGATCAGGCCCGCGGCACCCGGCCGGGTCATGGCGGGACTTCGGGCCCGATGCTGAGCAGCGAGCGATCGCCGTCGCTCTGGCGGATTTCCACCGTACGGACCGCATCGCGCTCGCCTTGGATGCGGATGTCCATCACGACGCCCGCGAGGGTCGTGTCCACGGGCACCAGGAGCAGCGTCCAAGCCCCAAGCGTGCCGTCGAACTGAACGCGGAAGAAACGCTCCAGCGCCGCGCGATCTCCGGCGAGCGTGGCGCGGATGCTCTCGACGAAGGGCAGCACCTGCGGATAGTCGCGCAGCTCCATGACGTGGGTGCGGTGTCCGCGGCGCGCCGTGAGGACGCCATGCTCCAGAATCAGGGTCTGCGCCTTGGGTTTGAGCGTGCGCTTCTCCAGCCGGTCGGGCGCCTCGTACAAGAGCTCGCCGGATGATTCCAGCGGGCGATCGAGCATCGCCAGGTGCTGTACCTCGGTGAAGGTGACGTGGCCATGGCGGCGCGCCGCGAGCAGCTGCAGGAGCTCATCGAACGCCGGCGGGGCGGTGGTCTGCGCGGCCGCGGCGCAGGCGGCGGCGAGCGCCAGCGTGATCAGGACGCCGACGGAGGGGCGCCGCAGCCTCATGCGCCCGCTCCGGGCGCGGGCTCGGGCAGGGCGTCGGCGCCGTGCCAGAAGTCGTAGAAGTTGAACCAGTTGTAAGGATCGCTGCGGCAGTACGCCTCCAGCAGCGCGACATAGTTCGCGATCGCATCCCGCACCGCCGCCTCGCGGCCGGCGGGGGCGGGTTGTGAGAAATCGGCGATCTGCCGGAACACCACGTGGTAGCGGTTGCCGCCGCGGTACAGACCGGTCATGAAAACCACCGGGCGCCTGAGGGCTGCGGCGGCGCGCATGGGGCCCGAGGGAAACAACGCCGCACGTCCGAGGAAGTTCACGATCTGCGCCGGCGCATCCGCGATGCTGCGGTCGGCGAGCATGCCGACGAACTTGCCCTCATCCAGGCAGTCGCGGAGCCGCAGCATCGCCCCGAGGTGCCCGAGCGCAATGATCTCCGGCGCGCTGGCCGGGTTGCCGGCGGCCTTGAAAAACGCGGCGACCCGGCTGGCGTTATGCTCGTACATCGCCATCGCCACGCGCAGACCCGGGCGGCGCCGGCCCAACGCGCTCATGATCTCGAAGCTCCCCAGATGCGCGCCGAGCAGAAACGCCCCGCTGCCGCGCGCGACCAGGTCGTGCATGAGTTCCTCGCCCTCGGTCGAGATCTCGAACAGGCCGTAGCGCTCCCGCACCAGGTAGAGGCGATCGAGAATGGTCGAGGCAAAGGCAAACACCTGCCGGTAACGGTCGATGGCGCCGGGCTTGTGCCCGAGCGCCCGGCGCAGGTACTCGCGCGCGCTGCGGCGCGCGCTGGGCGCGAACGCGAAGAAGTAGGCCGCGATGACATGCAGGATGCGGTGCGCCACGGGACGGCCGCACCGCAGCGCCAGGAAGATCATGACCTTCAGGAGGGTCGCGCTGCCGCGCTCGGGTGCGCCTGCCCATTGCGTGGCGCTCGCCCGCGGGCCGGCGGAAGTCTCAACCGGCCGGGCCGTCATCATGCGGCTCGTCGGGTGCGATCGCGGGCACGAGCACCCCATGGGCGACGGGTTGTCCGGCACTCGAGATGCTGAAGCGGATCGAGCCATTCGGCAGCGGTTCGTGCTCGAGGGTCAGCGTTTCCCCCGGGCGCACCGGCTTCACGAACTTGGCCGCGCCGATCCGCCAGCGTGTCCCGGCGTGCGAGCGCTCCTGCTCCAGCGCGCACACCATCTCATCGAGCAGCAGCACGCCGGGCAGAATCGGCGCGCCGGGAAAGTGGCCGGCGAGCGCCGGGTGCTCGGCGGCGATGGTGATCGTCGTGACGGCGCCCATCGGGAGCGTCTCACGCGGACTTCAGATGCGCCGCCGCCAGGGACCTCAGGGCCTCCTGCGGGAGCTTGCCGGTGCTGTTGCGCGGCAGGCGCGCCACGAACAGCAGCGGGCGCGGCAGGAAAACCGGATCGATCCGCCGGCGCAGCTCCTGCACCACCCGCGCCGCATCCAGATCCGGGGCGACCACGCAGGCCGCCACGCGCGCGACGCCGGCGTGCGAGGCACGCGAGTCATCGAGGTGGAAGAACGCGCCGTCGATGACGCCGGGAATGGAATTCAACTGGTGGTTGAGGTACGCGAGCGAGCTGCGCTTGCCGGCGATATTGACCAGATCCGCCACACGCCCGTGCAGCAGGAAGCGCCCAGCGCCCGTCACCTCCAGCACGTCGCACAGGCGCGTCGGCTGCTCGATGTGAGCGCCGTGCGCCCAGGTCTCCCCGTCCCGCACCGACAGCGTGACGCCCGGCCACAGCCGCCACTCGGGGCTGTGCGTCGGACGGCGCAGCGCGATCTGCCCCGTTTCGGTCGAGCCGTAAATCTCCAGCAGCCGGGTGTTGAAACGCTGCTCGACCTCGGCGGCGAGCTGCTGCGCCAAGGGCGCGGTGGACGATACGATCAGGTCCGCCGGCGGCAGCGCCATCCCGGACTCCAGCAGCGCGCGCAGGTGAATCGGGGTCGAGATGAGCATCCGCGGGCGGGGCACCGCGGCCAGCACGCCGGTGATATCGGCGGGGTAGAACGGACGTTCGGCGCACAGGGCGTGCCCGCAGCCCAACGCCAGCAGCACGCTCGACTCAAAGCCGTACATGTGCTGCGGCGGGACCGTGGCGAGGATGGCGCAGGAGGGGCTGCCGGACAGTCCCAGCTGGCTGGCCTCTTCGCGCACGCAGGCGATGAGCCGGCCCCAGGTCTTGCGGTAAGGGACCGGCGCGCCCGTGGACCCGGAGGTGAACACACAGGCGGCGAGCTGTGCAGTGTCGATCACCGGCACGGGCGCGTGGCTCGCGCTGAACAGGGTGACGTCGCGGGGGAACGGCACGCGCGGCAGGTCGATGCCGCAGTCGGCTTCGTCGGTGAGACAGATGAGGTCCGGGGCGAGGGCCGTGAGCTGGCGGATGACTTCGGGGGTGCGCGTCGAGGGCAGCAGGCTCACCTTGCCGGACACCAGGCTTGCGGCGAGACCTACCGCGAAGTGGTAGCGGTCCGCGCACGCGTTGAGCACGTGGCCGCCGCCGCCCAGGACCTGTGTCACCCGGGTAAGGTCGGCGAGGAACTGCTTTACGAGAATCGGCGCCCCGCCGCGGTAGGCGATGACCGCGTCGCTGGAGGGGTGCGCTATCAGCGGCAGCGTGGCCAGGTGCCTACTTAGTCCTGTGCGCGGTGATGTAGTCGGCGAGCTGGCGCAGCGAGCCGAAGATGCGCTCGTTCTCCTCGCTGTCGGCGCGCAGCTGCACGCCGTAGCGCTTGGATACGACGAGCGCGATTTCCAGGATGTCGATCGAGTCCAGGCCCAGACCCTCGCCGTACATAGGCTTGTCCGGATCGATGTCGGCGGGCGCGACCTCCAGGTTCAGCGCCTCCACGATGAGGCCGGCGACCTCGCGCAGGAGTGCGGCAGCGCTGGCCGGGGCGGTGGGCTGCCGCAGGGGCGACACTTTTTCGGGCATGGGACCATTATACAAGGCGCCGCGCGATGAGGAGCGGCAGGCGGACCAGGAAGCCGGGGAGCAGCCGGAAGTACATGGATATCAGCAACACGTTGTCGCGCCAATAGTTAAAGTGTGAGACGCCGCCTTCCCCGGCGGTGAAGTAGCGCACCGGGGCGGGCAGGTTGACGGCGGGAACGCCGCGCCAGCTCAGGCGCACCACCGCCTCGGGGTCAAAATCAAAGCGCCGCATCCAGCGGCTCCTGCGCATCGCGGCGATGAGCGGCGCGATCGGGTAGACACGAAAGCCGAACAGCGTGTCGTGGATTCCGGCCCACAGCGTCTCGAGATTGGTGGACCAGTTGGCGATCCTGCGGCCGCGCAGGCGCACCCGGGGCGCACTGGCATCGAACACCGGCTCGCCGAGAATCATGGCCTGCGGTGCGGCGATGGAGGCGGCCATGAAGGCACCGATGCACTGCGCCGGGTGCTGGCCGTCGGAATCCATGGCGAGCGCGTGGGTGAAGCCGGCGCGCTGTGCCTCGATGAGGCCATCGAGGAGCGCCGCCCCTTTGCCGCCGTTTCTCGCCCGCACCAACACGCGCAGGTGCGGATCGGCGCGCGCGAGCTGCGCGAGCGCCTCCCCCGAGCCGTCCGTGCTGCCGTCCACGATCACCCACACCGGGTCCCACTGCGCGCGCGCGGCGCGCACGGTCTCGAGACCCTTGCCGCCCGGGTTGTAGCTCGGAATCAATACGACGTGCGTGTGGGAGGGGGTCAATCTTCGCTTTCCACCAGCCGTGAAGACCGCCGGATGATCCACGCAATCCCGAAGCCGCCCGACCAGTAGCTGTCACGCCTGACCAGCGGACTGTCGGCGAAGCTCGCGCCGGCGAGCGTGTCGCGGCGCAGGTACGCGCCCACCCAACAGGAGGGGTAGCGGCGCGTCAGCGCGGCGATGAACTGCGTGCCCGCGTAGCCGCCGCGCGCCTGGAACGTCGGCCGCTCGACCGTCGCGTACTGCGGCGCGACACTATAGAAGTAATCGTCATAGCGGCGATTCGCGAACAGCGGGCCGGCGAGCAGTCCCAGCCTCCAGCCATCCGAGCCGCGCCGCTGTGCGATGTCGAGACTGACGTGCGGCGCGAGGAACATGCCGATCATGCGCGGGGAGGCCTCGATCGTGAACGCGGCGCGCGCCGGCAGGCGCAGGTCGAGCTTCAGGCGCGTATCGGCGCTGCGCCACAGGTGCACATTGAGGGATGGCCCGACCTCGATCGTCGAGCGCAGGTCCGGCATGCCGTGCCGCGCCGAGCTGTTGCGCACCGGGGTGGTGCCGTTGACGCTCAGGTTGAGCTCGATCCGGTCCTGGTCGAACAGCCTGCCACGCAGGCCGTTGTGATCGGATCTGAGAAATTTTCCGCGGTACGCCAGATAGGGCACCGGCACGGGGTACGCGTGCGTCGTATCGGCGCCGCGGTAATCGTTGAATACCAGCGCTCCGGCCCCGAGACCGAACTCCCACAGCGGTTTCGGCTCGGCGCGCGCCGCAGCGCAGGCGGCCGCGGCCAGCGCCGCAGCCGTCAGCAGCCTGAGCGGCGCAGGCTTCGGGGCGCGCATGTCACGGGCACATTCCGGCGGCTTCGATTTCGACCAGCAGATCCTGGCGGCAGATGTCCGCCTGCAGGTAGATGACTTTCGTCCCGGCGCCGAGTGCGGCAGCCAGTTCCGCCTTGATGACGGGCAGGTCCGCCGGCCGGCGCACGTACACCTTGAAGGCGAGCGCACCGAGCTCGAAGCGCGCGCCGCGCGCCACGCGGTTGGCTTCCGCGAGCAGCGCTTCGATGTTGGCGAGGGTCTCGCGTGTCTGGGCCGCGGTGTCGCCGATGTGCAGCGATCTGTGGCCGACGATGCTCGCGGTGCCGGAGATGAGCAGAGCCACACCCCCGCTGTGGTCCAGCAGCGTCGCGCGCGAGAACACCGGGCTGTGACGGCCGTACTGCTGCGGGTAGTGGTAGGCGCTCACCTGGCGGGGATTCTCGAGGAACGTGGGCGCGGTGCGTCCGGCCAGGAAGTACACCACCACGGGACTGTCGCTGGCGGCGCCGAGCGCGGACGCCGCCGGAACGTTGCCGGCGAGCGAGCGGCCGCACTCGCGCAGCACCTGCTGGCGCGCGGTGTTGAATTGCCGATAGCGCTCAGTGCCGTGGGAATCGCGGTTGATGTCCGGCAGGTAGTTCCATACACGCAGCAGGTAAGGGTAGTTCTCGGCATCCAGCGTCGCGCAGATCTCCCGATAGGCCTGCGTGGTGGCTTGGTGCAGGGGGCTGTGCTGCGAGCCGCGGCCCGCCGTGGCCGTTGCGACCTGCGCTTCGGTCAGCGCGATGCAGCCAAACAGCATGTCGGCGGTGCCGCGGAAGCGCACTTGATGGCGCTGGCCGGAGCTGGCCGGCGTGTCGCAGCGCCAGACCTCGTAGACATGCCCGCTGCCCGGGAGCACCGCAGTGCTGACCTGCGCGACGGGAATTTCCGCCGCCCCGGCCGCCGAGTCCGGGGCGCCGTTGAACGTGGCGACACCCAGCACGTCGCCCCACCGTGCCGCCTGGTATTCGGCAAGTGAGACATAGTCCAGATGCAGGCCCGCTGACGCACGCATCGGCGGCACGATCGAAGCGCTTAATCCTTTGATGGCGGTTCGTCGGACTTGCGCGTCACGGTCGTCTTGACCTTCTCGGCGCCGTCCTTGACCGTTTTGCCGACGGTCTTGGCACTGTGGGCGACCGCGTGACCAACTTTTTTGGAGTCATCGCGGATCGTATCCCGGGCGGTTCGGGTCTTGTCGGCGACCTCATGTCCGACGGTGCGGGCGCTGTGCGCCACGGCGTGCCCGACCGTCTTGGCGTCTTCCTTGACGGCCGTCTTGGTGTCGGAGGCTGGCGTGCTCTGGGCGTGTGTCGCGGCAGCCCAGGCCAGTGCGAGTGTGGCGGCCATGGCCGCCTGGAGGAAGTTTGCTTTCATAAAGTCTCCGCTAGGAAACCCCTGACTTCAGTCAGGGGAGGAATGGCGTCCAAGGCTTGACCTGTATAGATATACAGGTAACCATTGAGACATGGTTGATCTGGTGATTACCGGGAGCTGCGTCTACCAGACGATCGTCAAGGTGCTCAA
>JBGPKC010000071.1:0-13606 GCA_041485725.1 Steroidobacteraceae bacterium
CGAGATGAACCCGACGCAGCTGCGCGAGACCACCATCGACCCGCGCACGCGGCGCCTGGTGCAGCTCACCATCGACGGCAAGGACAATACCGATCAGCTCATGGACATGCTGCTCGCCAAGAAGCGCGCCGCCGACCGGCGCGAGTGGCTCGAACAAAAGGGTAACCTCGCGGAAGTGCAGGTGTAGGCATGGCGCCTGAGAACCAGGAACTGAACTTCGAGGGCATCGAGCGCCAGCCGCTGCGCACCTTCACCGAGAAGGCCTACCTCGACTACTCGATGTACGTCATTCTCGACCGGGCGCTGCCGGCGCTCGGCGACGGGCTCAAGCCCGTGCAGCGGCGCATCGTTTACGCCATGAGCGAGCTCGGGCTCTCGGCGGTCTCCAAGCACAAGAAGTCGGCGCGCACCGTGGGCGATGTCCTCGGCAAGTTCCACCCGCACGGGGACACGGCGTGCTACGAGGCCATGGTGCTCATGGCGCAGCCCTTCGCCTATCGCTATCCGCTGGTCGACGGCCAGGGCAACTGGGGCTCGCAGGATGACCCCAAGTCCTTCGCCGCGATGCGCTACACGGAAGCGAAGCTCACGAAGTACGCCGAGGTGCTGCTCGCGGAGCTGTCCGACGGCACCGTCGACTGGACGGCGAATTTTGACGGCACGCTGGAGGAGCCGGTCATCCTCCCGGCACGGCTGCCGAACCTGCTGTTGAACGGCACCTCGGGCATCGCGGTCGGCATGGCGACTGACATTCCGCCGCACAACCTGCGCGAGGTGGCCGCCGCCGCAGTCCATCTGCTGGAGGATCCGCAAGCCACGCTTGCTGCGCTCATGAAGCACGTCAAGGGCCCGGACCTGCCCACGGGAGCTGAGATCATCTCCCCGCGCGCGGATTTCAAGGAGTTCTACGACAAGGGGGTGGGCACCTTCAAGGCGCGCGCCACCTGGGAGATCGAGGAGGGTAACGCGGTCATCACGGCGTTCCCCTACCAGGTCTCCCCCAGCCGTGTGTTACAGCAGATCGACGAGCAGTGGCGCGCCAAGAAGCTGCCGATGATCGAGAGCTACAACGACGAGTCCGACCATGAGAATCCGACGCGCCTGGTCATCGTGCCGCGCTCCAACCGCATCGACCTCGTGGAGCTCATGAACCACCTGTTCGCGACCACGGACCTGGAGCGCAACTACCGCGTCAATCTCAACATCATCGCGCTCGACGGACGCCCGCGCGTGATGAGCCTGAAAGAGGCGCTGGGCGAATGGCTTGAGTTCCGCACCACGACCGTCACCCGGCGCCTGCAGCATCGCCTGGAGAAAGTGACGCGCCGGCTGCACATTCTCGACGGCTTCGCTGTCGCATTCCTGAACCTCGATGAGGTGATCCGCATCATCCGCCGCGAGGATGAGCCGAAGCCGGTGCTGATGAAGCGCTTCAGGCTCTCGGATGAGCAGACCGAGGAGATCCTCAACACACGTCTGCGCCACCTGGCGAAGCTCGAAGAGATGAAGATCCGCGAGGAGCAAAAGACGCTGGCGGCCGAGCGCGAGGAGCTCGAGGCGCTGCTCAAGAGCAAGGCGAAATTGAAGAAGCTCATCGCCACCGAGATCCGCGCCGATGCCGACAAGTACGGCGACGAGCGGCGCACCAAGATCATCGAGCGCGAGGCGGCCCAGGCGATCGATGAGACGACGCTGATCCCCAACGAGCCGGTGACCGTGGTGCTGTCCACGGGTGGCTGGGTGCGCTCGGCGAAGGGTCACGACATCGAGCCGCGCGCGCTGTCCTACAAGAGCGGGGATGCGTTTCAGTCGCTGGCGCGCGGGCGCAGCCTGCAGCCGGCGGTGTTCATCGACAGCACCGGGCGCACCTACTCGCTGCCGGCGCACTCGCTGCCTTCCGCGCGCGGGCAGGGCGAACCGCTCTCCGGCCGCCTCGATCCTCCGGACGGCGCAAAATTCGCCGGCGTGATGATCGGCGAACCCGAAGACCTGTGGCTGCTCGCAACTGACGCCGGCTACGGTTTCACCGCGCGCCTGAAGGATCTCGTCAGCGACCGCCGCGCCGGCAAGACGGTGCTCAATGTACCCGAGAGCGCGCATGTGCTGGCGCCGGCGCCGGTGCCGTCCGCGGAGTCCCTCGTGGCCGTGGTCAGCAGCGAGGGCAAGCTGCTCGCTTTCGCGGCGAGCGAGGTTCCCGAGATGCCGCGCGGTAAGGGCAACAAGCTCTACGACATCCCTTCCAAGAAGGCAGCGGCGCGCCTCGAGCTCATGACCGCGGTGGCCGTCGTGCCGCCGAAGGCGAGTCTGGTCCTGTGGTCCGGCGAGCAGCGCAAGGTGCTCGAGTGGCGTGACCTGCAGGACTATGTCGGTGAGCGCGCACAACGCGGCGCGGTGCTGCGGCGCGGCTGGCCGCGCAACATCGACCGGCTGGAAACGCTGCTGCCGCCCAGCGGCTGAGCCGCCGAAAGAGCGACACGGCATTCATAGGGGCCGCAATCCGATTGCTAATAGGAATGATTCGCATTAGCATTTGAACCTGCTCTGGCCGCGAGGTCGGCCCTGGGGAGTGGGAGAGTCATGCCGAACATGGTTACCCGAAGAGCTCGCGCGCTGGTGCTCGCGAGCCTGGCTTGCGGCATTGCGCCGTGCGCCACCGGTGTCGCTGCCGGTGCAGACGATGCGAGGTTCATCGATATCGGTCAGCAACTCGCGCAAGTGCAGGCGCAGTTGCAGCAGCTGGCGCAAGAGAATCGCGCGTTGCGCGAGCACCAGCAGCAGATCGAGCGCCAGCTCGCGCAGCCCACCGGCCCAGCCACGGCGCTGTCCCCGGCGGTGCCCGCGGCGGCAGACTCATCCGCCCTGCCAGCACCGTCGACCCCCGCGGCGCTCTCCGGTTCGCCGCTTGCGTCAGGCCTGAGATTGTGGGGTTACGGCGAGATGTACTACACCGAGCCCACGCGCGATGGGAACAAGGCACAGGCCGATCTGGCGCGCGCGGTGTTCGGCCTCGGGTATTCCTTTGATGAGCGCACGGAATTCAACTCCGAATTCGAAGTCGAGCACGCGGTGGCCTCGGCGAGCGACACGGGGGAGTTCGAGGTCGAGCAGTTCTACGTCGACCGCCGCCTGAGCGAGGCGGTGAGTGCCCGCGGCGGTCTGTTCCTGATGCCCTTCGGGTTGCTCAATGAGTATCACGAGCCCACGCGCTTCTACGGCGTGCAGCGCAACTTCGTCGAAACCCTGATCATCCCCAGCACCTGGCGCGAAGGGGGCTTCAACCTCCATGGCGACACCCGCGCGGGATTTGGCTGGAACCTCGGGCTGACCACCGGCTTCGATGTGTCGAAGTGGGACTTCGCCCCGGCATTCCCGCCCTATACGAGCGCGCTCGGGCTTGCGAACAGCGGCGCGGCACCGCTGCAAGCGACGCACCAGGAGCTGGCGCTGGCAAACGCCCAGCACCTGTCCCAATACGCCGCGCTCAGCTACTACGGCGTCCCCGCCTTACTCCTCGGGGGCGCGATCAGCACCGGCGAGTCGCCCGCGCCGGGCGATCCGCGGGTCACGTTATGGGAGGCGCACATGCGCTGGACGCCCGCGAACTTCGACCTGTCCGCGCTCTACGCGCGCGGCTCGATCAGCAACGCCGGGCCCCTGAACGCGGCCCATCCGAACTCTCCGAACCCGTTGCCGTCATCGTTCTATGGATACTTCCTGCAGGGCGCCTACCGGCTGTGGGAGCAGGGCGATTATCGGGCGGCGCCGTTCGTTCGCTGGGAGCGCTACGACCTGGGAGCCAGTTACGCCGGGACCAGCGGGCCGGTGATCCCTGCGGGGCTGGTCGGATTCTGGCCCCGGAGCGAGGATCGGGTCTGGACGGCCGGTGCGAACTTCTACGTCGGCGCGCACCTGGTGCTGAAGGGCGACTACCAGTGGTTCCAGCTCAACCAGGGTTTCAGGCGCTTCGACCTGGGCCTGGGCGTGAGCTTCTGAGCTTCAGCGCTCGGCGAGTACCACTTGCTCGGGCTCTTTGATCAAGTAGCCCTGTACGTATTGCACGCCCACCTGCCACAGCACGGCCATGGTGTTGGCGTCCTCGACCCGCTCCCCGATGGTCTGGATGCTGTGCCGGCGTGCGGCTTCGACCAGTGTGCGCACGCGCAGCTGCAGCTGCGGATCCGCGGCCAGTCCCTGGATGATGGTGCCGTCGATTTTCACGAAATCGAGCGGCAGAGATTCGAGCATGCCGACGCTGTCGCGTCCGGAGCCGAAACCCTCGAGCGCGAAGCGGAAGCGCCGCGCGCGCAGCGCGGTGGCGAGCACCTTGACCTGCGTCACGTAGCTCGCCGCGCTCTCCTCGGTGATCTGGAAGCACAGCCGCGGCGCCTCGGCGCGGCTCGAGCGCAGGTGATTGTCGAGCCACTCGAGGAAGCTCGCGTCGCGGACGGTCTCCTTCGACAGGCGCACGAACAGACACTCGGGTTTCTTCTGCGCCGCAAACGACAGCGATGCGCCGACGACCCAGCGGTCGATGTTCCTGAGCAGGTCGTTGCGCCCGGCGGCCGCCATGAACTCCGACGGCAGCACTTCCCGGCCCTGCTGGTCGATCATGCGCACCAGCACGTCGAACATGCCCGGACGCTCGCCCTGAAGACTCGCGATCGGCTGCTGCACCAGCCGGAAGCGGTTCTCCATCAGGGCTGTCTTGATGTGCTTGACCCACACCTTGTCATAGGACATGACGCGGCTGTCGTTGTCCGCGCGGTCCGACGTGATGCTCTGGTTGCCGCCGCGGGCGGCGCCCTTGTCGGCGCACTCGAGCGCATCCGCGATCACCGCGTCGACCTTGGCCTGGCCGGGTGGCACGACCGACAGCCCCAGGGTGCAGGTCACCGACACCGCCTTGTCGCGGATGCGCATCACCTGCTTCTGCATGCGCGTCAGCAGCCGCTCGCCCCAGGCGTTGATATCGTGCTCGTTGCCCCGCTCGAGCAGCACCAGGAAGCGCACACCGCTGAAGCGCCCGGCCAACTCCTTCGGATGTAACGTGTCCTTCAGCAGCCGCGCGAACTCGACCAGGATGTCCTCGCTCGCCGTGGCGCCGACCACGCGCTCCAGATCCGCGAACTTGTCGAGCTTGATCATCGCGAGGCAGCGCATGCCTCCCGGAGCCGGGGTCGCCAGACGCTGCGCGAGCGCTTCGAGCAGCTCGGGCCGCGGCAGCAGAGCGCTGCCCGCCTCAGCTGCCGATGAGGGGCGCTCGACGGTGTGGCGCTCCTCGCGCGGCCTGGAGGGCACCATCAGGCTCACACACGGCTCCTCCTCGTGCTCCCCGAGCGCGAGCGTCATCTCGATGGGCAGCACGCTGCCATCTGCAAGCAGCGCGTTGGCCCGCAACGGGTGATCGGCCTTCCAGCGTCCCTGCAGGCACGCCGCCAGTGCGCCGCGCAGCGCCACGTGCGTCGAATCCTCGAACAGGTCCATGACCGGTTCCCCGGCGACGCCGGCTTCGACGCCGAACAGCTCGAGCCAGGCGGGATTCGCGTCGACCACGATTCCCTCCTGCACCTGAATGATCGCGTCGTTGGAGCGGTACAGCACGGTGCCGAGCTGGCTGCGTGCCTCCTGCGCGGATTTCAGCGTGGCATCGAGCGTGCGCCCGGTGCGAAAGACCTGCAGTTCGCGCAGCATCACCGCCTGCAGGCGCTCGGTATTGGCCAGCGTGACGACGTCGCGTGCGCCGAGCGCCATGGCCTCGGCGATGCGGGTCTCGTCCGCGGCCGGCGCCAGCACCAGCACCGGCACGGTGGGCGCGAGCTGGTTGCGCACGCGGATTACGGACCCGAGCTCCTCGTGGCTGTCGGCCACGTGCACCAGCAGTTCGGGGTTGAGCTGCGTGAGCGCGTCGCCCAGATCGCGCAGCGCCGGGATCCAGGTGCAATGGGCCGGATGCCCCGCGCGCCGCAGTATGCTGTTGACGGCTTCGACCGGCTCGCGCGCGAAGCTCAGCACGATGAGCGGAACGGCGTTCTGCTCGGTCAAGTCGGCCTCCACGGGTGCGCTCGCAATGGCGGTCGATTCTAGCACCGGGACGCCGGCGTTCCGTGTGCGCGAACTCGCGGAACCGGGGGTGAGAGCCGCGGGCGCGCTGGCGGGGGTGGGGCGATGCCGTTATCATACGCGGCCCTTTTGAGCGGCCCCGCATGCCGCAGCCTTCGGAGCGCGAGGGGAGAGATGGCCAGCTACACGACCAGCGAGATCCGCGGGGGTCTGAAAGTCCTGCTCGACGGCGATCCCTACACCGTGATCGAGAACGAGTTCGTCAAGCCGGGCAAGGGCCAGGCGTTCAACCGCATCAAGGTGCGCAACCTCAAGACCGGCCGCACCATCGAGCGCACCTTCAGGTCCGGGGAATCGCTGGAGGCAGCGGACGTCGTCGATACCGGGATGCAGTATCTCTACCATGACGGGGAGTTCTGGCATTTCATGGTGCCGGAGAGCTTTGAACAGTACACCGCCGGCAAGTCGGCGGTAGGCGAGAACGCGCAGTGGCTCAAGGACGGCCTGGTGTGCATCGTGACCCTGTGGAACAACGTGCCGCTCGTGGTCACGCCGCCACCGCACATCGAGCTGAAGATCGTCGCGACCGACCCGGGTCTGCGGGGCGATACCGCCACCGGTGGCCAGAAGCCCGCCAAGGTCGAAACCGGCGCCGTGGTGCGCGTACCGTTGTTCATCAACGAGGGCGAAGTGATCCGCATCGACACCCGCACCGGCGAGTACATCTCGCGCGGCAAGGGGTAGGGCTCAGGCGCGCATGGCGCGCGGCGCGCTCCGCGCCCGCCACAGGCCATCGGCAGCGTAGATCAGCAGCGCCATCCAGATCAGCGCGAAGCCCGTGCTGAGGGCGGGCCCGAAGTGCTCATGATAGATGAGCACGCCGCACAGCAGCTGCAGGCTCGGCGCGATGTACTGCAGCACGCCGACCGTCGAGTAGGGCAGTGCACGAGCCCCGTAGGCGAACAGGAACAGCGGAATCGCCGTGACCAGCCCGCTGCCGATCAGCAGTGCGGCGATGCCGGGGCGGGCGAGGCTCAGCGCTCCCGCGCCGGCGGCCTGGCACCAGACAAGATAAGCCACCGCAAGCGGCAGCAGCAGCAGCGTCTCGGTCGCAAGGCCCGGCAGGGCGTCGACACTGATCACCTTGCGCAGCAGCCCGTACAGGGAAAAGCTCACCGCCAGCGTGCAGGCGATCCACGGCGGATGCCCGGCGAGCACGGTGAGATAGGCAACCGCGATCGCCGCGAGCGCCACCGCGATCCACTGTGCGCGATTCAGCCGCTCGCGCAGCACGAACACTCCCAACACGACGTTCATGAGCGGGTTGATGTAGTAGCCGAGACTGGTGTCGACGATGTGCGCGTGGGTCACGCTCCAGACGTACACCAGCCAGTTGCAGCTGATGAGCAGCGCGCTGAGCATGAGTCGCGCCACGAGCCTGCTGTTGGTCAGCGTAGCGGACAGTCCCGCGAGCTCACCCCGCAGCAGCATCCACCCGAAGATGAACAGGCACGCCCAAGTCACGCGGTGAGCGATCACCTGAAGCGCCGGCACGCCGCTCAAGGGGTGCAGGTAGACCGGGAACAGTCCCCAGATGCTGAAGGCCGCGGTCGCCGCCGCGAGCCCCCGGGTCGAGAGCCGCGCCGCAGTCATTCGCGGCACGCGCGCCCGGAGCTCTCCCGGATGCTCTGCAGGAACAGGTCCGCAAGCGACTCGAGGCCCCGGGCGTCGGCCTCATCGAAGCGCCCGGGGCGCGGGCTGTCGAGATCGAGTACCCCCAGCAGCGCCCCGCCGGCGATCAGCGGCACCGCGATCTCCGAGCGCGACGCCGCATCGCAGGCGATGTGGCCGGGGAACTGATGCACGTCGGGCACGACGAGCGTGCGGCGTTGCGCCGCCGCCGTGCCGCACACGCCGCGGCCTAAGGCAATGCGCACGCACGCGGGCTTGCCCTGGAAGGGGCCGACGATGAGCTCGCCGTCTTTGAGGAAATAGAAGCCCGCCCAGTTCACCTCCGGCAGGGCGTCGAAAATCAGCGCCGCGGCATTGGCCGCGTTGGCTACAGGATCGCTTTCACCGCAGAGCAGCGCGGCCAGCTCCTGCGCCAGGCGCGCGTAGTCCGCGTGCTTGTCATGGAAGTCGTAACGGCTGCCGGTGTAGCTCATGGGATCACGCCCGCGCGGTCGGGAACGCCACGACCTCGTCGATGTGCGTGGCTCCCGTGGCGAGCATCAGCGTGCGGTCGAAGCCAAGCGCCACACCGGCGCAGTCCGGAAAGCCGCAGGCGAGCGCGGCGAGCAGCCGCTCATCGGGCGGGAAAACCGGCAGGCCGAGCCGTCGCCGCTGCGCGTTGTCGCGCTCGAAGCGTGCGCGCTGTTCGTTCGGCGCGGCCAGTTCGTGAAAGCCATTGGCGAGCTCGATGCCATCGCAGTACAGCTCGAAGCGCCGCGCCGTGCGCGGCTCGCGCGGATCCAGGCGCGCCAGCGCCGCCTGGGTCGCGGGATACCCGTGGACGAAAGTCAGCGCCTTGCGGCCGAGCCGCGGGCCGACGAGCGAACCCATGAGCAGCTCCAGCCACACGTCGCGGTCGGCGTCGGCGCCCGCGAACCCAAGCGGCTGCGCCGCTTGCGCGAGCGCGGCTGCGGGCGCGCTGAATGGATCCAGCCCCAGCTCGCGCGCGAACGCGTCCCGGTAACTGATGCGCTCGCTCGAGCGCTGCGCGCTCACCCGCCCCAGCAGCTCGCGCACCAGCGCCTCCACCTCCTCCATGAGCGCCTCCAGCGAGAACCCGAGACGGTACCACTCGATCAGCGTGAATTCCGGATTGTGCAGCCGCCCGCTTTCCCGGCCGCGCACGACGTGACAGACCTGGTAGATGTCGCCGCTGCCGGCGGCGAGCAGACGCTTCATGGCGTACTCGGGCGAGGCATGCAGGAACAGCTGCGGCGCCACCGCCGGCTGCGGCGCAGCTCCCGGCGCGGGCGCAAGCTGCACCGAGGCGCAGTGGATATGCACGTCACTCACGGGCGCATTCACCAGCAGCGGCGTGTCGACCTCGAGCACACCGCGCGCGGCAAAGAATTCCCGCGTGCGCGCGAGCAGCGCCGCGCGCTCGGCGAGCCGGGCGCGTGAAGCGCTCGGCCGCCAGTCATCGCCGCCGCCTGTCATGTGAGCCGCGCCAGCGCCTGACCCACCCGCACGCTGCTGCCCGGCGCGAGCCCGGGCAGCCACTCGCTACTGCCGGGCGGCAGCAGCAGGATGACCGTGGAGCCCATGTTGAAGCGGCCCAGCTCCGCGCCCTTGTCCGGATTCAGCGCCGCGCGACTGGCATCGAGCGGCAGATCGGCACAGCCGCGCACGGCGCGCGGCGTCACCTCGCCGTGCCACACGGTGGCGATGCTGCCCACCAACAGGGCACCCACCAGCACCACGGCGAATGTCAGCGCCTCATGCCCGAACACGCACACCACGCGCTCGTTGCGGGCAAAGAGGCCGGGGACGCCGGCGGTGGTGGTGGCATTGACGCTGAACAGCTGCCCGGGCACGTACCACGCGGCGCGCAGAGCGCCGCGCAGCGGCATGTGGACGCGGTGATAGTTGAACGGCGCCAGATACAGCGTGGCGAAGGCACCGCCCCGGAAGCGCGCCGCCCAGGACAGGTCCGCCGCCAGCAGCGACTCGAGCGTGTAAGCATGCCCCTTGGCCTGCACCAGCCAGGAGCCGTCCAGGCGGCCGATCTGGCTCACGGTGCCGTCGACCGGGGAGACGAGCACCGCCGGGTCGGGATCGGATGGGCGCGCCTGCGCGCGCAGCGCGCGCGTGAAGAAGGCGTTGAAGCTCTCGTACTGCAGCGGATCGGGCTGCTCCGCCTCGCTCATGTCCGGGTGGAAGTTGCTCACGAAGCTCCTGACGAGTGCGTTCTTGACGAGCGGCACGCGGCTGCGCGTGATGCGGTACGCGAGGCGCGAGATGAAATGGTGCGGCAGCAGGTACTGCAGGGCGACGAACAGCCGCGCCCGTACGCTATCGGCATCGAGCGCGCTCATGTCCCCGACCCCGCGTCGCGCACGCCAAGATAGGGCGCGGCCCGGCGCAGGTCCGCGGTCAGCGCCGCTACCTCGAAGGGCGGCGTGAAAATCGCGGCGATGCGCGCGCGGGCGTCGAGCAGGAACACCACCGCGGAGTGGTCCATGGTGTAGTCGCCCCCGGGCAGCTCCACGCGGTTGACGGCCACGCCGAAGTCGGCAGCGACCGCCCGGATCGACCCCGACTCGCCGCTGAGCCCGAGGAATGCGGGATCGAATGCGTGCACGTACATGCCGAGCACCGGCGGGGTGTCACGCTGCGGGTCGACGCTGACGAACAGCACCCGCAGCCCGTTGAGCGCGGCGCGTTTCCTGACCTGCGCGAGTTTCATCAGCGTCGTCGGGCACACGTCGGGGCAGTGAGTGAAACCGAAAAACACCAGCGTCGGCCCGCCGCCGAGGTCGCGCCGTGTGAAGGCCCGGCCGCTCGTGTCGGTGAGACTGAAGTCCCCGACCGGTTTCGGCTGCGGCAGCCACGTGCCGCTTGCCAGCCGCGGGCCTGCCCTGTCAAGTTGTCGCGCCATCCAATAGCCGGCCAGCGCCGCGCATACCGCGGCGGCGGCCAGAAGTAAGCGGGCGCGTCCGGTCGTCATGAGCGAATTATTTCATACCGCCACGCGCGCCGTACGCGACCGAAGCGCGCGTGCCAGGCGCGCCGTCACGGTGCGCGCACTGATCGGGCGCGCCGCCGGCAGGCTGCGGCGCGCGCGCGTGTACTTCGGACACGGTACCGACAACGCGTGGGACGAGGCCGCGGCACTGGTGCTGCACGCGGTGCGCCTGGCGCCCGGCGGCGGCGCGGCCGCCTATGGGCGGCGCGTCGGCCTGGCGGCGCAGGCGCGCGCACGCGCGCTGGTGACGCGCCGCATACAAGAGCGCATTCCGGCCGCTTACCTCACCGGCGTCAGCTGGTTCGCCGGTGTGCGGCTGCACGTCGACGCGCGCGTGCTGGTGCCACGCTCGCCGATCGCCGAGCTGATCGAGCGCGGCTTCAGGCCGTGGATCGATGCGCGCCGCGTGCGGCGGGTGCTCGATGTCGGCACCGGCTCGGGCTGCATCGCCATCGCCTGCGCCAAGGCCCTGCCGGGTGCCCGGGTCGACGCCGTCGACATTTCGGATGCCGCCCTGGAAGTCGCGCGCCGCAATGTGCGCCGTCATCGCCTCGCGCGCCGGGTGCGAGTGAAGAAGTCCGATCACTTCCGCGCGCTCGGGCGCGCAACCTACGATATCATCGTCTCCAATCCGCCTTACGTGGGCGCCCGCGAGCTCGCGGGGCTGCCGCCGGAGTACCGGCACGAGCCACGCGTGGCGCTCGCGGCCGGCAGCGCGGGGCTCGACTCCGTACGGATCATCCTGCGGGAAGCGCGCAGGCATTTGCGGCCGCGCGGGGTGCTCATCGTCGAGGTGGGGAACACCGAGAGCGCGGTGCGACGGGCATTCCGCCGTCTGCCCTTCGTGTGGCTTGAATTCGAGCGCGGTGGCGGCGGAGTGTTCCTGCTCTCGCGCGAGCAACTGCCGGCGCGCTGAAGACGCGTAGCAACGACCACGGGCGCAACGCACGACCATGTCCGGCAACACCATTGGCAGGCTGTTCACGGTGACCACGTTTGGCGAGAGCCACGGGCCCGCCATGGGATGCATCGTCGACGGCTGCCCGCCGGGCCTCCCGCTCAGCGAGGCGGATCTGCAGCAGGATGTCGACCGCCGCCGCAGCGGCACGTCGCATTTCGTCAGTCAACGGCGCGAAGCCGACCAGGTACGCATCCTCTCGGGGGTGTTTGAAGGACGCACGACCGGCACCCCGATCGGCATCCTCATTGACAACACCGACGCACGCTCGCGCGACTACGACAAGATCAAGGATCGCTTCCGTCCAGGGCACGCGGACTACACCTACCAGCAGAAATACGGTGTGCGCGACTACCGCGGCGGTGGGCGCTCGTCGGCGCGCGAGACGGTGATGCGGACCGCCGCGGGCGCGATTGCGCGCCGCTATCTCGCCGCGCGCCTCGGCGTGCGCATCTATGGTTACCTGAGTCAGGTCGGGTCGCTGATGCTCGAGGCGGTGGATCCGGCATTCGCTTACCAGAATCCGTTCTTCTGTCCGGACCCGGGGCGCATCGCCGAGCTCGAGGAGCTGATCTGGAAAGTGCGCGGTGCGGGCGATTCGATCGGCGCGCGCGTCACGGTGGTGGCGAGCGGGGTGCCGCCGGGACTGGGTGAGCCGGTGTTCGACCGACTGGACGCGGACATCGCCCACGCCCTCATGAGCATCAACGCCGTGAAGGCGGTGGAGATCGGAGCCGGCACGCGGGCCGCGACGCAGCGCGGCAGCGAGCATCGCGACGAGCTCACGCCCGCGGGCTTTCGCAGCAACCATGCGGGCGGCGTGCTGGGCGGCATCTCCTCCGGTCAGGACGTCATCGCGCATCTGACGCTCAAGCCCACCTCCAGTATCCAGGTCCCCGGCAGCACCATCGACACCGACGGCAATGCGGTCGATATCGTGACCACGGGCCGCCACGACCCGTGCGTGGGCCTGCGGGCGACGCCGATCGCGGAGGCCATGCTCGCCATCGTGCTCATGGACCACTACCTGCGCCAGCGCGCGCAGAATGCCGACGTGAAGTCATCGACACCGGACATCACCGCGGCGCCGCGCGGTTGATGGCCGCGGCGCCTTGAAGCGCATGGACAGACAGTTCAGAGTTGCCGTGGTCGGCGCCACCGGTCTGGTCGGCGAGACGATAATCGCCGTCCTCGAAGAGCGCGGCTTCCCGGTGTCGCAACTGCACGCGCTCGCCAGCAACCGATCCCTGGGCCGCAGCGTGAGTTTCCGCGGGCGCAGCTACCCGGTGCAGGAGCTGGCGGATTTCGATTTCGCGAACTGCGACTTCGCGCTGTTTTCCGCCGGCGCCCAGGTCTCGCGCGAGTACGTGCCCAGGGCCGTGGCGGCCGGCTGCCTCGTCATCGACAACACCTCCGAGTTCCGCTACCAGGAGGACGTGCCGCTGGTGGTACCGGAGGTGAACCTGCACGCCCTCGGGACGATCGGCAAGCGCGGCATCGTGGCGAACCCCAACTGCTGCACCATCCAGATGGTGATGGTGCTCAAGCCCCTGTATGACGCGGCCGGCATCGAGCGCATCGACGTGGCGACCTACCAGTCGGTCTCCGGCGCCGGTCGCGAAGCGATGGAGGAGCTGGCGCGGCAGTCGATCGCGGCGCTCAGCGGCAAGGGAGCGGTTGCAGCGCCAGCGGGCGGCGGGCGGATCGCCTTCAACTGCGTGCCCCACATAGACAGCTTCCAGGACAACGGTTACACGCGCGAGGAGATGAAACTCGTCTGGGAGACCCGCAAGATCCTCGGGGACGCGGCGATCCGCGTGAATGCTACGGCGGTGCGGGTGCCGGTGTTTTACGGACACTCCGAGGCGGTGCACCTCCAGACGCGCCGCCCG
>JBGPKC010000072.1:0-13232 GCA_041485725.1 Steroidobacteraceae bacterium
CGTGTCCGTGACCACCAGCGCCGGCTGGTGAAAGGCCCCGATCAGGTTCTTGCCGCCGGGGTGATTGACACCGGTCTTGCCGCCGACCGCCGAGTCCACTTGCGCCAGCAGTGTCGTGGGCACCTGCGCGAACGCCACGCCGCGCTGGTAGCAGGCGGCGGCAAATCCGGTGAGGTCACCGACCACGCCGCCCCCCAGGGCGATGAGAGCGCAGTCGCGCCCGAAGCGGTTGGCGACCAGCACGTCGAGTACGCGCGCGGCGGTGGCGAGTGTCTTGTGCGCCTCGCCGTCCGGGAGGATGACTTCGATGATACGGCGCCGGCCCAGGCTCGCGGTGAGCGCCGGAAGGTACAGCGGCGCGACGGTGGTGTTGCTGACGACCAGCACGTCGTGAGCCGGCAGCTGCTGCCGGAAGACATCCGGCCGGCCGATCAACCCTGCATCGATCAGGATCGGGTAGCTGCGGGTTCCGAGTTCGACGTTCAGGGTGTCCACGTGCGCACGCGGCGCCGAAAAGCCACCACGCAGTATACGTGAGGGCTTCAACCGCAGGCGGTGCGCCTAGGGGGTGGCGCGCCCGGCGGCGAGTTCGCGCAGGATCTGCTCGGCGACACTGTGCACGCGCCGGCCGTCGGTCGAGACGGTGAGATCGGCGATCTCGCCGTACAGCGGCGCGCGTGCATCCATGAGTTGTCCCAGACGCGCAGTGGTGTCGCCGTCGTCGGGGAGCAGCGGGCGGTTTCTGCCATGGCGCACACGGTGCGCCTGCTGCGCCACCGAGGTCTGCAGGTAGACCACGCAGCCGCGCGCGGCGAGGTGGCGGCGGTTCTCCGGCAGCAGCACCGCGCCGCCTCCGGTGGCCAGCACGATGCGTGGCAGCAGCGTGAGCGCCTCGATCGCCTCGCGCTCGCGCTGCCGGAAACCCGCTTCGCCTTCCTTCTCGAAGATGAACGGGATGTCGACCCCGGTGCGTCGCTCGATCTCCGCGTCGCTGTCGTAGAAGGGCAGTCTCAGAGCGCGTGACAGATGGCGGCCCACGGCTGTCTTGCCCGAGCCCATCGGGCCGATGAGGAATACGCTGGTGTTGCCGAGCATGCGAGGCGACAGGATACCCAAAAACGCCGCGGCCGCCCCTAGGGCGGCCGCAATCGTCAGTGCAGGATCATCGGCGCGTCAGTTGTAGACGTTCACGCCCTCGCGCACGATCTTCGGGGTAATGAAGATCATGAGCTCGTCCTTGTTGTCCTTGTGCGAGGTGTTCTTGAACAGGTGCCCGAGGACCGGAATGTCGCCGAGGTACGGCACCTTGGTCTCGTCCTGACGCTGGTTGGTCTCGAGAATGCCGCCGAGCACCACGGTCTGACCGTCGTTCACCAGCACCTGGGTGGTGATGGAGCGCGTATCAATCGACGGCACGTTCACGCCCGAAGAGGTCACGATGACCGTGCCCACGCTGTCCTTGTGCACATCCAGATCGAGGATGATGCGGTTGTCGGGCGTGATCTGCGGCTTGACCTTGAGGGACAGCACCGCCTTCTTGAACTGAATGGTGGTCGCGCCACTCGAGGCGGATTGCTGGTACGGGATTTCCACGCCCTGCTCGATGGTCGCCTCCTTCTGGTTGGCGGTGATGACGCGTGGCGAGGAGATGATGTTCGCCTGGGTCTCCGCCTGGGCAGCCGACAGCTCGAGGTCGACGATGAAATTGTTGCCGAGGATGCCGAGGGCGAACGAGCCGGCCGGGTTACTGACCGGCAGGTTGACGTTGTATCGGTTGGAGGCGGTGTTCCCCGACGGCAAGGTGACTGGGAAGGGCGTCCCGGTGCCCACCCGGTTGGTGAGCCCCGAGGTGAGAATCTGATCCGTGCCGAGAGCATTCCCGGTCGTCGTCACGAGCCCGTTGTTGCCGGACTTCTGGACGTTGGTGAAGCCAAAGCGCGCGCCGAGATCGCGCGCAAAATCGTTATTCACGATGACGATGCGCGACTCGATGAGCACCTGGCGAACCGGGATGTCGAGCGTCGCCACCAGGCGGCGCACGTCCGCGAGCCGGTCGGCGGTGTCCTGCAGCAGCAGGGTGTTGGTGCGATCGTCGACCGCCACGCTGCCGCGCGGGGACAACAGCGAATTGGTCTGGGTCTTGATGAGACCCGCCATGTCCTGGGCCTTGGCGTAGTTCACCTGCAGGTACTCGGAGCGCAGCGGCGCCAGCTCCTGCACGTCCTTCCTCGCGGCCAGCTCGGCCTTCTCGCGGGCGGCGAGCTCGGCCTGCGGAGCCACGATGATGACGTTGTCCTGCCGGCGCTTGTCGAGACCCTTGGTGCGCAGCACGATATCGAGCGCCTGGTCCCACGGCACGTTCTGCAGCCGCAGGGTGACATTGCCGGTCACCGAGTCGCTGACCACGATGTTCTGCCCGCTGGCATCCGCCAGCAGCTGCAGCACCGCGCGCGTCTCGATGTCCTGGAAGTTCAGCGTGAGGCGCTCGCCGGTGTACACCGGCCGCTCCTCCGGGGCGTTGGCGACCTTGCGGCGCGGCGCCACCTCGACCACGTACTGGTCGTCGGACTGGTAGGCGAGCTGCTCGTAGTCGCCGCTCGCGGTAATCGCGATGCGCGAGCCGTTGCCCACCCGGGTCACGTCAAAGCCGCTGATTGGCGTGCCGTAGTCGGTCGCGTCGTAGCGGCGCGTGAGGTTGGCCGGCACGCTCGCGTCGCTGAAATCGACCACCACCTGGTTGCCGACCTGGTGCAGGTTGACGTGGATGTGCGGATCGGAGAGTTTGACGATCACGCGCCCGGCGCCGTCGGTGCCGCGGCGGAAGTCGATGGAGCGCAGCTCGCGCACGCCGCCGCCGCTTGCGACCGCGGCGGTAGCGGAGGGGGCGGCGCCCGCGCTGACGCGCGCCGCGCTGCCGCCGAGCATGACGATGATGTTGCTGCCGTCGACCCGCGTGTCATACGGCACGAGCTTGTCGAGGTTCAGCACCAGGCGCGTGCGGTCCTTGGTCTCGGCGGCCAGTATGGTGTCGAGGCCGGAGGCGTGCACGTCGATGCGGCGCGAGGGCAGCGCCAGCGTGGTGTTCGGCAGGTCAAAGGAAATGCGCGCCGGGTTGTCGATGGTGAATGACAGCGGCTGCGGCGCGGGGCCCGACAGGCGCAAGGTGAGCTGCAGCTGCTGTCCCGGCAGGGGCTGCACTTCGATGGCTTGCAGCGCGGGTTGATCCGCGGCCCGTGCCACGGTGCCCGCGAGCATGCCGAGTACCCCTGCGAGCACGACCCAGGGGGCTGTGCCGAGGAGGCGATTTATCAGGCTAGACGCTTGCATTTCTTGAGCTCCCTGCTGGACCTTTACTCGTTCAGGGCGAGCGCCGCGGGGCGCTCCATGTACCCGCCGAGGCTGTCCGGAACGATTTCAACCAGAGTGATTTTGGCCGGCGTGATGTCGGTGATCTTGCCTTCCGCCTGCCCCAAGTGGTTGCCGGCGGTCACGCGATGCACCAGCCCGTCCTTGGTCTGCACCAGGCCGTACATCTGCCCAGTGAGGCGCAGCGTGCCGACCATCTTCAACGTGTCGAGCGAGAACTGCTCGAGGAACTCGCGATTGCGCTTGGCATCCGGACGTATGCCACCGTACCCCGCACCGGAGCCCGGGCTGCTCGGCAGGAACGGCGAGCGCAGCTCGGCCGCCGAGTACAGGAAGGTCTCGTAGGGCTTGATCTCCGGCAGCGGCTCGACGCGCCCGCCCGGCTCCTTCTTCGTGTCCTCGACGAAGCGCGCCAGCTCGTTGTCCGCGCTCGAGCACGCCGTGAGCGCGGCGTAGCCGGCGCACGCAAGGGCCACGCCCAGCAGGCGCAGACGGGAGTGCTGTGAAAGCTTACGCATGAGTGAGTACCGCGGTCACGCCGTTCATGTGGGTCATCCCGCCGGCTTCGGGCGGTGGGTGACGTCCTTGTTCTTTTCCGCCTCGCCCGCGGCGATCTCGTCCTCGTCCAGGTAGCGGTAGGTCTTCGCCGTGAGTTCCAGGGACAGCTGATCGTAGGCGTCCTTGTTGTCCGGCTTGATGTCGATGTCGTGCAGCGTGACGATGCGCGGCAGCGCCGCGATGCCGCTCACGAACTCGCCGAACTGGTGGTAGCTGCCGCTCAGGCGGATCTTGATGGGCAGCTCGGCGTAGAAATCCCTCTTCTGCTCGGGCTGGGGCTGGAACAGCTTCTCCTCGAGCCCGGCGGCAAGTCCGGTCTGCGAGATGTCGACCAGCAGGCTCGGCACCTCGGTCTTGCCGGGGAGCTGGCGCAGCAGCGCGCCGAAGGAGCGCTCGATGTCTTTCAGCTGCTGCTTGTATACCTCGAGGTTGACGGCTTTGGCGTGCTTGCCGCGGAATTCCTGGCGCAGCTGCTGCTCTTCGGCCTGGTGCCGCTGCAGCTCCGGGCGCTGCTCGTTCCAGACCAGGAAGTAGACACCCAGCAGCGTCAGTGCGAGAAACGCCACACCGACCGCGCCGGCGCGCACCGCCAGGGGCCAGCGGCCCGGTTCGCGCGGATCGAGTGAGCGCAGCTCCTCGAGCAGATTCATGGCCGTGCCCCCCCGGCGCCGAGGCTCGCTTTCCTCATCTTGGTCTTGCCGGTGCCGTCCCCCGGCGCCACGGTGGTCACCTGGTCGGCGGTCAGCGTGAAGCTCGAGCCGGGCCCGGAGGCCTTGGTGGTCTGCACGACCTCGAGCTCGGGGTTACGCAGCCACTGGGAACCATCGATGTTGCGCATGAAGGAGGACACGCGGGTGCTCGACTGCGCGACGCCGTCGAACTTCAGCCGTTTGTCGGTCTGTTTCACGCCGGTGAGATACACCCCCTCGGGGAGGGTGCGCACGATCTCGTCGAACACGTGCACGATCTCCGGCCGGGAGCGCTGCAGCTTCTCGATGATCTCCATGCGCGCGATGAACTTCTGCTTGGCGACCTCGAGGTTGTTGATCTCCTCGATCTGCTTGTCGAGCGTCTTGATCTCGACGCGCAGCTGCTGGTTGCGGTGCTCCTGCGACTCGATCATCGAGCCGTACAGCAGGTAGGCGGCGAACGATGCAACGCCGGCAGCGAGCGCCGCCACACCGAGCGCCACCAGGAACGCGAGCTTGCGCTCCTTGCGCTGGCCTTCACGCCAGGGAAGCAGGTTTATACGCGGCATGTCAGTCAAAACTCCGCAATGCGAGCCCACAGGCTGTCAGCAGCGCCGTGGCATCGCGCTGCACCGCCTGCGCCTTGGCGCGCGAGGACAGTTTCATCTGACCGAGCGGGTCGCCCTTCTCGGCAGAAATACCCACGCGGCTGGAGATCACCTCCGCCACTCCCGGGATGTTGGCGCAGCCGCCGCACACCAGGATCTTTTCCGGCTGCTCGCGCCCGGAGCCGGACGCGAGGTAGAACTGCAGTGAGCGGCTCACCTGTTGGGTCATGTCGTCGATGAACGGGTCGAGCACTTCCGACTGGTAGTTACCGGGCAGGCCGCCTTCTTTCTTGGCGCGTCCCGCCTCCTCCATCGCCAGCCCGTAAGTGCGCATGATCTCCTCGGTGAGCTGCTGCCCGCCGAAGGCGAAGTCGCGCGTGTACACCACCTTCAGATTGCGCAGCACACTGAAAGTGGTGCTGCTCGCGCCGAAGTCCACCACCGCGATGGTGCGATCGATACCGCCATCGGGCATCTGGTGCGTCATGAGCTTGCAGGCGTTCTCGAGCGCGAAGGCCTCCACGTCCACGATCTTGGCGGTGAGGCCAGCGGCCCTGACCGCCGCCTGGCGCTGGTCGACGTTCTCGCTGCGCGTGGCGACCAGCAGCACGTCGTTGGAGTCGGGATCCCTCTCGTTGGGTCCCAACACCTCGAAGTCGTAGCTCACTTCATCCATCGGAAAGGGGATGTACTGGTCGGCCTGCATCTCGACCTGCGCCTCGAGGTCGCCGCTGCGCAGTGCGCGCGGCATCTGGATCACCTTGGTGATCGCGGCATCGCCGGAAATGGCCACCGCCACCTCGCTGCTCTTGGCGCCGGCGCGCTTCACCGCGCGGCGGATCGCCTCCCCGACTGCCTCGGCATCCACGATCGCCTTCTCGTTGATGGCGTTCTGGGGGGTGGGCTCGGCGGCATAGGCCTCGACACGGTATTGGCCACCCCCCATGGCGAGCTCGATGAGCTTCACCGAGGAGGTCGTTATGTCAAGTCCCAGGAGCGGGCGGTATTTGCGCTGTAGAAGGAACATTTTTCTTTCCTTTTCAGGTCATTGCGCCTGAAAATGACCGCCCCAAATCAAAGCTGGGAGCACTATATATCAGCGCACTGTTAAATTGAACGTGAGCAGCCTCACGGATCCGCATGCTCGCAGCGCACGAGCCGCGCGGACTGCCGAGGCCGTCACGCGCGAGCGCGTCGGCGGCACCGGGGATCAACCAATGGTGCGTCGTTTTGTCCAAGCGTCCTGGGGACGGAAAAGCTTCGCGCACGGGGTGGCAGGCGCCTGCTGAAGGATCGGTCGCTCGAACCGCACTCGCGCAGCCCGTGGCCGGTCGCGGCGGAGTACGTTAACGTTCGAACGGCAACCCCGCTGTCGTAGGCACACGTCCCGTAGACCGGAGGCTTTGCGTCCCCACCTTTCGGTGAGTTTGCCCTTAGTTCGCCGGCTACTATGCATAGCCCCCGCGGGTAGCGCAAGGAGACAAGGAGACAGAGTTGGTTTCTGTGAAATGGAATTACATTCGCGTTGCGACCCTCGTCGCCGGCAGTGTGACGCTGGTCACACTTCTGGGCGCCTACGCGCTGGCCTGCAGTTACATCTACCTGGTCCCCTCGCTGCCGTCGACGGATTCGATGCGCAACGTCGAGTTGCAGGTGCCCCTGCGCGTGTACACGCGCAGCGGCGCCCTCATCGCGCAGATCGGCGAGCAGCGCCGTATCCCGGTCGGCTACGACCAGATCCCCGATCTGCTCAAGCACGCGTTTCTCGCCGCCGAGGACGAGCGCTTCTTCGAGCACCACGGCATCGATTACTTCGGCGTGCTGCGCGCGGTGCTCATCGATTTCCTCTCCGGCGACAAGACCCAGGGCGCCAGCACCATCACCATGCAGGCCGCCCGCAACATGTTCCTCAACCTCGACAAGACCTATCGGCGCAAGCTGCAGGAAACCTTCGTCACCTACCGCATGGAGCACGAGTTCACCAAGCAGGAGATCTTCGGGCTGTATCTGAACGTGATCTTCTTCGGGCAGCGCGCCTACGGCGTCGCGGCGGCCGCCGAGGCCTTCTTCGGCAAGTCCCTCGACAAGCTTGATGTAGCCGAGGCCGCCACCATCGCCGGGGTTCCCAAGGCGCCCTCGCGTTACAACCCGATCGTCGATCCGCAGCTCGCCACCTCGCGCCGCGCCTACGTGCTGCGGCGCATGCGCGAGCTGGGATACATCGATGCCGCCACCGCCGAGGCCGCCAACAAGGAGCCGATGCAGGCGCGCGCGCACGCGCCGCTCTATGACGTCGAGGCTCCCTACGTGGCGGAGATGGCGCGCCTCGAGCTGCGCCAGCGCTTCGGCGCGAACGCCGAGACCGCCGGCTACCGCGTCTACACCACCATCGACGGGCGGCTGCAGGCGAGCGCCAATCGCGCCGTGCGCGTCGGACTCATCGAGTACGACCGTCGCCACGGCTGGCGCGGGCCGGCCGGGCACGTGGACCTGCCGGCGCACGGCGAGCCGGACTACGACGACCTGGTGGACGAGTATGCCGCGATCGGCAACCTGTCGCCGGCGATCGTGGTGTCGGTCGCCGACAAGAGTGCACGCGCGTATGTGAAGTCCCTGGGACCGGTGCAGATCGAGTGGGACGGGCTGTCGTGGGCGCGCAAGCAGCAGCGCAACGAAACGCTCGGGCCGACGCCCAAGGATGCCGGCCAGGTGCTCGAGCGCGGCGACGTCATTTACGTCGTCGCCGATGAAGCCGGGCATGCGCAGCTCGGGCAGATCCCGGAAGCGCAGAGCGCGCTGGTGGCGCTCGATCCCAACGACGGCAGCATCGTCGCGCTGGTGGGCGGCTTCGACTACTTCACCAACAAGTACAACCGCGTCACCCAGGCGCGGCGCCTGCCCGGTTCCGGATTCAAGCCGTTCCTGTACTCGGCGGCGCTCGACAACGGCTTCACGCCGGCGACCGTGCTGCAAGATGCGCCGATCGTCCTCGACGGCAGCGGCAGCGAAGAGGCCTGGCGGCCCGAGAACTCCACCCGCGAGTTCGGCGGGCCGACGCGCCTGCGCGAAGCGCTGGTGCGCTCGCGCAACCTGGTGTCGATCCGCATCCTGAAAGAACTGGGGATCGGCACCGCCATCGACTACATGGCGCGCTTCGGCTTCGATGCGCGCAGCATGCCGCACGATCTCACGCTCGCGCTCGGCACCCTGGATGCGACGCCCCTGGATGTCGCCGCCGGCTATGCGGTGTTCGCGAACGGCGGCTATCGCGTGGGGCCGTACTTCATCGACCGCATCGAGGAGGCCTCCGGCCAGGTGGTGTGGCGCGCCGCGCCGCGCATGGTGTGTACGCAGTGCGATGAGGGCGAGGCGCAGTCCCCGGGCGCGGAGGCGCTGCGGGTCTCCGATCCGGCTCACGGCGAGCCCGCGCCGCTGCCGGCGGCCGAGGCGGCGCCGCGCGTCATCAGCGCCCAGAACGCTTACCTGATGGCCGACATGATGTCGGATGTCATCAAGCGCGGCACCGGGCGGCGCGCCCTGGTGCTCGGGCGCAGCGACATTGCCGGCAAGACCGGCACCACCAACGAGGCCCGCGACACCTGGTTCAACGGCTTCACCCGCAATCTCGTGGCCACCGTGTGGGTGGGCTTCGACCAGGAGCGTCCGCTCGGGGAGAGCGAGGAGGGCGCGCGCACCGCGCTGCCGATCTGGATCCAGTTCATGCGCGAAGCGCTGCGGGGCGTCCCGGAGCAGCATCGCAGCATGCCCGACGGCCTGGTCACCTTGCGGATCTCACCCGAGACCGGCACGCTGGTCAGTGCCGAGAATCCTGACGGCGTGCCGGAGATTTTCATGGCCAACCACCTGCCCGACTCAGGGTCGATGGCGCAAACCCCGGAACAGGCGAGCAGCGAACCGATCTTCTGAAGCCACGATGAGAGTCAAGCGACACGTGACGCGCGGCGAGCACCTGCGGCGCGCGCTGGCGCAGGAAGCCGCGCGCCTCATGGCCGAGCACGGCATCCGCGATTTCCTGGTGGCCAAGCGCAAGGCCGCCGAACGCTTCGGGGTGGTGGACGGTGCCGCCATGCTGCCGAAGAACAGTGAGATCGAGAGTGCGCTGGCCGAGTATCAGCGCCTCTTCGGCGGCGCCTCGCACCTCGAGGCGCTGCACGCCCAGCGCCATGCGGCACTCTCGGCCATGCGTTACCTGCGCGAGTTCTCCCCAAGGCTGGTGGGCGCGGTGCTCTCGGGCACCGCCACCCTGCACACCGAGGTGCAGCTGCACCTGTTCGCCGACCGGGTCGAATCGGTCGCGCTGAAGCTGCTCGATGCAGGCATCCCGCACGAGGTGACCGAGAAACGCGTCAAGCTCAACGCCGAGCGGGTGCGGCCCTTTCCGGGCGTGCGCTTTGAGATGGACGATCAGCCGATCGAGGCGACGGTGTTCCCGACCGACGGTATCCGCCAGGCGCCGGTCAGCCCGGTGGACGGGCGGCCCATGCGGCGCGCGAATGCTTTCGAGGTCGAGGCCTTGCTGCAGCAGCCCTGAGGCGGGCGTGCACGGGTGGCCGGCGCGACGCGTTGGTAGCGCTCTTCAGGCGCGCCGGGCGATCTCGAGGTAATCGCGACGCGTCGCACCGGTGTACAGCTGGCGCGGGCGGCCGATGCGCATGCCGGGATCGGAGATCATTTCCTGCCAGTGTGCCACCCAGCCGACGGTGCGCGCGACCGCGAACATCACCGTGAACATCGAGCGCGGAATGCCGATGGCGCTGTAGATGACACCGGAATAGAAATCGACGTTCGGGTACAGCTTGCGCGACACAAAGTAGTCATCCTTGAGCGCGATTTCCTCCAGGCGCAGCGCCAGCTCGAACAGCGGATTGTCGGGCCGCCCGAGCCGCGCCAACACCTTGTGGCACATCGCGCGGATGATCTTGGCGCGCGGATCGAAGTTCTTGTACACGCGATGACCGAAGCCCATGAGGCGGAAGTGGCTCGACTTGTCTTTCGCCATCGTCATGAACTTGGGGATGTGGTCGACGCTGCCGATCTGCTCGAGCATCGCCAGCACCGCCTCGTTGGCGCCCCCGTGCGCCGGCCCCCACAGCGCGGAGACGCCCGCCGAGATCGCCGCGTACGGATTGGCGCCGGTGCTGCCGGCGAGGCGCACGGTCGAGGTGCTGGCGTTCTGCTCGTGATCGGCGTGCAGGATGAACAGCAGGTCGAGTGCCTCGGAGGCGATCGGATCGAGTTTGTAGGCCTCGCACGGCACGGCAAACAGCATGTGCAGCACGTTGGCGGCGTAATCGAGGTCGTTGCGCGGGTAGATGAACGGTTGCCCGAGGGAGTGCTTGTGCGCAGCGGCGGCGATGGTGGGGAGCTTGGCGATGATGCGGTGCGAGAAGATCTCGCGGTGGCGCGGGTTATGGATGTCCATCGTGTCGTGATAGAACGCCGACATCGACGCCACCACCGCCGACACCATCGCCATGGGATGCGCGTCGTGGTGAAAGCCGTTAAAGAAGCGCAGCAACGTCTCGTTGAGCATGGTGTGATAACGGATGTTGCCGGTGAACTCCTCCAGCTGCTTCGGTGTGGGCAGCTCCCCGAGCAGCAGCAGGTAGGCGACCTCCATGAAGGAGCTCTTTTCCGCGAGCTGCTCGATCGGGTAACCGCGATACAGCAGCACGCCCGCGTCGCCGTCGATGTAGGTGATGCGGCTCTCGGTCGCGGCGGTCGCGCCGAAGCCCGGATCGTAGGTAAACACATCGAGGTCTTTGTGCAGACCCGCGATGTCGAGTGCCGCCGGCCCGATGGTGCCGGTGCGCACCGGCAGCTGGCTGCTGCGCCCGGTGGCGCCATCCCTGAGCTCGAATGTTGTCTCCGTCTTGCCGCTCATTTCCACAGCCGCGTTTTCCGTGGGCGTTGCCGACGCGCGCCTTGCGAGCGCGGCGCTAGGAACGCGGGGGAGAGTTACATGGTCCGTGCGCCGAATCAAGGCGCGGCCTACTCGCCGGTAGGGGCGGGGGTGTGTTACTGCACCACCTTGAGAAAATCGCCGGGCCTGGGCTCACCCTTGGGATACAGACCGTTCAGCAGCCGCAGCTCTTCCTTCTTGAACTTCTCGACCGGCATGTCCTTGGCGTAGTCCTCGATCCTGGTCTGCTCGGTGGCCTGGATGATTTTCAACCGGTAGGGCTCGGCGAGCGGATATTCCGCGGGTTTCATGTCGCGCATCGTCTCGATGCACGACATGAACACCCCGTCATCCAGCGGCGCGCCGCCCTCACTCGAGCGGCTCGCCGCGCCGAACACGAACGCCTGGGTGCCGCGATACAGCACCGCCCAGCGCACCGGACCCTCCCCGCCATCGAGGGGCGAGCCCGAGCGGGTGATGACGGCATAGCCCTCCATGCCGTTGACCGCCAGCGCATCGCCGCGGGCGATCGATGCGCCTCTGAGCTTCTGCAGCAGGAACTCGCGCGGCGACTTCTTTTCCGGGCGCTTCTCCAGCGTCACCTGCATCAGCGATTCTTTCTTCTTTTTGATCAGCAGCCGGTCGCGCTCGTTGTGCACCGTCCAGCCTTTGGGAAAGGCCATCGTGAGCTTCATGCCGGCGTGATAGAAGCGGTTGTCGCGTACGATCCCCTGCTCGCGGGAGGAGCCGAAGGGCAGACCGTCGATCGCTTTAAGAAAGTCGTCGCGGTTCTCGATCCAGCCGCCGCGCGGCACGCTGCTGATGTTCGCGGCGCCGAGCGTCGCCTGCACGATGCGCTCATCGGGCGCGGGGTGATCGGAGAACACGCCGTGGTAGATGTTGGGGTCGCGGCCCTCATCCTTGGCGCGCGTGAGCTCGAAGTTCTCCTGTGCCTTGAACACCTTCATGGCGTTGCCCATCGCTTCCGGCCGATAGCCGCTGCGGGCGGCGTACTCGAGCCCCAGGCGGTCGGCCTCCGACTCCTGGTCGCGGCCGTAGCCCTGCATCCAGGCGGTGGCGCCGAGGTCCGCCATTTCCGCCAGCGCCGCATTGCCGGTGAGGATGGCCGTGGCCAGCGCGCCGGTCCCGAGGAGCACGCCGCGCGCCTGGCTGCGCGCCGGATGGCGCGCGACGTCGTGACCGATCTCATGCCCGAGCACGGCCGCGAGCTCGGCTTCGGAGGTCAGGTACGGCAGCAGTCCGCGGTGGATATAGACGTAGCCGCCGCCGATGGTGAAGGCATTCAGCGAGTCGTCATCGAGCACGAAGAACTTGAAATCCCAGTCCGCGATCGGCGTGTTGCGCGCGACGCGCGTGCCGACCATCTGCACATAGTCCTGCAGCGCCTGGTCCTGGTACAGGCCGTAGAACTTCACGATCTCCTGGTGGATGCGCCGCGAGTTCTCCTGCTCGCCCTTCACGGAGGTGAAGACGACGTGGTGCGTCCCGCTTTCCGGATTGGTGGCGCAGCTCCCCGCAGCGAGCGCGGCGGCGCAGGCAACGGCGACGGCGAGTGTGCGGCGCATGACGCGACTACCCTTAGGCCCAGGCGAGCTGGAGGCACGTGCTGTAGATCGATTGCCGGGCGCCGAAGTTCCGCGCGCTCGGCCCTGCACGACGCTTGCCCCTGGCAGGATCGGCCGCGCGAGTTACTTGGAGCCGCCCGCGGCGGCGGCGTACTTCTTGCGGAACTTGTCCACGCGGCCCGCGGTGTCGACGATCTTCTGCTTGCCGGTATAGAAAGGATGGCAGTTCGAGCACACCTCGACCTGCAGATCGTGGCCGAGCGTCGAACTCGTCCTGAACGTGTTGCCGCACGTGCAGGTGACGGTGATCTCTTTGTACTCGGGATGTATCGCGGCTTTCATGGCGTGCTCACGGTGTTTCGGAAAACGCTTCCGCCGTTAATGGGGCGTCCGGCACACAAATAAAGGGGCGCGGGAGTGTAGCGGCAGTGTCGCGCGTCCTCAAGCTTCTTGAACAACCCCGCCGTTTCGCGAAGGTTCCTTATCCACAGAAGCTGTGGAC
>JBGPKC010000073.1:0-13125 GCA_041485725.1 Steroidobacteraceae bacterium
AACGGATAAAAGGTACTCCGGGGATAACAGGCTTATTCCTCCCAAGAGTCCACATCGACGGAGGAGTTTGGCACCTCGATGTCGGCTCATCACATCCTGGGGCTGTAGCAGGTCCCAAGGGTTCGGCTGTTCGCCGATTAAAGTGGTACGCGAGCTGGGTTCAAAACGTAGACAACACTGCGTTGCCAGGAAGTAATTCCTGGAATAATTTAACTGGCTCATATCGGTGGAGCCCTCCTGGAGTTGCAAACTGACTCCAAAGGGTAATACCGAGGGAAGGCTGGTAATGATGGTCGCTACAACCCTTGCGATATTTGGTTGTAGAGACGCGATGCGACGGACCTCCGTCAAATCACATCGTCACCATGCCCCTGTAGAGACTGATCCAATAAGGAGAGAGTCGCTGGGATGAACAGCGGCTAAGACGCCAGTCCCCTCTATTGCAAGTGGAGGGTGAAGGTATAGTCCATGCCACCCGAAATGGTGGAAAAGCATGCGTGAGACAGTTTGGTCCCTATCTTCCGTAGCCGTTGGAGATTTGAGGGTGAGCTGTCCTTAGTACGAGAGGACCGGGATGGACGCACCTCTGGTGTTCCGGTTGTCACGCCAGTGGCACTGCCGGGTAGCTATGTGCGGACGGGATAACCGCTGAAAGCATCTAAGCGGGAAGCCCCCCCCAAGATTAGATCTCCCTGGGAGCTCGACTCCCCTAAAGGGCCCACGAAGACTACGTGGTTGATAGGCTGGGTGTGTACGGCCAGTAATGGCTTCAGCTAACCAGTACTAATTGCCCGTGAGGCTTGACCATATAACCTCAAGTGGTTTGGTCCACGAGAGGACTGATGCCGATGGAGCGATTCCATCGTGAACGCGACAGGCGTCGAAACAGAAACTCACCGGATTGGAGGCGCGTGAGGCCGCTACCGCTTTGGTAGCGGCTTCATGAACCTTTAACAGTTTGCCTGGCGGCCATAGCGAGTGGGAACCACCCGATCCCATTCCGAACTCGGAAGTGAAAACGCTCTGCGCCGATGGTAGTGTGCCTATCAGGCATGCCAGAGTAGGTCACCGCCAGGCTTCGAACAAAAAACCCCGGGGTCGAAAGACCTCGGGGGTTTTTTAATGCGTGTGAGTGGCGCTAGGGCTTCTTGACCCAGACCTTGCACCACCCGTCGGCAGGCACGAGTTTGCCGGCGAAGAGATTGCAGGGACGCCACGCTTCGCCCGCCGCGCCCTGCAGTTGCAGGCAGTTGCTGCAGGATTGGCCCGGCTGAAAGGTCGGGAAATCCTTCGGGTTCACCGTCTTGACGCTCTCGTGATAGCCGAGCGCGACCGCGGCCGGATCGGTCGGACTCAAGTGCACCGCTTCGGCCGCCCGGGCCTCGGGGGTAGCGCGCAGCGCACCGGCCGCGCCGACCAAAAGAGTAAAACCCTTCAACACTTCGCGACGTGAAAACGGCTCACTCATAAATCTCCCCTCGATGATCCTTGTTTGATCCTGACCCAGGCCCCTGCGCGCGCCTGTACGGACATGCGAATTGTCCGATATCCCGGCCTGTTCGTCGCCGCCGAGTGTGGGGGCACGCGTCGGAGCAAGCGCTATCGTCAAGCTAGAGCTTCGAGACGCAGACCAGAGGGTCGCCGAAAGGCAACACCTCATACTCCCCAGGTCTGGGGGGTTTTACTTATCCCCCTGCCTATTTGCACCCAATTGCGTCGCGGGCGAGACTTAGACATAAGACCGTAGTACATAAGAGCGTAGTAAGGGTCGCATTGGTGGGGAGGACCATGCTGGTCCATGCGTATAAGCATGCCCGACTCATGGAAGAGTCTGAGGCGCGGGTCGAGATGGCGGCGAGGTTTGACTCGCCCGCTGACTTGCTCGTGGCCAGCCGCCTGCTGGAGCACCCGGAAGCATATCGGCGCTGGGAAGCGGAGCACGATCGTCTGATGCGCGCGGTGTCGGAGCCGGCGCGCCTGGCTCGCCAGGTGGTTGCGTTGCGCTCCACTGCGTTCACGCTCGTACACCGCAAGGCAACATTCGAATATCTGCGTGATCGGCAGATTACCGGGGACAGGCGGCGCCGCCTGTTTGCGTTCTTCTGCGGATTTCGCGACTACACCAATGCGGTGCTCGCGGAGCACGGCAACTACGTGCGCTGCAGTTCGAGCTACCTGTGTGCGCATCATCTCGCCGAGCACTTGATGCAGGACGCGGCCTTTGACGAGCCGCTGCGAATCTACGAGCAGTGGTACTCGGAGTACTTCCGGACATTCTGCGACGTGGCGCTGGCCGAGACCGAGGAAGAGAAGCAGGCGACCGCCCCGATGGACGCGCTGAAACCTCTGCTCAAGTACCAGTTGGCGGAGGCGCGCCAGGCGATACTGGAGATGCCGCAGATGCCGGCGGAGGACTGGCGTGAAGCGCAGATTCGCAAGCCGACCGGGGACACGCAGAGGTTGCGCGCGATATTCGGCAGCGCGAATCGCACCAACTGATCTCATCGTGCGGCGGGTCGCCGCGTGACACGCGACGTCGCGCAGCTCCGCCGTACCCCGGGAACCTGGCTCGTGGTTGCGATCGCCGTCGCGGCGCTGGGTGCGTGCGTGAGCAGAGTGCCCGCGGATCCGCTCGCCGGGATCATCGCGCGCAACACCCAGGCGCGCGGAGGGTCGGCGGCGATCGAGCGCGCCAGGACCGTCCGCATGCGCATGCGCATCGTGGAACCCAAGTACACCGTGGACGGCGAGTATCGCGCCACGCGCGATGGCCGGATGCGAATCGACGTTTATATGGGGGGGACGCGCGTGTACTCGGAAGGCTACGACGGTCGACGCGCCTGGGAGCTGCAGGCGGACGCGGTGCACGCGCAGGACTCGAGTCCTGCCGGAGCCGCTGCCCTGCGGCACGGTCTGGAGTATCCGACTAACCTGTGGGGGCTCGACGAGGTAAGGGTCCGGGGCAACCACCTGAGCTACCAGGGACGCGAGCTCATCGACGGCATCAGCTACCACGTGCTGGAATTCGCGCTGGCGGACGGCTTCACGACCTACTTCTACGTGAATCCGGATAGCTGGCTCATCGAACGTCAGCGGGATGAGCGCGCGCTGCACCCCGATGCGGACGCCTCAAGGAAGTGGATCGAGCAGCGCTTCGGAGACTATCGGCTGGTCGACGGACGCCAGGTGGCGTTCAGGATGGAGCAATACGATCTGCGCAGCGGCGCGCTCGTCCAGACCAGCACCGTGACGGAGCTTGAGACCAATCCGGTGCTGACAGCGGACGAGTTTGCGGCGCCGTAGCTCCGGGAGATCACATGATTGTTCGCATCTGGCACGGCAGGACTGCGCGGCATCGCGCCGATGAATACGCGGCGTTCCTCGAGCGGCGCGCGATCCCTGACTACCGCGGTATCGCCGGCAACCTCGACGTGGCGATCCTGCGCCGCGACGAGCAGGAGGTGACTCACTTCCTCACCGTCACTCGCTGGATTTCGGAGGAAGCGATCCGCGCCTTCGCCGGAACCGAGGTCCTCAAGGCCAAGTACTATCCCGAGGACGAGCGCTTCCTCATGGAATTCGAGCCCGAGGTTCAGCACTTCACCGTGGTGGCAGGCAGTCCCTGAGCCGCGAACCGGCGTGGCGCTGGCGGTTCGCCGCGCAATGCTTCAGTCAGTGCCAGGGCCGCTTTGCGCAGCGCCAGCGCCAGTTGTTGTGCGGAGCAGGCGGATTGGCCTGCCAGCCAGGCGGCGACCGGTGCGAATAGCGCCTCGGCCAGCTGAATCGCCGCGAGACGCGCAGGAATGAGAAGCGCCGTTCGTCTCGCCGGCGCCTCTGCGCGCAGACGCTGTTCGATGAGCCGCACGAGCACGGCGACCGTGCGCCGTCGCATCGGCCCGGCGAAAATACCTGGTGCCACGGCACGGTTCGACCAGAAGTGCTCGAGCAGCGCCGTCAGCGCCGCTGTGTTGTCGCGCGGGTGCAGCGCGTCGGCGAGTACTGCAAACGGACCGCCGAGGCTTGCGGCAAGAATCGCATCCTTGCCGGAGAAGTGCTCGTAGAGCGTCGAGCGGCCCACCCGTGCGCGCACGACGATGTCGCGTACGGTGATGTCCTCATACGGAGCCTTCAGGACCAGCGTAAAGAAGGCGTCGAGCAATGCCTGACGCGTTTTCTGCACACGCCTGTCGCGCGGGGATCGAATGGCCTGTCTCACTGACTCAAGTCCGATGCGACCAGCGGCTGCGTTAGCGGACGTTGCGGGGCAGGTGTCCGGCTACGGTGCGGATCATGCCGGTATCGTAAGCGAAAGTGCCACAGGAGAGCATCGTGCCCGAGAACGTCCCAGGGGAGGCCCGTAGCCGCGCCGCTGCGCGGGCGGCGGGCGCACTGCTCATTGGCGGGTCAATCCTCGAGATCGCGACGATGGCTCACCATCCTTCGGTGCACGCGCACGATCTGGCCGCAGTCCTCGTGCAGCTGCGGGCGCTGAGCGCGGCGTCGGCGTGGGTGCATGGCGTGCTCATCGCACTCATGCTGACCGTCTTTTTCGCGCTGACCGAGTTCGCGTGGCAGCGCGGTATCACGCGGCCCGCGATCAGGGCCGGACTCATCGCTTATGCAGCGGGAGTCGTGGCGATGATGGGCGCTGCCCTGGTGGATGGCTTTGTCACGCCGCGGCTGGCGATCATGGCTGCGGGCCTGGGCGCAGCTGATCTTTCGATCACGGCGCAACTGCTCCACCTGTGCATTCTTTTCAACCAGGCGCTGGCGCACCTCGGCGCCATCGCCATGTCGGTAGCGATCATCGCGTGGTCGCTGGATCTTCTGCGCCGTGCGGGACTTGAGCGCGCGCTGGGTGTCGCGGGAATGGCGATCGGCCTCGGCTGCGTCGCGGCGCTGATCGCGGGCGTGCTGCAGCTCGACGTGCACGGGATGATGCTGGTGCTGGTACTGCAGGCTGCCTGGACGATCGGCCTCGGTGTGCTGCTGATTCACCACCCGATGCCGTAATCCTCGCCGTGATTGCTCGATCCGCCCCACAGTGTGCCATGGGCGCGATCGACGAAGATGGCGTTGATGGGGCCCGAGCTGCGCTCTTCGAACTCGAGCTGGTAGCCCATGCGCGTGAGCTCCTGCCGCACCCACAGCGGGGTCGCGCTGTTGACCGTGAGCCTGCCGGGAAATGACTGGTGGTCGCTGAAGGAGTCGCGCATCTGGTAGCTGGTGATGTTGGCCGCTTCGGTCGCTTCCTGCACCGTCATGCCGAACTCGACGATGTCCAGGAAGAACTGCAGCAGGTTCTGGTCCTGGGTGTCGCCGCCCTGCACGGAAAAGACCAGAAACGGTTTGCCGTCCTTCAGCGCGAGCGATGGGGTGAGCGTGGCACGCGGCCGCTTGCCCGGCTGCAGCACGTTGAACGGATCCTCCGTGGGATCCAGTACGAAGCTCTGCATGCGTTGGCTCAAGCCGATGCCGGTGTGACCGGCAATCACCGCCGGTGTCCAGCCGCCGCTCGGCGTGACGGACACGGCCCACCCCTTGTCATCCGCAGCCTCGACGCTGGTCGTGCCTAAGCGGAACGTGCGGTCGAACTCGGCCAGGGTGACCGGAGTCTGCGCCGGCATGCGGCTATGCCAGTTCTCGAGAATCGACACAAACGGATTCTTCCCGCCCTGGAACGGATACGGATCGCCGGGCCGGATGTCGGGATCATTGCGGTCCGGGCGCACGAGTCTGGCGCGCTCGCGCGCGTAGTCCTTGGACAGCAGTCCCTGGATCGGCGGGGCCGGTGAAAAGCTCGGGTCGCCGTAATAGAAATCGCGATCGGCATAGGCGAGATTCATCGCCTGGTAGAGCGTGTGGATGTAGCGGGCGCTGTCATAGCCCATCGCCTTGAGGTCGAAGTTCTCGAGAATGTTGAGCGCCTGCAGCATCACCGGCCCCTGCACCCAGGTGGTGAGCTTGTAGACTTCGATCCCCTTGTAGCCGGTGTGCACCGGCTCCTCGATTTTCACCTTCCAGTTGGCGAGATCCTCGGCTGTGAACAGACCTCCGAGCTCGCGCACCGCACCCACCAGGTCGTGTGCGATGTCACCCCGGTAGAAGCGCTCGTAGGCGGCGTAGATGGCAGCCTTGCGATCCTTGCCGGCCTCGAGTGCCCGGCGTTCGGCCTCCACCAGCTTGCGCAGCGTGGCGGCGAGATCGGGCTGGCGGAAAATCTCCCCGGGCTCCGGCGCTTCGTGGGCCTTGCCCGGGTGCACCAGCAGCACGCGCCTTGAATCGGGCCACTGCTTGATCTTCTCCTTGTAGTGTTCGATGGTGTTGACCAACTCCGCCTCCATCGGATAGCCGTCCGCCATCTCGATCGCGGGCGCGAGCACCTGGCCTAAGCTCAGGGTCCCGTATTCCGCGAGCATGGTCATGAGTCCCCCCGGCGTGCCGGGCGTAACCGCGGCCAGCGGACCGTACTCCGGCGGGTACTTCATCCCGAGCTTGTGAAAGTACTCGGGCGTTGCACCGGTGGGCGCGACACCCAGACCGTTGATGCCGATCACTTTGCCGGTGTTCGGGTTGTAAATGAGCGCCTGGGTCTCCCCGCCCCAGGACAGCGTGTCCCACATGGTGGAGGTCGCAGCGATCATCGCGCACGCCGCATCCACCGCGTTCCCGCCCTGTTCGAAGATCCTGGCGCCCGCAGTGGCGGCCAGCGGCTTGCCGGTCACCGCCATCCAATGCTGACCGTGGAGCGCGGGCTTCTGCGTGCGGGCCTGGGCCACGGGCGCCACGGCGCCCAGGAACGCGGCCGCGCCGAGCAGCACGGCGGCCCTTATCCACGCCCTGACCACGGGGTTCGAGCGTCTTCGGAGTCGCATGCGTAGGAGCATATGGCAGACTAAACGCGTGCGCCACGCGGCGAGTGCGGCGGCGCCACGTCGGGGAGGCACGTGTGACAACAGCGGTCACGGTGGTCGATCTTTTCGTGTATCCGGTGAAGTCCGCGCGCGGTATTGCGAAGGCGCGGGCGCGCGTGGCTGCGACGGGGTTCGAGTGGGACCGCCAGTGGATGCTGGTCGATGGCAGGGGCACGTTCCTCAGCCAGCGCACCCTTCCGCAACTCACGCGCATCGTGCCCGAGATCACCGACGATGCCCTGGTGCTCCACGCCTCGGGCGTGCCGGCGCTGCGCGTGCCGCTGGACAACCGGGGTGAACAGGTTCCGGTGCGAGTGTGGAAGGACGCCTGCGTCGGCGTTGATCAGGGCGGGGCGGCTCACGAATGGGCGAGCCGGGTGGTCGGCCAGGCCGTGCGGCTGGTGCGGGTGGCGCCGGATATGGAGCGGGTGGCCAACCCTGAGTTCGCGGGTACCACGCCGGCACTGTTGGGATTTCCGGACGGCTACCCCCTGTTGGTCTGCAACCGGGCCTCGCTCGAGGATCTGAACCAGCGCCTGCCGCAGTGCATATCCATGGAGCGCTTTCGACCGAATATCGTCCTAAGCGGCCTGCCCGCCTGGGCTGAAGACCGCATCGATACCCTCACCCTGGGGGCGGTCACGCTGCGGCTGGTGAAGCCCTGCACGCGCTGCTCGATTCCATCGCTGGATCCGCGCAGCGGCGAAGCCTCCACGGACCCGGTGCCGGTGTTGCGCAAATTCCGCTTCGATCGGGCCCTGCTCGGGGTCACGTTTGGCGAGAACGCCGTCATCGCCCAGGGCACGGGGTGCGAGATCGAGCGCGGCGCCCCGTGCCGGGTCACTTTCGACGCCGGCGCGCCACAGGAGTGAGCGCACGACCCGCAGGCAACCTTAGGTCTGGTGTCGGGCCTGCAAACTGTGCACAGCGCACGGCCTTCCGCCGGCCAGATCCGCCACACTTCCGGAACACACCGTCGGGGTAGAGTGTGATCCAGTTGGCATTTGGTCTTGGCGCACTGGCCGGAGCAATTCCGGGTGCGGCCATCGGGTTCTGGCTGCTGCGGCGCCAGCGCCTGCGCGCGCGCGCCGATGCCGGGCACCAGGATGCCTTCGAGCAGTGGCCGACCGGCGCGCTGGTCCTGAACACCGCCACCCTGCAGATTGTCGCCGCGAACCCGGCCGCGCTGCGCAGCCTCGGTTACACGCTCGCGGAGGTCCGCGAGCTGCGCTTCGGTGATCTGTTCAGCGCTGAGAGGGTCGACGCGCAGGCCCTCGTCGGCAAGCTCCTGGACGCCACCTCACGTGTCCCGGTCGAAATGCGCCAGCGCTGCAAGGACGGATCACAGCGCAACGTCGAGGCAAACTGTTATCGGCTGACACTCGGCGAGCAACAGGTGCTCGGGGTGCTGGTCCACGACGTCACGCTGCGCCGCAAGGCCGAGACGCAGCTGCTCGAGCGCCATCAGCACCTGGACCACCTCGCGCACCACGATCAGCTCACCGGCCTGCCGAATCGGCTGTATCTGGCGGCCCACCTGCCGGGCGACATCGAAGAGGCGAAACAGGGCGGCAGCATGCTCGCGGTGCTGTTCCTGGATCTCGATCGTTTCAAGCACGTCAACGATTCACGCGGACACGAGACCGGCGACAAGCTGCTCAAGACCGTCGCGCAGCGCGTTCGCTCGACCGTGCGCACCCAGGACGTCGTCGTGCGCATGGGTGGGGATGAGTTCGTGGTCATATTGAAGGGCGTGCAGGACACCAGGCAGGTCAACGAAACGGCCGAGCGCATCAACCAGGCACTCAGTGCGCCCATGGTCGTGGACGGCCGCACGCTGGTGACGACCGTGAGTATCGGCGTGGCGCTGTATCCGCACGACGGCGTCGACATGGGTGAGCTTCTGCGGCACTCCGACACGGCGATGTACCAGGCGAAAGACCGCGGCCGCAACAACTTCCAGCTGTTCAGCCCCGGCATGGACCGCAGGCTCAAAGAGCGCATCGCCATCGAGTCGAGCCTGCGCACCGCGCTGCAGAGCGGGCAGCTCGACGTGCACTATCAGCCGATCGTCGACATGGAATCGCACCGGGTCGTGGCGCTGGAGGCGCTGCTGCGCTGGAAGCATCCGAGCCATGGATACGTGCGGCCCGAGCGCTTCGTGAGCATCGCGGAAGAGGCGGGCCTGATCGTGCCGATCGGGGACTTCGTGCTGCAACGGGCGATCGAGGACGCAGTGCGCTGGCGGCAGGCGGGAGGGAAGCTCGTGCCCATCGCCTTCAATGTCTCGGCCGTGCAGCTGCAGCGCTCCAATCTCGCCGAAAACATCTCCAGGCTTACCACGCAGTACGGCCTGGAACCGTCCCTGCTGCAGGTCGAACTGACGGAGAGCGCGGTGTTCGAACGGCGCGAGGCACGCAACCGCCAGGCGAGCCAGGACGTCGTGGCGAGCCTGCGCGAGCTCGGCGTGCGCATCGCCATCGATGATTTCGGCATCGGCTACTCGAGCCTCTCGTACCTGAAGCGCTGGCGCGTGGATTCGCTCAAGATCGACCGCAGTTTCGTGCGTGACCTGGTGACGGACATGAGCGATCTCGCCATCGTCAGCGCCATCATCGCCATGGCCCGGCATCTGAACATCGAGGTGGTTGCGGAAGGTATCGAGGGTTGGCAACAGCTCGAGAAGCTGCGCCAGCTCGGCTGCACTTATGCGCAGGGATATCTGTTTGCCCGGCCGACGCCGGCGCAGGACTGCGCGGGCTACCTGTCCGGGGAGCCGCTCGATCTCACCGCGACCCGGCCGGCGCTCGACCGCCTGGAAGCCACCGGCAGTGGGGACCACTTCCGCGTACTGCGCGCCTGAGTCCGAAGCCGCCCCCTCCTTAGAAAGCACGGGCTGCGATCCGCACCTTTTCGGGACGTGCGAGAATGAGCCATGTCGCGCAGCCTCGAGAGCTCCCCCGGGTCTGACGGGAAATCGCACCCGCAATGCGCGGATGCCGTACTCATGATTCGGCCTCACGCGTTCGGCTACAACCCGGAGACGGCCGCCACCAACACCTTCCAGCGTCCGCAGGACTTGCGCGGTGCTGCGGAGGCGGGTGCCCGGGCGCGCGCGGAGTTCGAACGCCTCGCCCAGGCGCTGGGCAGCGAAGGCATCAGCGTCTGCGCGGTGGACGACACGGCGCAACCGGCCAAGCCCGATGCGGTGTTCCCCAACAACTGGCTGAGTTTTCATGATGACGGCACGCTGGTGCTGTATCCCATGCACAGCGCGAGCCGCAGGCTCGAGCGCCGGCCGGAGGTCATCGATGCGGCCGTGAAGCGACTCGACTTCAAGGTGTCGCACCTGATCGATCTCACCCACCACGAGAGGCAGGGAAAATTTCTGGAGGGCACCGGGAGCCTGGTGCTCGATCACGTGCAGCATGTCGCCTACGCCTGCACCTCGGCGCGCACCCATCCGGAGCTGGTGGCGGAATGGGCGCGGGAGCTGAAGTACGAGGCGGTGATCTTTCAGGCCACCGATCGCGCCGGCGCGCCGCTCTATCACACCAACGTCATGATGTGCATCGGCGAGCGTGCGGTGGTCATCGGCAGCGGGGCGATTGTTCCTGGCGACCGGGATCGGGTCCTCACTCGCCTGCGCGCCAGCGACCGCGAGATCATCGAGATCGGCCATGACGAGATCGCAGCTTTCGCCGGCAACATGCTCGAGCTCGGCACCTGGGACGAGGCGCTGGGGGACTCGCGCGTGCTGGTGATGTCGGACACCGCGCGCCGCGCACTCAACCCCGAGCTGTTCGCACAACTCTCCGGCTGCACCGACACCGTGCTCGCGGTTCCCGTCCCCACCATCGAAAAGCTCGGCGGCGGCAGCGTGCGCTGCATGCTGGCGGAAGTGTTCCGGCCGACGTGATCGAGCTGCTGGTCAAGGGGGGTCTCTCCTATCTCCTCGGTTCGTTCGTGGGGAGCCTCGTCATCGGGGGTTTTCGCGGGGTCGACATTCGCGCGCTCGGGAGCGGCAATGCCGGCGCCACCAACGCACTGCGGACCCAGGGCAAGAGAATCGCGTTCGGGGTGCTGGTGATCGATGTGGCGAAGGGCTGGATCGCGACGCACCTGATCGCACCCGCGCTCCTGCCCGGGATCGCGCCGGCAGCGCCCGCCTTACACCCCTGGTGCGTGACGGTCTGCGGGCTCGCCGTGATACTGGGACATGTCTACCCGCTGTGGTTCGGATTTCGGGGCGGTAAGGGAGTGGCGACGCTGGTGGGCGCCGTGCTCGGCATCCACCCCTGGCTGCTCCTGCCCATGGTGCTCACCTGGCTCGCAGCGGTCATGCTCTTTGGCTTCGTGGGGCTCGCCTCGATGCTGAGTGCGTTCGCGCTCGCGGTCTCGATCGCGCTCAGCGCCGGCAGCCCGCGGGCACCGCTCCTCAGCTACGGAGTACTGGTCGCTTTGCTGATCCTGTTTACGCACCGCTCCAACATTGCGCGCATGAGGGCCGGCACCGAATCGCGCGCCCGCCGCCTGTGGCTGTTCGGATCGCACGGGCGGCAGCCCTGACATGGCACGTAGCGGCGGATCTGCACTCCCGCAGGCGAACGATTCGACGCCGCTCACGGCGCGCGTATTCGCACAGCTCTGCGACGGCCGCTTCCACTCCGGTGAGCAGCTCGCGCAGACGCTCGGCGTCAGTCGCAGCGCGATCTGGAAAGCGGCCGGGACGCTCAGGGAGCTGGGCGCGACCCTGCACGCGGTGCGCAACCGAGGCTATCGCCTCGCCAGCGCCAGCGATCCCCTCGATGCGGCGAAGATCCGCGAGCGCCTGGCGCCTGAGGTGCGCGACCACGTGCGCAGTGTCGAGGCCACCTGGTCGACCGCCTCCACCAACAGCGTGCTGCTGGGGCGCGCCAACCCGCCCAGCGGGACGAGCGAGGTTTTTCTCACGGAATATCAGACCGCAGGCCGTGGGCGGCGTGGGCGTGCGTGGCTGGCGTCGCCGGGCGGCGCGATCTGCCTGTCGCTCAGCTGGACGTTCCGCGAAGTGCCGCGTGATCTCGGCGCGCTGAGCCTGGTCATCGGGGTGTGCGCGCTGCGGGCGCTGCGGGAACTCGGGGTGGCCGGTGCCGGGCTCAAATGGCCGAATGACCTGCTGCTCGGCGAGCGCAAACTCGGGGGCGTGCTCATCGAGCTGCGGGCGGAATCTGCAGGCCCGGCATGCGTCGTGATCGGGATCGGAGTGAACATGGCGCTCGGCGCCACACTCCTGCAGAGGATCGCGGAAATCGGGATGGCGGCGACCGATCTCAAGAGCGCCGGCCTCGCGGAGCCGTCCCGCAACTCGGTCGCGGCGGCCCTGGTCAGCGCCTGCCTGCGCGGGCTCCTCGCTTTCGAGCGCGAGGGCCTCAAGCCGTTCATCGAGGAGTGGCGGGCGGCGGATGCGTTGCGCGGGCGGCCGGTGGATGTGACTGCGGAGGAAGGGATCGCGCACGGTGTGGCCCGCGGCGTCGACGTTCACGGGGCGTTGCTGCTCGAGACCCCGCAGGGCGTGAGGCGGTTCATCGCGGGCGATGTCACGCTGAGGCCCGGCTGATGAGGGTGCTGCTCGTCGACATTGGCAACACGCGCATCAAGTGGGCCCGCTTTGACGGTGAGCGCCTGGACACCCGGCGCGCGGCGGTTCATTCCGCGTGGCGCTCCGCCGACTACGCCCGCCGGCTGTTCGGCTCGGCGCGTCTTCCCGAGGGCACGCTGGTCGCCAGCGTGGCCGGCTCGCGGGTCGACCGGATGCTCGCAGCCGCCGCCCGGCGCGCAGGAGTCCCGGCGCGATTCGTCACGGTACCGCGGCGTGCGGCCGGGGTGACGGTCGGATATCTGGAACCCTGGCGTCTAGGGGTCGACCGGTTTGTCGCGGCCGTCGGGGCTCATCACCTTTTCAAGGGGGTAGCGACCTGCGTGGTGGGTGTCGGGACCGCGATGACCATCGACCTGATCGGCGCACAGGGTCGGCACTGCGGCGGAGTGATCATCCCGGCGCCCGGGCTCATGGTCGACACCCTGCTGAACAACACCCACGGCATCCGCCGCCGCGCGCGCGGCGGAGCCTCCGGCTCGACGGGCCTGTTCGGGCGCTCCACCGACTACGCCCGCCGGCTGTTCGGCTCGGCGCGTCTCCCCGAGGGCATGCTGGTCGCCAGCGTGGCCG
>JBGPKC010000074.1:0-11940 GCA_041485725.1 Steroidobacteraceae bacterium
AGCAACGCCGCCGCCAGATCCCCGGCGCTCGCCTGGGCGGACTCGCGGTTGGATTCGACGGTGCGGCGGATCCGGCCCCAGACATCCAGCTCCCAGTTCATGGTGGCGCTGACGCGGTCCTGTGTGCGGGTACCGCTGCCCCCCGCGGCGCTCGCGGACGTGGTGGCGGTGCCACCGCCGCCGACAGTCAGCGCGTTCTGGCTGCGCGTGGAGGAGACATCGGCGGTGATGGTGGGGAAGTAGCCCGAGCGCACGTTGCCGAGCAGCGCCACCGCCTGGTCGTAGCGTGCCGCTGCGAGGCGCACGTTCTGATTGGACATCGCCACCTGGCGCATGAGGGCATCGAGGTCCGGGTCATCGTAGAGGTCCCACCAGTTGCCGCGCGGCTTCGTGTCCTGCGGCTCGGCCGGCTTCCAGTCCTTGGCCTCCTTGTAGCTTTCCGGCACCTCGAGGCTCGGGCGGTGATAGACCGGGCCGACCGACAGGTACTGGCAGCCCGCCGCAGTGGCGAGAGCGACGAGCGGCAGGGCGCACCGCGCAGCGCCCCGCAGGGGAGCGCTGCTCACGAAGCCCCCTGTTCAGCCCCGCGCACCTTGCCCGGGTTCGAGAAGCGCTGCAGGCGGGATTTCGCCCACAGCCGGAAGCGGTCGAGGTAGACGTACATCACGGGGGTCGTATACAGAGTCAACAGCTGGCTGAGAAGCAGGCCGCCGACCACGGCGATGCCGAGCGGGCGGCGCAGCTCCGCCCCATCGCCCGTGCCGATCGCGAGCGGCAGTGCGCCGAACATCGCCGCCATGGTGGTCATGAGAATCGGGCGCAGGCGCAGCAGGCACGCCTCGTAGATGGCCTCGCGCGCGCTGCAGTCGCGCTCGCGTTCGATCTGCAGCGCGAAGTCGATCATCATGATGGCGTTCTTCTTGACGATACCGATGAGCAGGATCACGCCGATGAGCGCGATGATGGTGAAGTCCTGGCCGGTGGCGAGTAACGCCAGCAGCGCCCCCACGCCCGCGGAGGGGAGCGTGGACAGGATGGTCAGCGGGTGTACGAGACTCTCATAGAGGATACCCAGCACCAGGTACACGGCGACGAGTGCCGAGAGGATGAGCAGCGGCTGATTGCTGAGTGCGTCCTGGAACGCCTTGGCGGTGCCCTGGAAGGTGCCGCGCACCGTGATGGGCGCCCCGAGCCTGGCGAAACCGCTGTTGATGGCCTGGGTAGCCTGTGACAGCGACACCCCCAGCGGCAGGTTGAAAGAGATGGTCGAGGCAGCCGACAGGCCCTGGTGGTTGACCGCGAGCGGGGTGGAGGTCGGCTCGTAATGCGAGAAATCGCTCAACGGCACACGCCGGCTCGTAGCGCCCGTCGTCGCAGTGTTGGAAGCGCTGGTCGCCGCGGTGCTCGTCACGTACACGTTGCGCAGCGTGTCCGGGCTCTGCCAGTACTCGGGCGCCGCCTCCATGACCACGTGGTACTGGTTCAGCGGATGGTAGATGGTCGATACCTGGCGCTGGCCAAAGAGGTCGTTCAGCGTGGCGTCGATCTCGGCCTGGTTCAGACCCAGGCGCGCGACCGCGTCGTGGTCGATCACCAGACTCGTCTGCAATCCCTTGTCCTGCGCGTCGGTGTTGACGTCGGCCAGCATCGGGAGCGAATTCATCATGCGTCGCACCCGCGGCTCCCAGGCGCGCAGGTCGGTGATGGTGTCCGCCTGAAGCGTGTACTGGTATTGGGCGCCGGCGGGGCGTCCGCCGACGCGGATGTCCTGCACCGGTTGCAGGAACAGGTTCGCGCCCGGCTCGTGCCCGAGCTTGCCGCGCAGACGCGCGATCACGGCATCCGCGGTGATCTGACGCTGCGCACGCGGCTTAAGCGAGATGAACATGTTGCCGCTGTTGCGGGCGCCGCCGCCGGTGAATCCAACCACGGTGTTCACGGCCGGATCGTGCAGCACCACGTCGACGAAATGCTGCAGCTTCCCGCGCATCGCCTGGAAGGAGATGGCCTGATCGGCCTGGACGTTGCCTATCATCAGGCCGGTGTCCTGCTGCGGGAAGAAACCCTTCGGCACGCGGATATAGAGATACACGTTCAGGGCCACGGCGACCGCGAGGATCAGCATCACGGTGGGACCGTTCGCCAGCGCCCAGTCGAGGGAGCGGCGGTAGCCGTCCTGCACGGCGTTGAAGGCGCGCTCACTCGAGCGGTACAGGCGGCCGTGCGGGCGCGCGCCGCGCTCCTCGGTCAGCCGCGAGCACATCATGGGTGTGGCCGTGAGCGACACGATGAGCGATACCAGGATCGCGGCCGAGAGCGTGATCGCGAATTCACGGAACAGCCGCCCGATCACCCCGCCCATCAGCAGAATCGGGATGAACACGGCGATCAGCGACAGGCTCATCGTCAGCACCGTGAAGCCCACCTCGCGCGCACCCAGCAGCGCCGCCTGCAGACGCGCCATGCCCGCTTCCACGTGGCGCGACACGTTCTCCAGCACCACCACCGCGTCATCCACGACGAAACCGGTCGCGATGGTGAGCGCCATGAGCGAGAGGTTGTCGAGGCTGAACCCGGCGAGATACATGACCCCGAAGGTGCCGATGAGGGACACCGGCACCGCGACCAGCGGCACCATGGCGGCGCGCGCGCTGCGCAGGAACATGAACACCGACAGCACCACGAGCGCGACCGAGATCACCAGCGCCCGCTCGACGTCGCGCAGCGAGGCGCGGATCGTCGGGGTGCGGTCCATGTACACATCGAGCGAGATGCTCGCCGGGATGGTGGCGCGCAGGCGCGGCAGCAGCGAGCGCACGCGATCCACGGTATCGATGATGTTGGCGCCGGGCTGGCGGAACAGGATCAGCATGACGGCCGGATCGCCGTTGGCGAGTCCGTCGTTGCGCAGGTCCTGCACCGAGTCGCTCACCTGCGCGATGTCGCCGAGGCGCACGGCGGCGCCGTTGTGGTAGCCGACGATGAGCGGAATGTAGTCCTTCGCGTACATCGACTGGTCATTGGCGAGGATCTGCCAGCGCTTGTCACCGTTCTCGAGCGCACCCTTGGGGCGATTGGCGTTGGTGGCGGCGATCGCGGCGCGTATGCCCTCCGGGTTGATGCCATAACCGTTCATCGAGGGCAGATTCAGCTCCACGCGCACCGCCGGGAGCGAGCTGCCGCCGACGTTGACATCCCCGATGCCGTTCACCTGCAACAGCTTCTGCGCCAGCACGGTGGAAGCCGAGTCGTACATCTGGCCGCGCGTGAGGGCTTTCGAGGTGAGCCCGAGGATCATGATGGGCGCGTCCGCGGGATTCACCTTGTGGTAGGTAGGATTGCTCGGCAGGCCGCTCGGCAGCAGCGCGCGGGCGGCGTTGAGCGCCGCCTGCACGTCGCGTGCCGCGCCGTCGATGTCACGGTTCAGGTCAAACTGCAGTGTGATGTGCGTCGCGCCAAGGGAGCTCGAGGAGGTCATCTCGGTGACCGCGGCGATGCGCCCGAGCGAGCGCTCGAGCGGCGCAGCCACCGTCGCGGCCATGGTCTCGGGGCTCGCGCCGGGCAGTCCCGCCTCCACGGAGATGGTGGGGAAGTCCACCTGCGGGAGCGGCGCCACCGGCAGGTGCACGAACGCCGCGATGCCGGCCAGCACCACGCCGAGCGTGAGGAGCGTGGTGGCGACCGGGCGCTCGATGAAGGGCCGCGAGAGATTCATGCAGCGCCCGCGCAGATCATGGGCTCACGTGCCTTGCGTCGCCGGCGCGCCGGCATCCGGCGGCGTCGCGCCGCGCCGCTGCGCGCGCCAGCTCTGGAACCGCAGCGCCAGCCGATCGAAGTACAGGTAGATCACCGGCGTGGTGAACAGCGTCAGCACCTGGCTCAGCGCGAGTCCCCCCACCATGGCGATGCCGAGCGGGCGGCGCAGCTCCGAGCCCATGCCGGTGGCGAGCATCAGCGGCAGCGCGCCGAGCATGGCCGCCATCGTGGTCATGAGGATCGGCCGCAGCCGCAGCAGCGCCGCCTGGTAGATCGCCTCGCGCGGCGGCTTGCCCTCGATGCGCTCGGCCTGCAGCGCGAAGTCGATCATCATGATCGCGTTCTTCTTGACGATGCCGATCAGCAGAATGATGCCGATGATGCCCACGACCCCCAGTTCCTGGCCGGCGATCATGAGCGCGAGCAGCGCCCCGACCCCGGCCGAGGGGAGCGTGGAGAGAATGGTCACCGGGTGGATGTAGCTCTCGTAGAGCACACCGAGCACGATGTACACGGTCACGATCGCGGCCAGGATCAGCCACAGCGTGCTGCCGAGCGTGCCCTGGAACGCGAGCGCCGCGCCCTGGAAGCTCATCTGCACGCTGGCCGGGATCTGCAGCGCCTGCTGCGCCGCCTTGATGGCGCTGACGGCACCGCCGAGCGAGGCCCCGGGGGCCAGGTTGAAGGAGATGGTGGCAGCCGGGAACTGCCCCAGGTGATTGATCGCGAGCGGCGTGGTGCCCTCACTGATCCGGGCGACACTTGCGAGCGGGATCTCGTTGCCGTTCACGGTGGCGACGTACATGCCCTGCAGCGGTCCCGGGCCCTGCTGGTCCTGGGGCTTGAGCTCGAGCACCACGCGATAGATGTTGGATTGCGTGAAAATCGTCGACACCAGGCGCTGTCCGAAGGCGTCGTACAGCGCGTTGTCGATCGCCGCCGGAGTCACACCGAGGCGCCCGGCGGCATCGCGGTCGATTTCCACGTACACCTGCAGCCCCTCATCCTGCAGGTCGCTCGCCACGTCCGCCAGCTGCGGCAGAGTCTGCAGGCGTGCCACGAGCTTTTTCACCCACACCGAAAGCTCATTGATGTCCGGGTCTTCGGCCGACAGCGCATAGAGCGTGCGGCTGACGCGCGCATCGATGGTCAGGTCCTGCACCGGCTGCATGTACACGGTGATGCCCGCGACGCTCGCGAGCTGCGGCTGCAGGCGACGGATCACCCCGGTGGCATCGAGGCTGCGCGCGCTTTTTGGCACCAGGTTGATGAGGAGCCGCCCGCTGTTGAGTGTGGTGTTGACGCCGTCCACGCCGATGAACGAGGACACACTCTCGACGGCCGGGTCCTTCAGCAGCACCTCGGCGAGGGCCTGCTGCCGTTGCGCCATGGCCGCGAAGGACACCGACTGCGGCGCCTCCGTAATGCCCTGGATGAGCCCGGTATCCTGGGGTGGGAAGAAGCCCTTGGGGATAAAGACATACAGGATCACGGTGAGGATCAGGGTGCCGATCGCGACCAGCAGCGTCATGCGCTGGCGGTCGAGCACCCAGGTGAGCGAGCGCCCGTAATGCTGCGCGAGGCTCTCGAACCCCCGGCCGGCGATGCGCAGCACCCGGCTTTCCTTCTCCGGCCGTGGCGGCTCGAGCAGCCGCGCGCACATCATGGGCGTGAAGGTGAGCGAGACGACCGCCGAGATGAGGATCGCGACCGCGAGCGTGATGGCGAACTCGCGGAACAGCCGCCCGATGACATCTCCCATGAACAGCAGCGGGATCAGCACCGCGATCAGCGACACCGTGAGGCTGATGATGGTGAAGCCGATCTGCTGCGAGCCCCGGTACGCCGCCTCGAGACGCGCGGTGCCTTGCTCCACGTGCCGTGAGATGTTCTCGATCATCACGATCGCATCGTCCACGACGAAGCCGGTCGCGATGGTGAGCGCCATCAGCGTGAGGTTGTTGAGGGAGAAACCCACCAGGTACATGACGCCGAAGGTGCCCACCAGCGACAGCGGCACCGCGATGCTCGGGATGAAGGTGGCGGCGGCGCTGCGCAGGAAGAAGAAAATGACCAGCACCACCAGGATCACCGCCAGCAGCAACTCGAACTGCACGTCCGCGATCGAGGCGCGAATGCTGATGGTGCGGTCGGTGAGCACGGCGACGTTGATCGAGGCGGGGAGACTTGCCTGCAGCTGCGGCAGCATCGCCGTGATGCGATCCACGGTCTGGATGACGTTGGCGCCCGGCTGGCGCTGGATGTTGACGATGATCGCGGGTACGGGCTGCGGCTGTTGCCGGTCGGCGGCCCACGCCGCGAGCTTCACGTTCTCTGCCGTCTCGACCACGGCGGCAATGTCCGACACCCGCAGCGGCGCCCCGTTCTTGTACACCAGCACGATGTTGCGATAGTCGTCCGCGGATCTGAGCTGGTCGTTGGCATCGATGGTGGAGGCGCGCAGCGGGCCGTCAAAGCTGCCCTTGGCCTGGTTGACGTTGGCGCTGCCGATCGCGGTGCGCACGTCCTCGAGCGCGAGCCCGTGCGCGGCGAGCGCCACCGGGTCCACCTGGATGCGGATGGCGGGACGCTGGCCTCCGCCGAGGCTCACCAGGCCCACGCCCGGGGCTTCGGAGAGCTTGGCGGCGAGGCGCGTGTCGACCAGGTCCTCGACCTTGGTGAGCGGCAGCGTTGAGGAGCTGACGGCGAGGCTGAGGATGGGCGCGTCGGCGGGATTCACCTTGCTGTATACCGGTGGCATCGGCAGGTCGGTCGGCAGGAAGGAGCTCGCGCCGTTGATCGCGGCCTGCACCTCCTGCTCGGCCGTGTCGAGCGAGAGCGCCAGCGAGAACTGCAGCGTGATCACCGAGGCGCCGCCGGAGCTCGAAGAGGTCATCTGCGACAGGCCCGGCATCTGGCCGAACTGGCGCTCGAGCGGCGCGGTGATCGCGGAAGTGGTCACGTCGGGGCTCGCGCCCGGATACAGGGTCGTGACCTGGATGGTCGGGTAGTCGACTTGCGGGAGCGCAGACACCGACAGGGCCCGGTAGCCGAGCACGCCCGCCAGCAGAATCGACAACATGAGCAGCCACGTCGCGACGGGACGCTCGATGAAAATCGCCGACGGATTCACGACGTCATCCGGTGGGCGCGCTCGTCGCGGCGGGTTGGCGCCGATGCGGGCGCGGTGCGGGGGTCGCAGTCGGTGTGCCCGGGGCCGCGATCAACGCGACCTGCGCGCCGTCGCGCAGCTTGTCGAGTCCGTCGATGACGACTTTTTCTCCGGGCTTCACGCCATCCTGCACCGAGACCAGATCCCCGCTGGCAGGTCCGAGGCTCAATTTGCGCAGGCTCACCGTGTTGTCGGCATTGACCACATAGACAAAGGTGCCCGGCGCGCCACGCTGCACCGAGGCGCTCGGCACCAGCGTGGCGCCGGACACGGTGTCCATCTTGAGCCGCGCGGTCACGAACTGATCCGGAAACAGCGCGTCGTCGCTGTTGTCGAACTGCGCCTTGAGCTTGATGGTCCCGGTGCTGGTGTCGATCTGGTTGTCGACGGCGGCGAGCTTGCCCTGCGCCGCTAGCTTGCCGTCGCGGTCGAGCGCCTCGACGGTGAGCGCATCACCGCGGCTCCAGTGCGGATAGATCTGCGCGAGATGCTCGGAGGGCACCGCGAACACCACGTAGATCGGGTGAGTCTGGGTCAGCACCACGAGCCCGTTGGTATCGGCGGCATGCACCATGTTGCCGGGGTCGACCTGGCGCAGGCCCACGCGGCCGGCGAACGGCGCGGTGACACGCGTGAAAGTCAGCTGCAGGTGCGCGTTCTCGACCGCAGCCCGGTCGGAGCGCACCGCGCCCTCGAGCTGCTGCACGGTGAATCTCTGCGCATCGACCGTCTGGCTGGCGATGGAATCCTTCGCCAGCAGGCCCATGTAGCGGTCAAGGTCCACGCGCGCGCCGGCGAGCTGCGCCTGATCCTTCGCGAGCTGCCCCTCGGCCTGGTTGAGCGTCGCCTGGAAGGTGCTCGGGTCGATCTGTGCGAGCAGGTCCCCGGCCTTCACCCGCTGTCCTTCGTGAAACGGCACCTGCAGCAGCAGTCCGTCGACCCGGCTGTGGATGGTCGCGGTGTTGAGCGCGCTCACGGTCCCGAGCGCATCGACCGTCACATCGACACTGCCGGTGGAGGCCGCCACCGCCCGCACCGGGATCGGCCGGCCGGCATCGGCGCCCCGGCCACCTGGTCCGCTCGCGGACTGACTGCCGGGCTTCATGGCCCAGGCGATCACGGCCACCAGCACCGCCCCCGCCACCACCGCGAAAATGAGGCGCTTGCGGCGCGCCTCGCGCGCCTGCCCTTCGGCGGCGCGGGTGTCATGCGGGACGGAATCGGGGGTCATCGGCGCCTCTCAAAACTGAATCCCAGCACGATGGCGCAACTGCACCACCTGTCGCAAGCGCCGCCGCGAGGGAAAAAAATGGGGCGGCGCGGACCAGCCCGCCACCCCCAGGGGGAGACCGACACGTTGGCACAGGTGTTGGCTTCGTGGAGTCAGCAACGGGCAAAGAAATGCAAAGAAGTCTGTGTTTCGGGGCAGCCGGAGCCGGGAGCGGTCAGAGCGTGTATCGTTCCGCGTCATGGATCCCGCCGACGGCACCAGCGAGTCAAAACCGACACTCCTCATCGTCGATGACGATCAGGAGCTGTGCGCGATGCTGGCGGAGTACCTCGCCCCCGAGGGGTTCCTCACGCTCACCGCAGGCACCGGCACTTCCGGACTGGAGCAGCTCGGGCGCGCGCCGGTAGACCTCGTGGTGCTGGATGTGATGTTGCCGGAGCTCTCGGGCTTCGAAGTGCTGCGCCGCATCCGCGCGGTCAGCCGTGTGCCGGTGATCATGCTCACCGCCCGGGGCGAGGAAGTTGATCGCGTGGTGGGACTGGAGATGGGGGCCGATGACTATCTCGCCAAGCCCTTCAGCCCGCGCGAACTGGTGGCGCGGATCCGGGCGGTGTTGCGGCGCATGCCCGGTGAGGGCCAGGGCGCGAGCGGACTCATCCTGTGGGGGCCGCTGCGCCTTGACCTGCGCGCGCGCCGCGCCGACATCGCGGATCGCGATCTGGAGCTGACGTCCGCGGAGCTGCGGATTCTGGAGCTGCTGGTGCGCGCGGATACGCGCACCGTGACGCGCGATGAGCTCATGACCCAGGCGCTCGGTCGCCGTCTCCTGCCGACCGATCGCAGCCTCGACACGCACGTGAGCAACCTGCGCCGCAAGCTCATGAAGTACACCGACCGCGTCACCCTGCAGAGCGTGCGCGGCTCGGGCTACGCGCTGGCGCTCGCGAGCGCACGCGCACCGGCGTCGCAGGGTTAGGCTCATGCACTCGCTCTACTGGCGGATCTTTCTCGCCTTCTGGGTGGCGCTGGCGCTGATTCTCGTGGGCACGGTCACGGTTGCAGTCAACGCCACCGCGCACCGCACCGACCGCCCGTGGGTGCAACGCGGTCAGCTGTACGCGCAGGCGGCGCGCGCCTTTGAGTCCGGCGGGCCCGAAGCGCTCAGGGACTGGCTGCAATCGCTGCCCGCGGAACCCTTTGGCCGCACCTTCGTGGTCGACCCCGGAGGCCGGGAGCTGCTGGGGCGGCCGCTGCCGCCTCCTTTAAGCGGCTCGCGCGATGCGGCCGCGATATCCGGTGGCGCCATTGCACCCATCGGTGGGGCGCTGGTGCTGGTCGCAGCGGGCGGCAGTACCTACCACGTGGTCATCGGTCCGGTGCGCGGCAGCCCGCGTCTCTTCGGTGAGCTGGAGCTGCCGGGCGTGCCGCTGACGGTACTGGCGATCGCCCTGGGGGTGAGCGCGGCAGTGTGTTTCTTTCTCGCCCGCTATCTCGCCTCACCGGTGGAGCGCCTGCGGCTGGCGACCCGGCAGCTGGCGAGCGGCGACCTCAACGTGCGAGTGCTGCCGGCACTCAAAGGGCGACAGGATGATCTGGGTCTGCTGGCGGCGGACCTCGACACCATGGCCGAGCGGCTGCGGCTGATGCTCGAGGCGAAACAGCAGCTGCTGCGCGACGTGTCCCACGAGCTGCGCTCGCCGCTCGCGCGGCTGCAACTCGCGCTCTCGCTCGCGCGTCGCGAGGACGGCAGCGTGGAGCGCCACCTCGCCCGCATCGAGCGCGAGGCGCAGCGCCTCGAGGAGCTCATCGCGCGCACGCTGAAGCTCGTGCGCCTGGAGCGCCCTGTGCACGCGCTCGAGCCGGCGAGCGTCGATGTCGGGGAGCTGCTGCGCACCATCGTCGCGGATGTGGCCATCGAGGCGGATGCGCAGGGGTGTCTGGTGCAACTGCAGGCGCAGGGTCCGTTGCCGGTGTCGGGCGAGGAGGAGCTGCTGCGCAGCGCCTTCGAGAACGTGATCCGCAATGCCGTGCGTTACAGTCCCGCGGACGCCACGGTCGGGATCACGGCTCGTCGCATGGCGGACGAGGGGCAACAGGGGGACCGGGTCGAAGTCGTCATTCGCGATCACGGCCCCGGTGTGCCGGAGAAGGACCTCGGGCTCATTTTCGAGCCTTTCTACCGGGTGGATGCGGCGCGCGGACACGGCAGCGCCGGGGGCGAGGGCCTGGGGCTCGCGATCGCGGCACGCGCGGTGGCGCTGCACGGCGGCGGCATCGAAGCCCGCAACCTCGAGGCCGGGGGACTGTCGGTGACGATTACGTTGCCGGCGATGAACAGTGTTCAGTCGGCCTTAAGCAGTTTTACACCGGCTTTAGATGCGGCGCGTTGTAAGGCCTCATCCAGTGTAGCCAGCGGCAGTCCGGCGCGTAACGCCAGCTCCAGATACGAGGCGTCGTAGGACGAGAGGCGGTAGCGACGTGCCAACTGCAGCGTGTCGGACAAGGCATGGGCCGCGCTGGAAGCGTCGATCGCAATCGGTGCTGCATCGAGCATTTCCAGAAACGCCTCGCTCTGAGCTTCCGACAGCGCACCCTTAAGCTCGGAGCGCGCGATCACATTGGAAATCTCGAGCCCCCAGGTCACTGGAACTCGTATTTCGGCACCCGGAGAACGAATCTGCTTGAGTACATTGAAGGCATAGGCTTCGGTGCGGGCGCCGGCGTCCTTAAGGAGCCAGGTGAGCGTGACCGACGCGTCCAGCACACATTTCACTCGCGACCCGCCTCGATGAGCGCCTTAATGTCGAGCTTCGTGCGTACCGGATGGCTGCGTTTGAAGGCCAGAAATTTGTCGATGGCCGCTGCAGCATCCCTGGGTCGATCAGCCTGGCTCGGGACCAAATCGGCGATCGCCCTGCCACGATTGGTGATCGTGTACTGCTTGCCCGCCTGCACCTGACGCAGCAGTTCGGGCAGCTTGGTCTTGGCCTCATAGGCGCCAATTTGGATTTTCATGGGAATGCCTCCAAGAATCCACCCCTGCGCGCCGCGCCTCAGGCGGTGAGAAGCCCGCGCAGCCGCAAGGCTTCACGCATCGAGGTGAAGGGGAAATCCCCCAGCACGCGCCGCAGCCGGCTCTCGCAGCGCTCGAGATTGGTGTAATGGCGGAAGCGCGAGAACGCGCCCACCCTGATGCGCGGCTGTCCGGGATCCACCTCCCAGGGGTGCAGATAGAAAGTGAAAGGGCGGCCGCTCCGCTCGATCTGCTTCAGGCCCGCGCGCGTCAGCCAGTACGGCAGGATGCGAAAATAGCCACCACCGGAGACCGGTACCTGCACGCCCAGGAACCTGGCCGCCGACATGGGGAATTCCACCAGCGTGCGCCCCGAGGGTGCGCTCAGGCGGTTGGGTTCGGGCGTCGCGCCCGGCAGCCCGTAGCGATCGTGACGGATGGGGAAGATGGAAGAGTCGTAACTAAAGCCGAGATCGATCAGCACATCGAGCGCCCACAGCGAGGCGCGCGTCACCGAGAAGCTCGCCGCCCGGTAACCCAGCACCGCCTGCCCGATGAGGGTTTCGAGGTACCCCTTGGCGCGGGTGGTCTCCTCGCGGAACTCCTCAGGCGACTGCCGATAAACCAGTTGGTGCGAGAAGCCGTGACAGGCGATCTCGTGACCGGCTTGCGCGATACGTCGCACCAGGGCGGGGGAACGCTCGGCCACCCAGCCGAGCACGAAGAAGGTCCCGTGCACCTGGTGCTCGGCGAGGAGTGCGAGCAGGC
>JBGPKC010000075.1:0-11842 GCA_041485725.1 Steroidobacteraceae bacterium
CTGCCGATGAACGCCTACCCGCCGAGATACTTCGTGACGAGCTCGACTTACGCGCTGTTCGCCCACCCTATTTACGTCGCGTTCGTGCTCGCAGTGGTGGGCGCCTCGGCACTCGCGAACTCTGCGGCGGGAGTGTGGCTGGTCGCTCCGCTTGCCGCCCTCGCGGCCACCGGACTCGTCGCCGGGTACGAGGCGCCGCGGCTCGCAGAACGGTTCGGCGCCCGGCATCTTGCGCCACTCTTCGGCGTGCCGGTCGGCGGCGAGACGCGTCCCACGCTCGGCCGGCGCATCGCCGCAGGCCTCACCGCACTCGGTCCGTGGGCGCTCGCTTATGCGGTCCTCTCGCGAATGCCCTCCCCCGTGCAGGCCATCGACCTGCGCGCCGCGTGGGAGGAGCGGCTGCCACGACCGGAGTTTGCGATCTGGCTCTATACGCTCGCCTACGGGCTGGTCGCCGCGAGCCCGCTCCTCATCCGCTCGACTGCGAGCCTGCGCAGGTTCGTGCTCGGCGCCTGGCTTATGACCGGGGTCGGCTTCCTGGTGATGCTCACGCTGCCCGGAAAGGCCCCGTTCCTGCCTATCGACGACCCGGGTGCCGCGGCCTGGCTCGTAAGCGCGAACCGACGGTTCGACGCCGAGTGGCTCGCGCTGCCGTCGTTCCACACGGCGTGGGTCGTGTTTGCCGCGTACGCGCTGTCCGACAGCGTGCCCCGGCTGAGGGTCATGTGGTGGTCGCTCGCGATCGGGATCTCGGCGAGCTGCGTGCTGACCGGCTCGCACGCGGTCCTTGACGTGTTCGCCGGAGTCGCGCTCGGCGTGTTCGGCTGGCATTACGACGCGTGTTGGCGACTGCTCTTGCGGATCGCCGAGCGCCTGAGCAACTCCTGGGCCGCGCTCGAACTCGGCCCCGTCCGGATCATCAGCCATGCGCTCTGGTCGTTTGCGGCCGCCGCTCTCGGAACCTTGTTGGTGCTGTGGCTCGCAGGGCGTGCAGCGCTGTGGCTCGCCCCGCTCGTCATAGTGACCGGCCTCGTGAGCGCGGGCGTCTGGGGGTACTGGCTCGAAGGCGGCCATCGGCTGTCGCGGCCGTTCGGCTACTACGGATACCTCATCGGTGCGCTCGCGTCGCTCGCCATGATCGCGATCGCCGGCGTGCCGCAGAGCGGCGCGCTGTCCGCCGCGTTCGCGGCCGCCGCTCCGCTCGTGCAGGCCGTCGGGCGGCTGCGTTGCCTCGTACAGGGATGCTGTCATGGCCGGCCGGCCCCGGTCGGGCGCGGCATCCGCGTAACGCATCCGCACTCGCGCGTGACCGCCCTCGGACAGCTGGCCGGCGTGCCGATCCATCCGACGCAGCTCTACTCGATCGTCGGCAACGCGGCGGTCACGCTCGTGTTGCTCAGGCTCTGGAACACGGGCGCGCCCTGGCCGGTGATCTTCGGGCTCTACCTCGTGCTGACCTCGCTCGCGCGGTTCATCGAAGAGCGTTACCGCGGGGAACCCCAGACCGCCCACTGGGGCGGGCTCGCGAGCTACCAGTGGCTCGCGCTCGCGTTCTTTTTGCTCGGGACCGCGTTCATGATGATGCATGGGACACCGGTCAGCGCCGCGCGCACGTTCTCCTCCGCCACAATCGTCGAAGCGATCGCGGCCGGGATCGCGGCGGCGGTATGCATGAGCGTCGACTTCCCGCGCTCGTCCCGGCCGCTGTCGCGATTGACCGTGACGAGTCCCTGACACTCAGAACGGATAGTCGATGCCGCTGAACACTGCGGCCTTGCCGTGGGCAAAACCGATATCCACGTAGCCGACGACGAAGGGACTCACCACGCCGCGCACGCCGAACCCCGCGGTGGCGTGCAGTTTCGAGAAGGGGCTGGCGCCGAGATCTGCAAACACCTTGCCGGCATCGACGAACGGGGCCACCTCCAGGCTCAGGTGGGTGCCGAAGGCGTTCAAGCTCGCGACGCGCGTGCGCAGCTCCATGCCGGTCGCGAACATATTGCGGTCGATGAAGCGATCGGCGCCGTAGCCGCGCAGCGGCTCACGCTCGGCGGTCACGCTGCGGTCACCGCCGAGGCTCGAGAGTGCCCAGAACGGCGCGTTGCCCGCCGCAGGCATGTAGCGCGCCGCCGCGTGCCAGGCCAGCGTGACGTCCGGCCCGAACGCCCAGTAGTAACGCGCTTCCGCGCCGAAGAAGCTGTAGGAAACCGAGCTGCCAAGGGCGCGGCTGACGAAGCCGTCGTAAATGATGTAGCGCGCCCCGCTGTGCGGGATGACCAGCGAATCACGGGTGTCGTAGGTGAGCATTGCGCTGTGCTGCAGCTCGTGCTCGCTGCCGATGCCCTTGAGTGCCGGAAACAGTGTCGCGATCGAGGGCAGGCTGCGCAGCACCGTCGGCAGCACCTCGACATAGCGCGGGCGCACCACGTAGGCGAGCTGCAGCCACGGGGTGAAATTGCGCCCGATCGATGCGGCCACCAGGGCCTGGTTATCCACATAGGAGGTCTCGTTCGCTCGCAGCGACTGGTTGCCGAGACCGAAGAAGCGCGGCGTGCCGGTGCGGTCGTAGATCGCCTCGACCGACCACGAAAACTCCCAGCTGCGCGTCTGACCCGTGAGGTAGCGACCGTCGAACTCCCGCTCGACGCGCTGCTTCAGTCCCCCCACCACTGACCACTGCGTGTCCGCGGATGGGTAGCCGAAAACCCGCATGCGGCTGCCCCAGCCGAAATACTGGCTGTGGATGATGTCGGGAGCGATGATCCGCTCGATCTCATCGCGGGTGTTGGTGCGCAGCCAGGTTGGAATCACGCCCAGCGTCAGTCCGCTGTGCGGCTCGGTGTCGATCTCCGGGATCGGGATGAAGGGGCATTCGCGGGGTCGAACCAGCGCGCCAGCCCGGAAGGCGGGGGCGCGACCGGGGCAGCCGCACGCGCGCCGTATCCGGCGACCAGCAGCGCGAGCGCGCAGGCCGCGGCGCATCGGCTTGGCGCCTGACGCCACTGCACGGGCGCGATCGCCTCAGCGCCCCGGGTTGCAGCGATAGCTTCCGGCGGTGCCACAATGTTACAGAATGTGGGTCACGGGATGATGATAAGGTACGCGGCACAAGGCATGAACGGGGGTGAGCCACGGCCCGCATGCACTCTGCTCATTGTCGCGAGTTGAAGCCCCTCGCCCTCGCGCTGGGGCTCCTCATCGGCACTACAAACTCATCGCCGGTGTCCGGCCGATCTCACTCATCGGGCGGAGATCGCACACATCGGGCCACCGAACTGACGTTTCTCTAGGAGGTTGCGATGGAATCCGTGGCTGTCCTGCACCCTCATCTGCTCATCTGGCGGGACCCGCCGGTCTGGCCCTTCGTGTGGCGCGGCCTGTTGCCACTGCTCGCTCTGGCGTTGGCGGCCTCGTTCGCCTTGGGTCCTGTGGCGCGCAACTGGATCGAAGACCCCGTGCGGCGCGAGACACGTGCTCAGCTCGACGCCGCAAGCTTCGGCTGGGTGGGACTTTCGGTCTCCGGGCAGAACGTCACGCTCTCGGGCGAGGAGCCAGCGGCCGGGGCGGGCGAACGCGCCATCGCACTGGCGAAGGCGGCTACCTGTGGCACGTGGATCGGCCGCCACCCCTGCGCCGTGAGCGTTCGCGGCCGGTTCACCGCGCCCGCGCCGCTCGGCGCCGCCGCCGCAGCGCCGACACAGACAGCCGCGCAGGCCTGTGAGCGCTCGCTGGCGGGCACGCTGGCCGGCGAGCAGATCGAGTTTGCCAGCGGCAGTGCCGCGATCGACACACGCAGCGGTGCGCTTCTCGATCGACTCGCGAAAGAAGCCAGGACCTGTCCGGGCACGCTGCGCATCGAAGGCCATACCGATCCCGTCGGGCGGTCGGCCTTCAATCGCCGCCTGAGCCAGGCCCGCGCCGCCGCCGTGCGTGATGCGCTCATCGCCCGCGGTGTCCCGGCTGAACGGCTGCGCGCGCAGGGATTTGCGGCGCGGCGACCGATCGCCGATAACCTCACCGAGAGCGGTCGCGCACGCAACCGCCGCATTGAATTTCACGCTGTGTCTGCCAACTGACACTTCCCTCAGGGAGGGGCACCATGGGCTTGCTCTTGGCGAAAATCCTGTTCCTGCTGGTGCTGGCCGCCGCCTGCGGCGCCTTGTTCACCTACTGGTGGTTCCGCCGTCACTACGAGGACGTGACGCTCGAGTACGCGCGCTCGCGCGATGAATGGGCGAGCTGGCGCCGCGGCTTCGAGGCGCGCCTGGCGGAGCGCCCGGATGTGGATCTGCAGCCGCTGCGAGAGCAGGTGGCGGCAATGGACGAGGTGGTGCGCAATTTCGACGTGCCCATCCCCGAGCGCGTCGATCTGGCGCCGCTGCAAGCGCGCCTCGATGACATCGAGCGCCGCATCGGCGACATCCGCCTGCCGGAAGAGCGGTTGACCGCTATCGAGCATGCGCTGTTTCCCGTGCAGACCCGCCTGGATGAGCTCGAGAGCGCCGTGCGGGCGGTCCATGTGCCGCCGCCGCAGACGCTGGACCTGACTCCGGTGCTCGAGCGGCTCGGCACGCTGCAGTCGCATCTGGAGAATCCGCCGGCTCCGAAGGTCGCGGTGCGTGAAGGCAGCCGCAACCTCCTGACGCACCCCGGGCACGGCAAGCCGGACGATCTGACGCAGATCAAGGGTGTCCCCAAGGTGCTCGAACGCAAGCTGCATCGCGTCGGCGTGTTCTACTTCTGGCAGATTGCCGAGTGGTCCCCCGAAGACGTCAAGTACGTCGACGGCCAGCTCACGGCTTACAGGGGTCGTATCGAGCGCGATGACTGGGTGAACCAGGCGAATGAGCTGGCGGCGACGCCGAGCGCCGCGCACCGGCCCACCGAGCACTGATCCTCAAGCGGGCGCGCCCAGTTTCAATGCTGCGGCCCACGCAGCTGCAGGAACTCCTGGTAGACCGCCTCGATCGGGATGGCGAAGCCGATGCCCTGCGCCCCCTGCAACACCAGGGTGTTGATGCCGACCACCTCACCGTTCTCCCGGATCAGCGGGCCGCCGCTGTTGCCGGGATTGATCGGTGCGTCGGTCTGCAGGAACCGCTCCTGACCCGCACCGCGATCGCCGGAGAAAATTCCCGACGTCACGCTGTAGGCAAGTCCTGAGGGATTGCCGATGGTGTACAGGCGTTCCCCCTGGGCGAGCGTGCCCGAGTTCCCGGGTTCGAGGTGCGGACAGTGATTGGCGGGCAGTTGAAAGATCGCCAGATCCCGATTGTCGGCGTACGCGGCGTGCAGCGAGTTGAACTCGGTGCCGTCCACCATCATCGCCGTGAAGCCGCTGCGGCCTGACCCTTCCACTTTCTGGCTGATGTCGCGGTTGACGCGCTCCGGCAGATCGGCGAGCTCCTCCTTCATGGCCTGGACGTGCTCATCGATTTCGATCACCTGCAGGTTTGTGCCAGGCTGCCCGACGAGCGAGCGCCGCAACTGCAGTTGCTGCACGATATTCGCGCGCAGCTGCTGCTCGGCGACGGCGATGCGCGCGCGCATCTCGGCGCTCGAGGCGACCGTGTTCGCCACCCGTGCGCCGTCGGTCTCCACCACGTGCCGATTGGTAATCACGTGACAGTCCGCATCGATGATGAAGCCGGACCCCATGCCCCAGCCGGTCTTGATGAACACGGTGGCATTGCGCGCGGTTTCGATCGCGTTGCGCGCCGGGAAGGTCTTTGCCAGTTGCGCTTCAAGACCCCTGAGCGCGTGCGCTGACGGCCCAGCCGATGACGGCGCCTGCGGCGCGGCCCCGATCTGCGCGGCGCCAGTCGTCGCGGTAGCCGGTGCCGCGAGCGGCGCGGGAGCCATGGCGCGCCCGCGCAGGAAGTACCAGGCGAGTGCCGTGCTCACTATCGCGGTGAGGGCGAGCGCACCCCAACCGAAACCCGTGTCAGGACTCTCCTCGCTCGGCCCGCCCGAACGGCTCGCGATCCACGCCTGCTGTTGGGCGAATTTCGCGAAATAGATCCCGCACGATGCACATTTGACCGTGTCAGTCTGCTGATGTCCGCACTTCGGACAGTCCATGCCTTGAGGCTTATACGCCCCTCCCCGGCGGGCCGGCCTGTGGCCAAGTCCCAGTTTTTGCCCCCGCCGCCGCCTGCGGTGAGGCCCCGGCACCCGACCGCCGGCGGGCGCCCTTTATAATGAGGGCCTCGCACGGAAGGACCCCCGTCCCATGAGATCACCAGCCGAGCGCCCCATCGAGCGGGCCGTCTGCGTGTACTGCGCATCGAGCCGCCTCGCCCACCCTGACTATCGGGCCGCAGCCCGACGCCTGGGTGAGGTGCTCGCCGGACAGGGAGTTGGGATTGTCTACGGGGGCGGCGCGGCCGGCTCCATGGGCGCGCTCGCCGACGGTGCGCTCAGCCACGGCGGACGCGTGATCGGCATCCTGCCGCGATTCATGGCGGACCTCGAGTGGGGCCACAAGGGACTGACGGACCTGCAGCTGGTCGAGGACCTGCGCACGCGCAAGCACATGATGCTGACGCTCAGCCAGGCGGCGATCGCGCTTCCCGGCGGCTCCGGCACGCTCGAGGAACTGCTCGAGGCCATCACGCTCAAGCGTCTCGGGCTGTACCTGAACCCCATCGTGTTGGTGAACACGCGCGGATTTTTCACCCCGCTCCTCGATGTGCTCACGCGCGCCGTCGAAGAGCGCTTCATGGACCCGCGGCACCTCATGATGTGGCAGGTGGTCGCCACAGCCGAGGAGGTCCCGGGGGCGCTCGCCAGCGCGCCCGCCTGGACGGCGCAGGCCCGCAGCTTTGCCGCGGTGTAGCGCGCAGGCGCGCTTCAGGCCTTGGCGCGCCGCGCCGCCGCCAGATCAAACGGCAGCGTGTGCAGGCGGATCCCGGTCGCTGCGCGCACCGCGTTGGCCACCGCCGGCGCGATCGGCGGCGTTCCCGGTTCTCCGACACCTGAAGGCGCATTGGTCGAGGGCACGATGTACACCTCGATCGCCCGCGGCATGTCGTTGATGCGCAGCACCTGGTACTGGTGGAAGTTGGTCTGATCGACGTGTCCGTCGGTGAGCGTGATCCTGCCATACAGCGCCGCCGACAACCCGTAGCCGATGCCGCTTTGCATCTGTGCCTTGATGATGTCGGGCGTGACCGCGATGCCGCAGTCGACCGCGCACACCACGCGATCGACCGTGATCTTGTCGCCGCTCACGGTAACTTCCGCCACCTGCGCGACCACCGAACCAAAGGACTCGTGCACGGCGACGCCGCGCCCGCGTCCCTTGTCCTTCGAGAACGGCGAGTCCCATCCGGCCTTCTCGGCCGCCAGCTTGAGCGCGCCCACGTGGCGCGGATGTTTGCCGAGCAGCGCCAGCCGGAAAGCGACCGGGTCCTGTCCCGCCGCCTGCGCCAGCTCATCGATCATGACTTCCTTGGAGAACGCCATGTGCGTGTTCTCGACGGATCGCCACCACAGGACGGGCACGCCGACTTTCGGCTGCGACCAGCTTACCTGTGCATCGGCGAGATCGTACTGCTCCGCGGCGCTGCCCCCGGCCGCCGTCGGGTCGACGCCGTTCTTGACCATCATGGCCTCGAACGGCGTACCGATGAGGATCGACTGGCCGACGACGCGCTGGCGGAAAGCGACCTTGCCGTCCTTGCCGACGGCCGCGGTGATGCGGTGGTAGTTGAGCGGCCGGTAGCGGCCACCGGTGATGTCGTCCTCGCGCGTCCAGATGAGTCGCACCGGATATTTCCCGCCGGTCGCCTTGGCGATCGAGGCCACCTCGGAAATGTAGTCCGATTCCGGGGTCGCGCGCCGCCCGAAAGTGCCGCCCGCAGCCAGCGTGTTGATCGTCACCTGCTCGGGCTTGAGCCCCACGGCCGCAGCTGCGTTCGCCTGGTCCAGGGTCTGGAACTGGCAGCCGGCCCAGATCTCGCACGTGTCGGCACTCAGGCTGCACACCGCGGTCAGCGGCTCCATCGGCGCGTGCGCAAGGTAGGGAAACTCGAACTCCCCCTCCAGGCGCTTGGTCGCATGCGCCAGTGCCGCTTCGACGTCGCCCACCTGCACGACCGTCACCGCCTCCTTGCCGCGCCCGAGCGTCCGGTACTCCTTCATGAGCTCGGCCGTGCCGCGTTTCTCGGCGCCCGACTCGTCCCATGTCACACTCAGCGCCTCGCGGCCCTTCTTGGCCGACCACATGTCGCGTCCGACCACCGCCACGCCGCGCGGAATCTGCACCACGTCGATGACTCCGGGGACGGCCTTGGCCTTGCTGGCATCGAACGAGCTCGCCTTGGCTCCGAAGCGCGGCGGCCGCATGACCACCGCAGTCATCATGCCGGGTAGCATGACGTCGATGGCGAATTGTTGTTTGCCGGTGGATTTCGCGCGGGCATCGAGCCGCGGCAGCTTCTCGTTGCCGACGATAGTGAAAGTGCCAGGGTCCTTGAGCTTCACCTGCGTTGGCACGGATTGTTTCGCCGCACTGCCGGCGAGCTCGCCGAACGTTGCCTTCCTGCCTGCGCCGGTGTGCGAGACCACTCCCTGGCTCACGTTAATCTGACTCGCCGGCACACCCCACTGCCTGGCGGCGGCGGCCACCAGCATGGCGCGCGCCGTGGCGCCCGCCTCGCGCAACTGCTGCCAGGAGTTGGCAACAGCGGTGGAACCCCCGGTGAGCTGGACGCTCGCCCCCAGGGGAACGAAGGCAAGGTTGCGGTACAGGGGGACTTTGGCCGGTGCGCTCTCGACGCGCATCTGATCCCACGAGGCGTCGAGCTCTTCGGCGACGATGGCCGGCAGCCCGGTCCAGACCCCCTGACCTGCCTCCAGGTGCTTGGAGATCACGGTCACTGTGTTGTCGGGCGCGATGCGCAGAAACGGCATCGCCAGCGGGCCTGATGCAGCGCCCGCGGCGCTTCCCGCACCACCCGGTCCGGTGCCGCATCCCGGCAGCAGGAGGCCGAGGGTGAGCCCTGAGCCTGCGAGCGTCGTGAACCTCAGGAACTGCCGGCGGGTCAGCTCGGAAGCCGCAACTGCTGCGGGCGCTGCGGCGTCTTCAACGTGGCGGAAGTACATGGTGCACTCCTCATTAACGCGCGGCGGGGGCGCCGGCGGACAAGGTTGCGGCCGCCTGATGGATGGCGCTGCGGATGCGCACGTAGGTGGCGCACCGGCAGATGTTGCCCGCCATCGCGGCATCGATATCCGTATCGCTCGGCTTCGGATTCCCTGCCAGGAGCGCGGCGGCCGACATGACCTGCCCGCTCTGACAGTAGCCGCATTGCGGAACGTCGAGTCCGATCCAGGCGCCCTGCACTGCGCGGCCCGCGGCCGTGCTCAAGCCTTCGATGGTGGTGATCTGCTTGCCCTGGGCGGCCGACACCGGTGTGACGCACGAGCGCGTCGCCTGGCCATCGAGGTGCACGGTACAGGCGCCGCACAGCGCCATGCCGCAGCCGAACTTGGTGCCGGTGAGCTGCAGGTGATCGCGGAGGGCCCACAGGAGCGGCATCTGCGGATCGATGTCCAGCTCGCGGGTCGCACCGTTCACGGTCAGTTTGATGGACATGAGAACGCCTCCGTGTGAGGGAGCGGGAGGGTGAAAGCGGAATTCTTCGCGCGCGTGCGCAGACTGCGCCATCTCTCGTTCGAGAGACCAGCGTTTGCGCGGCGCCGGCTGGCCCTCTGTGCGCCGGTGCTGCCCGCCGCCCTCAGAAGATGTAGCTTCCGTACACTCCGATGGTGCGCGGCTGGTTCGTCAGGTAGCCGACACGCGCGCTGCGGCCGCGCTCGTAATCGAGCGCCAGCTCCGCGTTCTTGTCGGCGATGTTGTTGATATAGGCGGCGGCCTGCCAGCGCTCCGTCTTCAGTCCGAAGCGCAGGTTGGCCAGCGTGTAGCTCGGCAGCTCCGGATTGAAGTTGATCTGCGACACCGTCAGCGGGCCACCGTACGAAATCAGCCGCGCCGCATTCGGGTCCCCGGAGCCGCCGATCTGACCCCAGCCCGGCTCTTCGTTCTCGAACTGCGAGAAGGACGAACCGACGTATTGGATGGTGAAATTGGCGAAGAAGTCCGTCGATCCCTGCAGCGGAAGCGTGTAGCCGACGCTGCCCACTGCCTGGGTCTTCGGTGCGGTCGGCAGGCGGTTGCCGTCCGCGAGGCCGCCGACCACGACCGTGCACGCGGGTGGGCAGCCCGTTCCCACCTTGGGCGGGAGCGTCGAGATCACCGATGAGGTGAGTTTTGCGTCGATGAACGTCACCGACAGCCCGAAGTCCCAGTTGACAGTGGGCCGTGCAAAGAGCTCCGCCTCGATGCCCTCGCTACGGGCGGTCGGGACGTTGAAAACGATACGCGAGGAGCAGGTGCCCGCGGTCGTGGTGGCCTGCAGGTTCTTGATGTCGGAATAGAAGGCCGAGATGTTGAGCGTGACCCGCCGGTCCATCCACTGCGTCTTCGCCCCGACCTCGTAGTTCCAGGTCTTCTCGTCCTGCCAGTTCGCCTGATTGCCGAAGACCAGCTTGTCCGTCGCCGAGCACAGCGGCAGGTTGATGGGATCGTTGATGCCGCCCAAGCGGAACCCGCGCGCGGCCTGTGCGTTGAACGTCACATCGTCGGTTGCCTTGTAGCTCAGGATCAGGCGCGGCGAGGTGCCATTTGAGTCCGTAGATCCGGGAACGCCGCCGGCAGGGGTGGCGGCGGCGAATACGCCATTGAAATTGAGTATCCGGTCTTCGCTGAATTTGTAGTAGCGCAGACCGCCCGTAATCGCCCACTGGTTCGTCAGGTGGTAAGTCGCTTCACCAAACGCGGCATACTGTTTCAGGCGGTAGCTGAGGTCCGAGAAGAACGGGTTGTCGACCAGCCCGACGGGGTTCGGGCCCAGCGGGAACCTGCACGGAGGCGGATTCTTAACGGTGTCGCACCCAGGCCAGAACCCAAGGGACGCGTTCAGGGCGTCATAGCCCGGGGTCGGCAGGGCCTGCCCGTAGCGCCGCCCTACATGCTGAAAGAATCCGCCAACCAACCACTGCAGCTGGTCGTTGCCGTTGGACGCGAGTCGCACCTCCTGCGAGAACACGTTCAGGTGCGTGCGGTCGAACAGGGGTGAGTTCGTGCGAACGCCCGCTGGGTTCTGCGGGAACGACACCGGGCCGAACACGTCGAAAGTCACGCTGCCGGTCAGCTGGCTGGCATCGCGCAGGACCAGCACGTTGCGATGTGTAAAGGAGGTGATCGAGGTGAGCGTCGTGAGACCCAAGTTGTAGTCGACCTTCAGATCGCCGAGCGTGAAGTCATCGGTCAGACCTTCATGCTGCTGCGTAAATTGCTGGAGACTGCCGACGGTCACGGCCGGCTGGGTGGTGGTGTAGGGATTGCCGAGGATGTTGTACAGATCCACGCGCGGATAGCCGTTGGTTTCCAGCTTCTGGAACATGATGCGAGGTGTGATGGTCAGCGCATCGTTCGGCTTGATGAGGAACGAGAGCCGCGCACCGCTGCGGTCGGCGTCGTTGACGTCCTTCTTGACAGCACCGCCCGGCTGAATCGCATCGATGAACCCGGGCAGGTGATGCCAGTAGGCCACCAGGCGCGCCGCCACGCCATCGCCAAACGGAAGATTGAGGGCGGCTCTCATGAAGCCGCCTTCGTCGCCGTGCGCAACGTTTTCGAAGGAGGCGTCCGTCATGATTTCCGTCTTGCCGAGTTGCGGCTGGCGCGTGATGTAGCGGACCGTGCCGGCTTCGGATCCCGCACCGAACAGCGTCCCCTGCGGGCCGCGCAGCACTTCGAACCGATCAAGATCAA
>JBGPKC010000076.1:0-11749 GCA_041485725.1 Steroidobacteraceae bacterium
CCGTGAGGGTGCATCGCGAAAGGCTCGGCCCGCGAGGGCCAGTTCTTGGGCGGCCGGCCCATGATGGCCAGTTCGACCGCGCCCTCGCGCATCAGCGCGACCACTTCCTCGCGGTTGCTGGCGACCCGCAGGCGTACTTCGACACCGGGGTGCTCGTCCCGGAATCGCGCCAGCAGTCGCGGCAGAAAGTACTTCGCGGTACTGACCATGGCGACATCCAGCACCCCGGTCTTGAGGCCGCGAAAGCGGGCGACCATGTCCTCCGCGTCGCGCATCGCAGCCAGGACCTTCTGGGTGTAGGCGAGCACGTATTCGCCGACCATCGTGAGGGACACCTTGCGGCTCGAGCGATCGAACAGCGGCAGCCCGACTTCCGTCTCCAGCTCCTTGATTTGCATCGAGACCGCAGGCGCCGAGAGCCGCAGCTCCTCCGCCGCGCGCGCGAAGCTCAAGTGCCGCGCGACCGCCGAGAAGACCCGCAATTGCCGGAGCGTGGCGTTCTTCATTAAGTAATTCTTAACTTGTCGCTAACTTAAAGTGACTTTACCTGAATGATAGCCTCCCTCTACAGTTGCCTCAAGCAATCGAGAACGAGGCGGGACGATGGCAATCGCGACTGGAGCAAGCGGCGGCGCAACCGCAATCACGGACGCCAAGCGGCGCTACAAAGCCGGCGTTCTGAAGTACCGGCAGATGGGCTACTGGGAGCCGGACTACGTGCCCAAGGCTACGGACACCGTCTGCCTGTTCCGCATCACCCCACAGGAGGGGGTTGACCCGGTCGAAGCGGCCGCGGCGGTCGCCGGGGAGTCGAGCACCGCGACCTGGACGGTCGTGTGGACCGATCGGCTGACCGCCTGCGATACCTACCGCGCCAAGGCGTTCAAGGTCGAGGCGGTGCCGAACAGCCCGGGACAGTTCTTCGCCTGGGTCGCGTACGACATCATTCTTTTCGAAGAGGGCTCGATCGCCAACATGACGGCGAGCCTGATCGGCAATGTGTTCAGCTTCAAGCCCCTCAAGGCCGCAAGACTTGAAGACATTCAGATTCCGGCGGCCTACGTCAAGACCTTCAAGGGGCCGCCGACCGGCCTGATTGTCGAGCGCGAGCGCCTCGACAAGTTCGGCCGCCCGCTGCTCGGCGCCACGACCAAACCCAAGCTCGGGCTCTCGGGCCGCAACTACGGCCGCGTCGTTTACGAGGGGCTCAAGGGCGGTCTTGATTTCATGAAGGACGACGAGAACATCAACTCGCAGCCCTTCATGCACTGGCGCGACCGCTTCCTGTACGTGATGGATGCGGTCAACAAGGCGAGCGCCGCCACCGGTGAGGTCAAAGGCTCCTATCTCAACGTAACGGCCGCGACCATGGAGGACATGTACGAACGCGCCGACTTCGCCCGGCAGCTCGGCTCGGTCGTGGTCATGATCGATCTGGTCATCGGCTGGACCGCGATCCAGAGCATGTCCAACTGGGCGCGGCGCAACGACATGATCCTGCACATGCACCGCGCCGGTCACGGTACCTACACGCGACAGAAGAACCACGGTGTCAGTTTCCGTGTCATTGCCAAGTGGCTGCGACTCGCCGGGGTCGATCACCTGCATGCGGGGACCGCGGTCGGCAAGCTCGAGGGCGACCCGCTGACCGTGCAGGGCTACTACAACGTGTGCCGCGACAGCTACACCCGCCAGGATCTGCCGCGCGGCATCTTCTTCGACCAGGATTGGTGCGACATCCGCAAGGTGATGCCGGTCGCCTCCGGTGGCATCCACGCCGGCCAGATGCACCAGCTGCTGGATCTTTTCGGGGACGACGTGGTGCTGCAGTTCGGTGGCGGAACCATCGGTCACCCCGCGGGCATTCAGGCCGGCGCGGTCGCCAACCGGGTGGCACTCGAGGCGATGGTCAAGGCGCGCAACGAGGGCCAGAACATCCGCGTCGAGGGGCCGGAGATCCTGCGCAAAGCCGCCCGTGGCTGCAGCCCGCTGCAGCAGGCGCTCGATACCTGGGGGGACATCAGCTTCAACTACACCCCGACGGATGCGTCCGATTTCACCCCCACGGCCGCAGTGGCGCACTGAATCGCTTCAAGGAGAACACGCTCCATGATGACCAACCCGGTAAGGAAGATCACGCAGGGGCAGTTCAGCTTCCTGCCGGAACTGACGGATGCCGAGATTTCGTTGCAGGTGGACTACGGCCTGAGCCGCGGTTACGCCTGGAGCATCGAGTACACCGACGATCCCCACCCGCGCAATACCTACTGGGAAATGTTCGGCATGCCGATGTTCGATCTGAAGGATGCTGCCGGGGTGCTGATGGAGCTGCAGAACTGCCGCAAGACCTTCCCGCAGCACTACATCCGCCTGATTGCCTTCGACTCCACGCGCGGCGTGGAGAGCATCGCCATGAGCTTCATCGTCAACCGCCCGGTAAGCGAGCCGGGTTTCGGGCTCATACGTCAGGAGGCGGGGGGCCGCACGATCCGCTACACCGTGCACGGCTACGCGGCCGACCGGCCCGAAGGTGAGCGCGGCGGGAATGGCAAGTCATGAGTGTTGCGAGGTTCGCCCCATGTACCTGATCGCCCCTTCGATCCTGTCCGCCGACTTCGCCCGTCTGGGTGAGGAGGTGGTTCGCGTCATCGCCGCGGGCGCCGACTGGATTCACTTCGACGTCATGGACAATCACTTCGTCCCGAACCTGACCATCGGGCCGATGGTGGCGGCGGCGCTCAAGCCCTATTGCGCGCGTCCCCAAGGCGCGCATGCGGCACTGGATGTGCATCTGATGGTGCAGCCGGTGGATGCGCTCATCGACGGCTTCGTCGCCGCCGGTGCCGACCTGATCAGCTTCCATCCCGAAGCCTCGCTGCACGTGGATCGGACCTTGCGCCTGATCAGGGCGGCGGGCTGCCGGGCGGGGCTGGCCTTCAATCCGGCCACTCCGCTCGAGGTGCTCGAGTACGTTCTCGACGAGGTCGATCTGGTGCTCATCATGAGCGTCAATCCGGGTTTTGGCGGCCAGAGCTTCATCGACTCGGCGCTGAGGAAGGTCGAGCGCGCGCGCAAGCTCATTGACGCCGCGGGCCGGGACATCAGGCTCGAGGTCGACGGCGGCATCAAGATCGAAAACATCCGCAGCGTCGCGGCGGCCGGTGCCGACACCTTCGTCGCCGGCAGCGCGATATTCGGCTGCGCGGACTATCAGGCGGTGATCGATGCGATGCGCTACGAGCTGCGCCGCTCATCGCCGGCGAGCAAGGTGGCCTGACATGGGCTCACCCCTGTACTCGATTCCCGGCAGCGCGGCGGCGGTCCCCGAGCCCGCGACGGGCGCCGCGGCGGCCCCGGCCCCGCAGTCGACCGAGGCACGCACCGTGAGCGAAGTGCTGGCGCAGAGCCAGGCCGGCGCAGTGATGGACGAGCTCGACCGCGACCTGGTGGGCCTTACACCGATCAAAGCGCGCATCCGTGACATCGCAGCGCTGCTCGTGATCGACAAGCTGCGCATGAACCTGGGCCTCTCGGCGCAGGCGCCCAGCCTGCACATGAGCTTCACCGGCAACCCCGGGACCGGCAAGACCACGGTGGCGCTGCGCATGGCGGAGATCCTGTTTCGTCTGGGTTACGTGCGCAAAGGCCACCTGGTTGCGGTGACGCGCGATGATCTCGTGGGGCAGTACATCGGCCACACGGCACCGAAGACCAAGGAAGTGCTGAAGCGGGCCATGGGCGGCGTGCTCTTCATCGATGAGGCGTACTACCTCTACCGGCCCGAGAATGAGCGCGACTACGGACAGGAGGCCATCGAGATTCTGCTGCAGGTCATGGAGACCCAGCGGGACGATCTGGTCGTGATCCTGGCGGGCTACAAGGATCGCATGGACACCTTCTTCCGCTCCAATCCCGGGATGAGTTCGCGCATCGCGCACCATCTGGATTTCCCGGACTATGCGCCCGCGGAGCTGCTGCGCATCGCCGATAAGCTCCTCGAGCAGCATAGCTACCGTTTCGCCCCCGGCGCGCGCGAGACCTTTGAAGAGTACCTGACCGCTCGCATCCGCCAGCCGCACTTCGCCAACGCGCGCAGTGTGCGCAACGCGCTCGACCGTGCGCGGCTGCGCCAGGCGAGCCGCCTGTTTGCCGACAAGGATCGGCGCTTCACGGCTGAAGACCTGACGACGATCGCCGCTTCCGACATTCGCGCCAGCCGCGTGTTCCAGACCGCCGCCACACCGAGCCAATCATGATCATCAAGGAGCCGCGACGATGTATCTCGGGCGCACCACGCTCTCAAAGTTCCTGATCCAGCAGCTCACCGACATCCCCGGTGCCAGTGACCTGGGGGCGCTGCTGGTGGATGTGGCTGCCGCCGTCAAGGCGATTTCAGCGATGACCGCCAAGGGGGCCCTCGGCGGGTATCTCGGCGAGCACGGCGGCAAGAACGTGCAGGGTGAAACGCAGCACAAGCTCGACGTGCTGGCGCACGAGGTCATCATACGCAGTTGCGAGTGGGGCGGCCTGCTCGCCGGCATGGTTTCCGAGGAACTGGAGCACCCCTACCCGGTGCCGGTCGAATATGCGCGCGGTCGTTATCTTCTGCTGTTCGATCCGCTCGACGGCTCTTCAAACACCGATGTGAACGTATCGGTCGGCACGATCTTCTCGGTGTTGAGACACGATGAGACCGAGCTCCCGGGCGTCGCCGACTATCTGCAGCGGGGTGAGCAGCAGGTCGCCGCCGGCTACGCCATCTACGGTCCCGCGACGATGCTCGTCATCAGCGCGGGCAAGGGCACGCATGGTTTCACGCTCGATCGGGAGATCGGCAACTTCATCCTGACACATCCGAACCTGCAGATTCCGGCTGATACCAGCGAGTTTGCCATCAACACCAGCAACGCCCGCTTCTGGGAGCCGCCGGTGCACCGCTACGTGACCGAGTGCCAGGCGGGAAAGTCGGGCATTCGCGGTCGCGATTTCAACATGCGCTGGATCGCCTCGCTGGTCGCGGAGGTGCACCGCATCCTTATGCGCGGCGGGGTGTTCATGTATCCCAGGGACAGCAAGGACAAGAGCAAGCCGGGACGGCTGCGCCTGCTGTACGAAGCGAATCCGATCAGTCTGCTGGTGGAGCAGGCGGGGGGGCGCGCGACGACCGGTAACCAGCGCCTCATGGAAGTGAAGCCCGAGTCGCTGCATCAGCGCGTTGCGCTGATCCTGGGTTCGCGCAACGAGGTCGAACGGATCGAGCGCTACCACGCCGAATACGAAAGCGGCGCAGACCGGCCGTTCAGCTCACCGCTCTTTAACGAACGCTCGCTGTTCCGGCCGGAGACACGGCTTTGAACGCTGCGTACGCGGGTATGTCAGTTCCGGGGAGTTCTGCGTGTCCATCAGCCATCCGATAATCGCGGTGACCGGATCGTCCGGCGCGGGAACCACCACGGTCATGAAGAGCTTCGCGCACATCTTCCGGCGCGAAGGCATCAAGGCGCAGGTAATCGAGGGCGATTCATTTCACCGCTACAACCGCGTCGAGATGCGCGAGCGCGTGCAGGCTGCCGACCGCGGCAGCGGTCCGCAAGTCAGCCATTTCGGGCCGGAAGCGAATCTCCTCAGGGAGCTGGCCGACACCTTCGCCGAGTATGGCGCGACCGGTCGCGGCAAGGTCCGTCGCTACGCTCATGACGCGGCCGAGTCCAAGGAACTCGGCTGCGACGCGGGCACTTTCACCGACTGGCAGCCGATGACACCCGACAGCGACCTCCTCTTCTACGAAGGCCTGCATGGCGCTTACGTCGGCGATGGCATCGATGTGGGACACCACGTCGATCTGCTCGTCGGCGTCGTGCCGATCGTCAATCTCGAGTGGATCCAGAAGCTGCATCGCGACCGGCATCATCGCGGCTACACCCAGGAGGCCGTGGTCGACACGATCCTGCGGCGCATGCCCGACTACGTGAACCATATCTGTCCGCAGTTCAGCCGCACCCACGTCAACTTCCAGCGTGTGCCGACGGTGGACACCAGTAACCCGTTCATCGCCAAGGACATACCCACCGCGGATGAGTCCATGGTGGTAATCCGCTTCGCCAACCCCAAGGGCATCGACTTTCCCTATCTTGTATCCATGCTGCACAACTCGTGGATGAGCCGACCGAACAACATCGTGGTGCCGGGGGGCCAGATGGGGCTCGCGATGCAGTTCATCTTCACGCCCATGATCCTGCGACTGATCGATCTCAAGAGACGCGCCAGTAGGGAGGCTGCCGCATGAATGCTCAAGTCAGACCGCAGGCCGTTGAGCGGCGGGAACTGTGCAACGCGCTGCGCTTTCTCGCCATCGACGCCGTGGAGGCCGCCAACAGCGGTCATCCCGGCATGCCGTTAGGGATGGCGGAAATCGCCGAAGTGCTGTGGCGGGGGCACCTGAAGCACAATCCCGCCGATCCGCTCTGGCCCGACCGCGACCGCTTCGTGCTCTCCAATGGTCACGGTTCGATGCTGCTGTACGCGCTGCTGCACCTCAGCGGTTATGCGCTGCCGCTGGAAGAACTGCAGCGCTTTCGTCAGCTGCACAGCAAGACTCCCGGGCATCCGGAGGTCGGAGTCACGCCCGGGGTGGAAACCACCACCGGCCCCCTCGGCCAGGGGCTGGCCAATGCCGTCGGCATGGCGCTCGCCGAGCAGCTGCTGGCCGCGGAATTCAATCGGCCGGGTCACACGATCGTCGACCACCGAACCTGGGTATTCGTCGGCGACGGTTGTCTGATGGAAGGCATCAGCCACGAAGCCAGCTCGCTCGCCGGAACGCTGAGGTTGTCGAAACTGGTGGCGATCTACGACGACAACGGCATCAGCATCGACGGCCATGTCGAGCACTGGTTCACCGATGACACCCCGAGGCGCTTTGAGGCCTACGGCTGGCGTGTCATACGCGACGTCCCCGGCCACGACACTGCCTCCATCGAGGCAGCCCTCGCGCAGGCGCGTGAGGACTGTGGCGCGCCGACGCTCGTGTGCTGCAGGACCGTGATCGGTCACGGCAGCCCCAACAAGGCGGGCACACACGATGTACACGGTGCCGCCCTCGGCGCGGCAGAGGCCGCCGCAACCCGCGCGAGCCTGGGTTGGACGGCCGGGCCGTTCGAGATTCCCGGGGAGATCCGGGCCGCCTGGAACGCGCGCGCGGCGGGCGCGGCGCGCCAGTCCCAGTGGCAGCGCCGCTTTTCCGCCTACGCCCAGGCTCATCCGCAGCTCGCGGCTGAATTCGAGCGGCGCGTGCGCCGGCGCGCACTGCCGGCGAACTGGCACGACGCCACGGTGCGGCTGCTGGCCGCGACGGTGGCGCAGGCAGCCAGCATCGCCTCGCGCAAGGCCTCGCAGAATGCGATTGAAGCCTTGCAGCCGCTGCTGCCGGAGCTTCTCGGTGGCTCGGCCGATCTGACCGGCTCGAACCTGACTGCGACCCGCAGCAGCGTCGCCGTGCGCCGCGGTGGCTGGGGCAACCACATCAACTATGGCGTGCGCGAGTTCGGCATGAGTGCGGTGATGAACGGCATTGCGCTGCATGGCGGCTACCTGCCTTACGGAGGCACCTTTCTCACCTTCTCGGACTACAGCCGCAATGCCGTACGCATGGCGGCGCTCATGCGTCAGCGGGTGATCCACGTGTTCACGCACGACAGCGTCAGCCTCGGCGAAGACGGTCCGACGCACCAGCCGGTGGAACACGCAAGCAGCCTGCGCCTGATTCCCAACAACGCAGTCTGGCGCCCGTGCGATGCCGTGGAAACCCAGGTGGCGTGGCAGGCCGCGATCGAGCGACACGATGGGCCGACGTGCCTGCTGCTGTCGCGCCAGAACCTGCCGCACTTTGTACGCAGCGCACAGCAGCTCGATGACATCCGCAGGGGCGGCTACGTGCTGGCCGGCAGCGACGGACCCGCCGCGATCACGCTCCTGGCGACGGGTTCGGAAGTCGCCCTCGCGATGCGCGCGCGTGAGATGCTGGGCGCCGACGGCATCGCCTGCCGCGTGGTTTCAATGCCCAACTGTGGTGAGTTCGATCGACAGAGTGCTGATTATCGCGCCACGGTGCTGCCGCGTGCGCTGCCGGTTCTGGCGATCGAGGCGGGCGTGAGCAACTTCTGGCGGGCCTATACCGGACTCGACGGTGACGTGCTCGGCATCGATCGATTCGGCGAATCCGCCCCGGCGGCGCAGGTGACGGCGGACCTCGGCCTCACGCCGCAGGCGATTTACGCGCGCGCGTGCGCACTGGTGCAGGGCAAGCGGTCATCGTGAGCGCGCGGTCCCTGCAGGCGGTGCTGTTCGACCTGGACGGCACGCTCCTTGATACCGTTGCGGACATCAGCGTCGCATTGAATCGCGCACTCGCCGAGCAGAATCTCACCAGCCTCCCCGCGGCCGAGGTCCGCGTGCTCATCGGGCGAGGAGTGCCCACTCTGATAGAGCGCGCCGTTGCGCGGCTGGGAGCTGCCGGAGAATCGGCCGACGCCGCGCTGCTGATGGAGCGATTCCACTTTCACTACGAGCGGATTCACGAGCTCGATGAAATCCAGACGCGCGTGTACCCGGGGGTGACGGCGGGGCTCGCTCAACTGCACGCGCTGGGCCTGGGCCTTGCAGTGGTAACCAATAAGCCGAAGAAGGCGGCCGTTGACCTGCTGACTCGTTTGGGTTTGAGTCAATGGATTGACGTGGTGGTGGGTGGGGACAGCGGCGCGCATCGCAAGCCGCATCCGCAACCCCTGCTGGCCGCTTGTGAGGAACTCGAGGTTCGGCCGGCTCAGGCGCTGATGGTAGGTGACTCGTTGACCGACGTGCTTGCCGCGCGCGCCGCGGGGCTGGCCGTGGTTTGCGTGCCCTATGGATACAACGAGGGAGCTGACCCACGTGCGCTACCGTGCGACGCGTTCGTGGAGAGCGTGGCCGGCCTGCCCGCACTTGTGACTGCGGCAGACTCCCCCTTCGGCGCGTGATCAGGGCCTTGCTCTGGGACGTCGATGGCACGTTGGCCGAAACCGAGCGCGACGGGCACCTGGTGGCTTTCAATCGCGCTTTCGAGGCACTGGGCGTGCCCTGGCGATGGAGCGAACAGCACTACGGAGAGCTGCTCGCGGTGGCGGGAGGCCGTGAGCGGCTGCTGTACGACATGAGCCGCAGAGAGGAGGCTGCCGGCGATGCGCGGCAGCGCGAGGCGCTCGCCGAGACGGTACATCGCCTGAAAAACCAGATCTACGAAGGGATCGCACGCGGTGGCGACTTGCCCCTGCGCGCCGGTGTCGCGGAACTGCTGTCGGAGTGCTGCCGCGCTCATCTGCCGATGGGGATCGTCACCACCACGAGCCGCGGCAATGTCGAGGCTTTGCTCGAGTGCCATCTCGGCAGCCACTGGGAGGATCACTTCGCAACGGTCGTGTGCGCCAACGAGGCGCCGCGAAAGAAGCCCGATCCGCAGGTCTATCGGCTGGCACTCGAAGCTCTGCGACTGCGCCCGCACGAGGCCGTGGCGATCGAGGATGCCCCGGCCGGCATCGAGGCTGCGCAGCGTGCCGGCGTGCCCGTAATCGTCACGCATAGCCATTATTTCCCCGCCGGCGCGGCCGTTGGCGCGTTGGCGTTCGGTCCGTCACTCGGACGCAGCGACGGTTGGCAGCCGGACGCCGATCCGCGCGCCACGCGTATCGGTCTGGATCAGATAATGCGCTGGTATGCGCGCAGCTCGACGCGGATCAGTTGACCTAGAGAGAGCGCAGGAAGTTCAGCAGATCCTGCTGCGCGCTATCACCCAGCTGCCCGTAGTTCTCGATAACCCTGTTCGCCTCCGATGGAGCGAACGCCAGGCCGCCGCGCTCGCTGGTGAAAGCCTCGCTGAAAGCCCCGAAGGTCCACGAGTTGCCGCCACTGGAATGCGCCTGGATCGCCTGCACCAGATCGGTCGTGCGCCCGTCATGCAGCAGGAAAATCCGCTGGCCCAGACCCCACAGCGGCGCGGTGCGGAATTCGTCGGGTCCGGCGTTTCCTTGCAGGATGTTGTCGGCGAGCTTCGGTCCCATCCTGTGCACCGCCAGGTCGGAGAACAGCGCGACCGGCTGGTTGCTGAGGGCCGCGACCGTGGTCGTGCTCGTCTGCAGCGAGGGCGTATGACACAAGGCACAGCCGATGTCACTGAAAACCTGCCGTCCGTGGGTGATCGACGCCGCTCCACCGGGTACTGTCGCAGACGGAGCCGGCGGAGCCAGGAACCGCATGAAGAGGGAGAACTTCTCTATGTCGCTCAGGAGCAGGCTCGGGTCCGTGATGCCAGTCCGGCCCGTGATGTTGTTCGGCACCGTATCCGTCTGACACTTGGGATTCGGGTCGCGCTCGGTCGGGAACAGCTCGCTGGTAAGGCCCATCTCGACGTTGTAAGCCTCGCCGGCGAACAGCAGCAGCGACACGTTCTGCGCCTTCCATCCGAAGCGTGTAGCCCTGCCGTCGTTGCCATTGGCGTTCAGGTGGCCTGCGATGCCCAGCTGCGCCTTCTGAGCCGCGTTGCGGGCCAGATTGGTGGCCAGCACATTATCCGGGATGCTTTCCATCAATCCCCCCCCGAATACCGGAGTGGGAATGCGCAGTGACACATTGCCGCGCGCGAAGTGCGCGTTGAAGTCCTCCTGCAGGGCATCGCAGTTGCCGGCGTTGCCGCTGCTATCGAGGCGTCCGCTGATGACGAACAGAGAATGAACCCCTCCGTCGCGGGCTCCGTTGGGTCTGAACCTGAAGCGCGCCTCACGGATGGGTCCATTCGCGCTGATGAACGCAGGAACGACGTTACGCGCGCCGAAGGCGGTTGCCGCCGCGACCTGGGGGTTCAGCGCCGGGGAAGTTCCTCCGGTAGCCGGGAAGCTGTGGCAGCCGCCGCAACCGTCGAGGTTGAAGCGCGGGCCCAGGCCGTCGCCGAGCTCCTCCACTTCGTTGAAGGCATCCTGCCCGATCTGGAACAGCGTTGCCTGGTCGACAGTGAGTCCCGGAATCGGATTTCCAGCTGCGGTTCCCGGGCGAACGCCGGGATCGGTAGCGGCGTTGACCACTGCAACCGTCGCGATCCAACACAGGATCGTCGGGACAACAGCAAGCGCGCCCGTCGAGTTTCGAGACTTCATGACTCCCCCCTGATCCGGCCCTGGACCATCTGCGCCGCAGTCAAGCTCGAGCAAAGCGTGTGCCATGCAGGCATGCGAGTACGGATTCGCCGTGGCAAGCTGTTGAATTCGCACTGCAAGCTTGTGTTGAGAGTCGTCCGACACGACCAGCCAACACGTCAGGTTCTGTCGTGCGCGGCAGACGCACGCGCAGACCTGGGCTCTGAAGCTGTTGATTTGGCGAGAAGTGCGTTGTCGCACTCCGCTGACTGAAGTCAGACAAACGCGGTTTCAATAGCGGTGTGACGACAGCGGGTAGAGTGTGTTTACGGGCGCGCGGCAGCTCTCGACGCTGTCAACGCACCGCGCTCAGCAGACGTTCCCGCGCACAGACGCTACTGCCGCGCGACAAGGGCAGGTGTTATGTTGAAACCGGAGGGCGGCGACACCCGGCCTCCAGGCATCTGCTGACACTCGCGGCTCTGGCGAGCCTCTGTTTCGTCGCCTGCGTAACAACCGGACCCGCGAGCCACTAACGTCGCGCTTCCGGAAGATGACATCAGCTCTTCAACCGCTACGCTGACGTTCCC
>JBGPKC010000077.1:0-11709 GCA_041485725.1 Steroidobacteraceae bacterium
CACAGGCGGTCCCGGCGACCGTTGCATGATTGAACGGTCCGCTGGCCGCGGGACTCACGAGGGCAGGCGCAGCCGTCCCGGCGCGCGGGGTGGGACCCACGCCCGTGCGGGCCGTGACGCCCGTGCCCGGTTTGGTGGTGGCGGGGGCGGTCGACACGGTCGCCCGCGGCCGAATCGCGAGCTTGTCGCGCGCGCTATGGCAACCCGATCCACCGCAATCCCTGCCCTTATAATGGTTGGCGCTGTCTCGCACCCACAGGCGACCGTTGGTTTTCCACTGCATGCCGATTTCGTGGCAGCTCATGCACGTCATCGAGGTCACGTACTGGTGCCTCATCACGGTTCCCGCGAAGGTTGCGAACGAGGCCGCGGCCGTGGTGTGGCACAGCACGCAGTCGATCGTCCCGGCGCCGTTGGGTGGCACCGCCGGGATGTGTCCGGTGGGGCCGGCGGCCGGCTCCTTGAGCGTCGGCGGCGCCATGTTGTAGAAGCTCAGCCCATAGGCGTGGCACTGCTTGCAATTGTTGGTGATGCCCTTGTGGCCGAGCACACCCATCACGTAGAGCGCGTAGTTGCCCGCCGTCGTGTGACATTGGGCGCACGGCGCGCTGGTCGGAATGTGGTTCGCTGGTTTGGCGCTGCTGCCCATCTGATTGGTGGTGAAGGTCGGTGACGTGCTGTGACAGCCGTTGCAGTCACCCGACGCTGGATGGCCCGGGTCGAATGCCTGCGGACGCGAGTCGCCCGCTGCCGCCTTGGTGCTCGCCATCATCCCCACATAGGGTGAGGTCTCATGACAGGTCATGCAGCTCGGCACGGCGCTTGCCACGGTGGTGTGGCCTGCGACGGTGAGTGTCGGATTCGTGAGGCTCGCCGCGCCGACCTTGAACCCGCCCCCTCCCGGAGTCACGTTACCCGTGCTGTGGCAGCCCGAGCGGTTGCAGTCGAGGCTGCCGATCGGGAAGTGGTTGCCGGGCGTCGTGACCATGGTGACGTTGTAGAACTTCGTGTTCACCGTCGGGCCGTGACAGGTGAGGCACCCGGCGACGCCCTGATGCGTGCCGGGGGAAGAGTAGAGCGCGAAGTTGCCCGCGGTCGTGTGGCACTGCGAGCACGCCGCTGTGGTCGGAATGTGGTTGGGCGGCTTGGCGCTGCTGCCCGTCTGATTGGTGGTGAAGGTCGGTGCCGTGGTGTGACAGCCGTTGCAGTCACCGGAGGTCGGATGGGCCTTGTCGAATGTGGGGCGCGCATCCGATGTGGTGGCGCCGCCGGCGAGCATTCCCATGTAGGGCGCGGTCTCGTGACAGGTCTGGCAGCCGCTGACCGCTGCCGCCACCGTGGTGTGGCCGGCGACGGTGAGCGTCGGGCTCGAGAGGCTCGCCGCGCCGAGCCTGAAGCCACCCGGATTCACGTTCCTCGTGCTGTGACAGCCCGAGCCGTTGCAGTCGAGGGTCTTGATCGGAATGTGATTGCCGGGTGTGGTGACGATGGCGATGTCAAAAGTCGTGTTCACCGTCGTACCGTGACAGGCGAGACACCCGCTGACGCCCTGGTGCGTGCCGGTGACTGAGTAGGCCTTGAAGTTGCCCGGAGTGGTATGGCACTGCGCGCACACGGCGGTGGTTGGAATGTGATTCGTGGGCTTCCCGGCCGTGGGAAGCAGGTTCGACCCAAAGGTCGGCGTGGTGACGTGACAGTTGCCGCAGTCGCCAGTGGTCGGGTGCTGGGCGTCGTACGCCCCCGGACGAGAGTCTCCTCCGGGGAGCGCCGTGCTCGGGATCATCCCGAGGTAGGACGCGCTCTCGTGACAGGTCGCGCAGGCACCCGCCCCCGCCGCCGTCACATGGCCCGCGGCGTTGAGCGTGGGATTCGAGATGTTCGCCGTGCCCGTGCCGATCCTGAAGCCGTTCCCTCCCGGAGTCACGTTACTCGTGGTGTGACAGCCCGAGCCGTTGCAGTCGAGGGCCTTGATCGGGATGTGGTTGCCCGGCGTCGTGACCATGGTGACGTTAAGGAACGTCGTGTTCACCGTCGAGCCGTGGCAGCTGAGGCACCCGCTGACGCCCTGGTGCGTGCCGGGGGAAGAGTAGAGCGCGAAGTTGCCCGCGGTCGTGTGGCACTGCCCGCACGGTGCAGTGGTCGGGATGTGCTTCGCGGGCAGGGCGGCGCCTGACTGATTGGTGGTAAAGGTCGGGCTGGTCGTGTGGCAGCCGCTGCATTCGCCGCTGGTCGGATGCATGGAATCGAGCGTGCTCGAGGGGCGCGAGTCGCCGGCCGTGGTACCGGTGCTGGCGAGCATCCCCATGTAGGGCGCGCTCTCGTGACAGGTCATGCAGCCGCCGACCGCCGCGACGGTGGCGTGGCCGGCGACCGTGAGCGTCGGACTCGAGATGCTCGCCGCGCCGAGCCTGAAGCCACCCGGATTCACGTTCCTCGTGCTGTGACAGCCCGAGCCGTTGCAGTCCAGGCTGCCGATCGGAATGTGATTGCCAGGTGTGGTGACGATGGCGATATCAAAAGTCGTCGCCACCGTCGGACCGTGACAGCTGAGACACCCGGTGACGCCCTGGTGCGTGCCGGTGACCGAGTAGGCCTTGTAGTTGCCCGCGGTGGTGTGGCACTGCGAGCACGGCGCACTGGTCGGAATGTGGTTCGCCGGCCGCAGCGCGCTGTTGGCGAACGTAGTCGTGTCATGGCACTGGCCGCAATCGCCCGTTTTCGGGTGATTGGCGTCGAGCGTCGCCGAGGGACGCGAGTCGGCCGCAGTGGTATTGGTACTGGGGTGCATCCCGAGGTAGACCGCCGTTTCATGGCAGCTCTGGCAGGTCAGAGCCGTCACGGCCAGATGGTTGATGACCGTTCCGGCGAAGGTCACGAAGTTCGTGGTCGAGTGGCAGCCCTCGCACGGGGTCGGGGGCGTACCGACCGGGATGTGGGTGGCCGGCATCCCGGTTGCCGCCACACCGTTGTGGCAGCTGGCGCAGTTGTTGGTGACGCCCTGGTGGGTGAAAAACGCACCGGCCCAGGTGAGCGTCGTATGGCAGGCATCGCACTCGAGGTCGGTAACGATGTGCGTCGGTCCCTTGCCTTGTGCCTGCACACCGTTGTGGCAGGTGGAGCAGCTGCCGCGCGTCTGGGTGTGGTCAAAGTTGACCGCCGGGTTCCAGGCGATGGGCGTATGGCAGCTGGCGCACCGGTCGGTCGACAGGATGTGGTTGGCGGGCTTGGCCGTGGCGCGGATGGCGGTGCCGATGCCATGACAGGCACCGCAATCGGTCGGGGTGCCCTGGAACATGGCGTTGGCGTGACAGGCCTCGCAGGGCAGGTCGCGGTGCTGGCCGATGAGCTCGAAGCCGGTCGTCAGATGGTCGAAATTGGCGCGGATCTGTGCGGCAAAACCCTGTGGAATCAGCCCCAGCGTGAGGAGCAGCGCCGCGAGCGCGGGCGCACCCCAGCGATGGCGCTGCCGCCTGACCGAGTCATGCGTTATGGCTGTCCAGACACGCATGCGCAATCCTTGCGATGACAGTCCTCGCCGAGCTTGCCGGCGTGCACGTCGTCAGTGCCAACAGCAATCGACAAACGCGCCGGCATGACCGTAGCGCATGCGCCCGTGTCCGAGAGTGAGCGCACCGCGCCACAGGGGACGAGCCACGAAACTCGCAGCATTCCCCACCAACGCTCCTGCGATGAACCAGAAAAAGCGATGAGACCCCCCAACCAGACGATCAACGTACTTGCAGCGCAATCGCGTACGGCAGTGACCATACACATCATCCGCGCGGAGGTCTCGATGTCTCGGGCTGCCGACAACGTGTCTCCAACTGCAGTCATATATTTGCGTCGATGGTTTACTTTCTCGAACACTGCGACCGGCTGAATCATCGGCGCAGGTGCGAGCTCGCACCTGCGAGCTTCTTTACGTGGGCCGAATATGACAGTGCCGCGCATCGCCAGCCGCATGCGCTGCGACTTCATCGTGCCGCGAGCTGGTCTTTTCCCTGGTGAAGTGTGGAGACGACGTCTGCGCGCTCATGTTGGAAGTGATCCGAAATCATGACTAGTCGCGATTCCTGCGCGGCGTAACGATCGCCGCCTGGGGCGTGAAGTGACGTGGCGCGATTTCGACGCTCGCATGGCAATCGACGCTTATCAGGCCTGCGAGGAGATTCGCGCGGGTCCAAGCGGCCCAGGGACGAAGGTGTGCTCTCGAGCGAGCCGGGCGCTGGATAGGCCCCCTCAATGACGCGGATGGGAGACACGGGGGGGTGTAGCGGTAAACTAATGAATTTGCGAGACTCGCGCGCCGTACTCAGGCGACACGCCCTGCATGCATGACGAGCGCCTCGATGTTGAGAGCCTGCACCTGTGGCGGGGTGACCGTCATGTCCTGCGGGGGGTGTGCTTTTCGCTCGCGAGCGGTGAGTGCCTGCAGGTGACGGGGCCCAACGGCTCGGGCAAGACCAGCCTGCTGCGCACCGTCTGCGGGCTCATGTACCCGGAGGAGGGGCGGGTGCTGTGGGAGGGGCGGGATGTGCGCGGCGATCTGCGTACGTTCCACTGCGCCCTGGCCTACCTCGGGCACGAACCGCCCCTGAAGGCCGAGCTCAGCGCGCGCGAGAACCTGCGCTACTGGATCGGTGTCAGACACCGCATCGGCGCCGCTGCGCTCGAGGGTGCGCTGGAGCGCGTGGGTGCGAGTCCCTGGTGCGATCGCCTGGTGCGCACGCTCTCAGCCGGGCAGCGACGGCGCGTGGCGCTCGCCGGGCTGACCTTGTCGATGGTGCCGCTGTGGCTGCTCGATGAGCCGACGACCAATCTCGATACGGAGGGACAACAGTTGGTGGGAAGTCTGATCGCAGAGCAGCTTGCGCGCGGCGGCATGGTGGTGGCGGCCGTTCATCACGAGCTGCCCGCGAGCGTGCGCGATCTGCAGCGCCTGGAGCTCGCTGCATGAGCCGTTTCGGCTCTCCCGCGGCGGGTGTCGTGGTGCAGGCGGGGGGGATTACCCGGCAGTCGACGGTGTGGGCGGGTAGCCATCAGGCTCCGATACTCGACGCGGCACGCCTTGCCCTGACGCGGGACCTGCAGCTTGCCTTTCGCAAGCGCGGCCAGCTGGTGCAGCCGCTGGCGTTCTTTGCGATGGTCACCATGTTGTTCCCGCTGGCGATTTCTCCGGAGCTCGCGCGCCTGCGGGAAATTGCCCCGGGCGTTCTGTGGGCCGGGGCGTTGCTGGCGTCGCTCCTGGCGCTTGAGTTTCTGTTTCGCGACGATGCCTACGACGGCACGCTCGAGCAGTACGCGCTATCGGGTCAGTCGCTCACCTGGCTGATGCTTGCGAAGACCGCGGCGCATTGGTTATTGACCGGATTGCCGCTCGCACTCATGGCGCCGCTCGCGGCGTTGTCACTGGGAGTGTCCGTGGCAGCGGTCCCCGGAATTGTGGCCTCGGTCGCGGTGGGCAGTGTGGCATTGAGTCTCATCGGCTCGATCGGCGCGGCCCTGACGCTCGGGATCAAGCGCAGCGGTGCGCTGCTGTCGCTGCTGACGCTGCCGTTGTCGCTGCCGGTGCTGATTTTCGGCGCGCGCGCGACGCAACTGGCGATCAGCGGCGGCCCGCTGCTGGCCCCGCTGGAGCTGCTCGCGGCCCTGGTGGTGCTCGGTGTAACGCTGGCGCCGCTCGCGGCGGCGGCGGCGGTGCGGATCAGCCTGGAATAGCAGTAGCGGAAACGCGCCTCATGACCTGGACCTGGTTTCATCGGCTCGGCTCACCACCCTACGTCTACGGGCTTGCGACGCGGCTCACGCCTTGGTTTGCCTGGCCGGCGGCGCTGCTGATCATCGGCGGACTCTGGGGCGGGCTGGTGCTGGCGCCTGCGGACTACCAGCAGGGCGATGGCTTTCGCATCATTTATGTGCACGCGCCCAGTGCGTGGATGTCACTCATGGTGTATACGACCATGGCGATTGCGGCCGCGGTCGGACTCATCTGGCGCATCAAGGTCGCACACGCGGTGGCTGCCAGCTGCGCTCCGATCGGCGCCTCGTTCACCTTCGCGGCACTCGTGACCGGTGCGCTATGGGGCCAGCCGATGTGGGGAACGTACTGGGAGTGGGATCCGCGCTTGACCTCGGAACTCATTCTGCTTTTTCTGTATCTCGGATATATGGGTTTGCGCGCAGGACTCGAGGACACGCAGCGGGCGGATCGCGCCAGCGCGGTGTTGGCCGTGGTGGGCGTGGTGAACGTGCCGATCATTCACTATTCGGTAACCTGGTGGAACTCGCTGCACCAGGCGCCCTCGGTGATGCGGCTCGCCAAACCCACCATGGCGGCATCGATGCTGGTGCCGCTGCTGATGATGCTGCTGGGCTTCACGCTGTTTTTTGGGGCCGTACTGCTGGTGCGCCTGCGCGGGGAAGTCCTGAACCGTGAACGCTCGGCCAGCTGGATTCGCGAGATCGTAAGCACATGAGTCACTTTTTCGAGATGGGCGGGTATGCGGTCTTCGTGTGGCCCGCGTACGCGGTCACGCTCGCCGCGATCGTGTTGAACGTCGTGTGGGCGCGCCGCGCGCTGGCACGCGCGCGCGAGGACGCGCGGCGGCGCTTAGCCATGCGGGGGGAGGGGCCGTGACGAGACGACAGCGCCGCATGGTCCTGGTGCTCGGTATCGTGGGCGGCGTGAGTATCGCCGGCGCACTCGCGCTCAGCGCCTTTCGCCAGAACGTCACATTTTTCTTTGATCCGACCCAGGTCGCCGCCGGCCAGGTGCCGGCGGGCGAGCGCTTCCGGCTCGGCGGCATGGTGACGCAGGGTAGCCTGCACCGCGCCCCCGGGAGCCTCGAAGTGCGCTTCGTCGTGACTGACTTCAGTCACGACGTGCCGGTCAGCTACACCGGCGTGCTGCCGGACCTGTTCCGCGAAGGAGCCGGCGTCGTCGCGCACGGGCAGATGCGCCACGACGGCACCTTCGTTGCAGATGAAGTGCTCGCCAAGCACGACGAGAAGTACATGCCTCCCGAGGTGGCGCGCTCATTGAAGAAGCGCCACGGGGAGTCACGGGCGGACGCCACGGCGCCGCCTCCCACGCCATCGCCTCCTTCAGCGGGTACCTGACATGCTTCCTGAACTCGGTCACTTTGCTCTGATTCTCGCGCTGCTGCTGGCGGGCCTGCAGGCGTTCTTCGGCATCGCAGGTCCCATGCTGGGCCGTGACCGGTGGATCGCGGCCGTGACGCCGGCCGTCGCCGGCCAGTTCGTCATGGTCGCGACCGCCGTGGGGTGCCTGGTGGCTTCCTTCGTGGCGAATGACTTCTCGGTCCTGTACATCGCCGAGAATTCCAACTCCGCCTTGCCCATGTTCTATCGCGTCACCGCGATGTGGGGTGCCCACGAGGGGTCGCTCCTGCTGTGGATCCTGCTGCTAGCCGCCTGGACGGTGGCGGTGACCATCGGGGCCTCGCGGCTGCCGCCGCGCTTCGCAGCACGCGTGCTCGGCGTGCTCGGCCTCATCAGCTTCGGATTCCTGCTGTTCACGCTCGCCACCTCCAATCCCTTCCTGCGCCTGGACCCAGCCGCCCCCGACGGCCACGATCTGAATCCGATCCTGCAGGATCCCGCGCTGGCGATTCACCCGCCCATTCTCTATACAGGCTATGTGGGCTTTGCCGTCGCGTTCGCGTTCGCGTGCGCGGCGATGCTCGAAGGGCGGCTGGACCAGACCTGGGCCCGCTGGACGCGCCCGTGGACGACCGCCGCGTGGGCCTTCCTCACCTGCGGCATCGCGCTGGGCAGCTTCTGGGCATACTACGAGCTCGGCTGGGGCGGCTTCTGGTTCTGGGATCCGGTCGAGAACGCCTCGTTCATGCCGTGGCTGATGGGCACTGCGCTGGTGCACTCGCTCGCCGTTACCGACAAGCGCGGCCTGTTCAAGAGCTGGACGCTGCTGCTGGCGATCCTGGCCTTCTCGCTGAGCATGCTCGGTACCTTCCTGGTGCGCTCCGGGGTGCTGGTGTCGGTGCATTCGTTCGCGGCGGATCCGAGCCGCGGCATTTTCATTCTGGCCTTTCTCATCATCATGATCGGCGGAGCCCTGAGCCTGTATGCCTGGCGCGCGCCGCAGCTGAAGTCGACGGCCGGGTTCGAACTCGGGTCGCGCGAATCGTTTCTCCTCTTCAACAACGTGCTGCTGGTCATTGCCGCGACCACGGTGTTCGCCGGCACGCTGGCGCCGCTGATCTCGGATGCGCTGAAGCTGGGCACGGTGTCTGTAGGGCCGCCGTATTTCAATCCCACCTTCATGTTGTCGATGCTGCCGCTGCTCGCCCTGCTGTCGGTCGGCATCCACTCGAACTGGAAGCGCGGGCGCCTGAAGGACAAGCAGCGTACGCTGTTCTACACGTTGATCGCCGCCGCCGTGCTCGCCTGCGGACTCGTGTACGGCATTTATTCCCATGGGCGGGTGCTGACCCCCGTCGGCGCGACGCTCGCACTGTGGATCGTGCTGGCCTCGCTGGTGGACCCGATCGATCGCTGGCGCCGGGGCTTGTCGCTGTCGCGCGCGGTGATCGGCATGACGATCGCGCACCTGGGTCTCGCCACGGCTGTGATTGCGCTCACCACGGTGCAGTCCTTCACCACCGAGCGGGACGTGGCTCTGGCGCCCGGCGCCAGCGCGAGTGCGGGCGGTTACGAATTCCGCTTCGACGGGGTGCGGCCGCTGGAGGGTCCGAACTACGACGGCGTGGGCGGCACCATCGTGGTCACGCGCCAGGGCGCACCGGTCACGGTCCTCACACCCGAGAAGCGCCAGTACTGGGTGCAGCGCCAGGCGATCACCCAGACCTCCATCAAGATGCACCACGGCAACAATCTGCTGGTGGCACTCGGTGAGGATCTCGGGGGAGGGCGCTGGAGCGTGCGTATCCAGATCCGGCCGCTGGTGAGCCTCATCTGGCTCGCCGCACTCATCATGGCCATCGGCGGTGCCACGGCCGCTTCCGACCGGCGCTACCGCACGGCCAAGGTTGCCGAGGCGCCCGCACTCGGCGCTACCGCGAGAGATGGCGCGGCATGAACCGCTTCGCGCTGCCGGTTGGGGTATTCGGGCTGCTGGTCGTGGTGCTGGCCATCGGCATCAAACACTCGCCCAACAAGGGCACGATCATGTCGCCGCTACTTGACAAGCCGGCTCCACAGTTCTCGCTGCCGAATCTGACGGACCCGGCTCGCGTGGTGAGCTCTGCCGGCCTGAAAGGGCGCTGGTACCTGTTCAACGTGTGGGGTACCTGGTGCGGCGAATGCCGCGCCGAACACGAAATGCTGCTGGAAGTGCGCCGCGCCGCGGTGGTGCCGCTGGTCGGACTGGACTGGAAGGATGACGACGCGCAGGCCCTCTCGTGGCTGGCGCAGCTCGGCAATCCGTACGACGCGGTCGCCGTCGATCGCTCGGGGCGCACCGCCATCGACTGGGGTGTCTACGGCGCGCCCGAGACGTTCCTGGTAAACCCGCAGGGCATCGTGGTCTTCAAACACGTCGGCGCGCTGACGCCCGATGTGTGGACCCGCGACATCCTGCCGCGCCTGGCGCCGCGCGCCGCGGCGAAGTCATGAGGCACTCGCGCGGCGCGCGGCGCGTACGCGGCCCGGTCTCATCCGCCGCAGTGCTCCTCGGGCTGCTCGGCGCCCTCGCCATCGGGGTGCTCGCGCCGCAGCGCCTCGCCTGGGCGGTGGATACGACGCAGCTTCCCGATCCGGCGCTGCAGGCGCGCTATTCGGCGCTGACGCACGAGCTGCGCTGCATGCAGTGCCAGAACGAAGCCATCGCCGATTCGCCGGTGGATCTGGCCGCGGACCTGCGCCGCGAGGTGCGCGATATGTTGCTCGCCGGCAAATCCGACGATGACGTGCGCAATTTCATGGCGGCGCGCTACGGTGATTTCATCCTCTTCCGGCCGCGCTTTGCGCCGCGCACCGCCTGGTTGTGGCTGGCGCCGGGCGTATTGCTGCTGGTCGGCGCGTTCGTGTCGTGGCGCATCGTACGCGCGCGCATCGCGCTGGTGCCTGGTGACAATCAACCGCTGGAAGAGGACCCGAGCCGCTGATGATCACGTTCGTTCTGCTGGCGGCGGCGCTGACCGTGGCCGGTGTCATCGTGGTGGCGATCCCCCTGCTCAGGCGCGGCGTTACAGCGGCCGCTCCGGGGCCCGCGCCGTGGGCGGCTGTTGTCGCGACCGGACTGCTGGTGGTCGGCTCGGCGGTGTTGTATGTCAGCTGGAGCAACTGGCCGTGGAGAACCGTAACCCCCGACGACTCGCCACAGAGCATGATCTCGCGCCTGGCGCGCCAGCTCGAGCGCGATCCCCAGAACCTGGACGGCTGGCTGACGCTCGGCCGTTCTTACCTCGCCTTGCAGCAGTATCCGCTCGCGCTGCGGGCCTTTGAGCGCGCCGATCGCCTCAGCGACGGAAAAAACGCCGACGCGCTCACCGGCGAGGCCGAGACGCTGGCCCTCACCGATGAGTCCGAGCTGAACGGGCGCGCCAGCCGGCTCATCGAGCGGGCGCTGGTGCTGGCACCGGACTCGGGCAAGGCGCTGTTCTTCGGCGCGGCGGTCGCGGCGCGTCGCGGAGATCTGCCGCTTGCGCGGGCGCGCTTCGTGAAGCTCCTCGCCATGGATCCGCCGGCAGACGTCCGGCCCCTCATCGAGCAGCAGATCACCGCCATCGACGCCAAGCTCGGCGGCGTCCCGCCCGCCGGTGGAGCCGGGGTCCCCCCGCCGACGCCCGCGGCGAACTCCGGCGCGGAGGTGCGCGTGAACGTCACGCTCGCTCCGTCGCTCGCGGCCGCGGTGGGCGCTTCACCCCTGTTCGTCTTTGTGCGTGACCCGGCGCACCCCGGTCCGCCGCTGGCCGTGAAGCGCCTGGAGAGCCGCTTCCCGCAGGTCGTGTCACTCGCCGCCTCGGACGCGATGATTCCCGGCCGGGCCTTCGCGCCCGGCCAGAGCGTCCAGGTGGTGGCGCGAATTGCCCGCTCCGGGAACCCTGTGGGCGCGAGCGGCGATCCGCTGGGCGAAGTGACGTATCGGGTGGGCCGCGATGGCCTCGTGAGCCTGGTCATCGATCACCTGATGCCGTAGCACGCGGCAGCACAGAAAGTTCGCGCAGTCAGTGAGTTACACCAATGAGTTACAGCAACCTGACCACACATCGCGCGATCCAACCTTTATCCGCGCCTGCCGCGAGGGGTATGCTCCGGAGGACGGCGTCACACGTCGCGATCAAAGTCGCGGGTCCGGCATCCCTCGGGCTTCGCGCATATAAGGAGAGCGGTGATGGCTCAAGGAACAGTTCATGAAGGGCGCATATCGCACCGTGGGTTCGCATCGATGAACACGGAGCGGCAGCGGCAGATAGCGAGCATGGGTGGCAAGGCGGTACCGGACGAGAAGCGCAGCTTCTCGCAGAACCGGCGACTGGCGGCAGAGGCCGGGCGCAAGGGCGGGCAGAGCGTTCCCGGCGCGAAGCGCAGCTTCTCGCAGAATCGCGCGCTCGCGGCGGTCGCCGGGCGCAAGGGTGGACAGAGTGTGCCTGACGAGAAGCGCAGCTTCTCTCAGCATCCGGAGCTTGCGGCCGAGGCGGGTCGCAAGGGCGGACAGGCAAGCCACGGAAGCAGCCGCCCGGCCTGACGACCCCGCCCAGGGGCTCA
>JBGPKC010000078.1:0-11667 GCA_041485725.1 Steroidobacteraceae bacterium
GCCACGGTTGGGGACGCCGCGCTCCCCGCCGCGCTCGGCGAAGCGCTCGGGTCGGCGGCCCTGGCCCTGATCGCGATTGCGATCGCGGTCCCGGGGGTCCCGGTTACGATCCCGATCGCGGCCGTCGCGGCGGCCTTCCCCGTGCTCGCGCCGGGCGCCCTCGGCGTAGCGCGAATGGCGCGTGTGCTCACCGCGGCCGTCGCGGCGTGGACCGCCATCGCGGCGCGGCGGACGCGCCGGGGATGCCGCGCTCACCGGAGCTGCGGGCTGCGCCGCCGCCGGCTCGCCCGCCAACAGTCGCTTGAAGCGCGACCAGAATCCAACGTGCACTCGCGCGTCTGCCGGGGCGCGCGCCGCGGCGGCAGACGGCGCCGCGGACGGCGCGCCGCTCGGCGCTGCGGTGGCAGGCAGCAGCGTGGCCACGGCCGCAGCCTCCGAGTGCGGCTTCTTGTCCTGGGCGATGCCGGGCTCGGTGATCTCCGGGGCGCTCGGCATGAGGTAGGTCGCCTGCCGGTGCTCGGGCAGCTCCATCTCGTCGTGGCGCACGCGCCTGATCGAGTACTCGGGCGTCTGGATATTCTCGTTCGGCACCACGATGAGTTCCGCTTCGCTCTTGTCCTCGAGCGTGCGCAGCCACTCGCGCTTCTCGTTGATGAGATAGGTGGCCACGGCGACCGGAACCTGCGCGATCACGCGCGCGGTGCGGTCCTTGCGCAGCTCCTCGCCGATCAGGCGCAGCACCGCGAGCGTCATTGACTCGACGCTGCGGATGCTGCCGATGCCGACGCAGCGCGGGCAGACGATGTGGCTGGACTCCCCGAGCGAGGGCCGCAGGCGCTGCCGCGACATTTCCAGCAGCCCAAAGCGCGACAGGCGGCCGATCTGGATACGGGCGCGATCCATCTTCATCGCATCGCGCAGCCGGTCCTCGACTTCGCGCTGATTCTTGGGGGACTCCATGTCGATGAAGTCGATGACGATGAGGCCGCCGATATCACGGATGCGCAGCTGCCGGGCGATCTCGTCCGCGGCCTCCAGGTTGGTGTTGGTGGCGGTGGTCTCGATGTCACTGCCACGCGTGGCGCGCGCGGAGTTGATGTCGATCGACACCAGCGCCTCGGTGTAATCGATGACGATGCTGCCGCCGGAAGGCAGCTGCACCTTGTGGGCGTAGGCGGACTCGATCTGACTCTCGATCTGGAAGCGCGTAAACAGCGGGATGTCGTCCGTGTAGAGCTTCAGGCGCCGCTGCGCCTCCGCCGGCATGAAGCGCTGCATGTACTCCTGGCACTTCTGGAAGGCGGCCTGGCTGTCCACCAGCACCTCGCCGACATCGTCGGAGAGGTAATCGCGCATGGAGCGTGTCACGGCATCGCTCTCGCGGAACACCAGGAAGGGGGCCGGGCGATCCTTGGCGGCCGCTTCGATCTGTTCCCACTGGACCTTGAGGTTGTCGAGGTCCCACTGCAGCTCCTGGACCGATCGGCCGACGCCGGCGGTGCGCACGATGGCGCCCATGCCCTCCGGGATCTGCAGCTGGCTCATGACCTCGCGCATCTGGTCGCGGTCCTCGCCCTCGATGCGACGCGAGACACCGCCGGCGCGCGGGTTGTTCGGCATGAGCACCAGAAAGCGGCCGGCAAGGCTGATGAACGTGGTGAGCGCTGCGCCCTTGGTGCCGCGCTCCTCCTTCTCGACTTGCACGATGACTTCCTGTCCCTCGGACAGGAGCTCGCGGATGTTCATCCGTCCGCCCTGCGGGGGCTGGCGGAAGTACTCCTTGGAGACTTCCTTCAGCGGCAGGAATCCATGGCGCGGGGCGCCGTAATCAACGAAGCACGCTTCGAGCGAGGGCTCGACGCGGGAGATACGAGCCTTGTAAACGTTGGCTTTTTTCTGTTCGCGGGAAGGTAGGTCGATACTCAGGTCAAACAGTTTCTGTCCATCAACCAGAGCGACGCGCAACTCCTCTTCCTGAGTTGCATTCACTAGCATTCTCTTCATGTGCCCCTACTGTGCGGTGAGGGGTCGGCAAGCATACGGCGGGAGGCCGCCGGACCGTGGGTCCGCGGCTGCGAAGATTCCTTAAACCTGACAAAGGAGAGCGAGTCTCGTCATTCATAGCAATGACCGCCTCGTTCGTCGCAGGCGGTGCAGAAAGGAAACCTTCGGTGAACTCAACCGACGGCGCCGACTGCGGAAGTCTCGGTTTGCGAGATTCGACGCAGGTGGCGCGATCTTGTCGGCCCAATGCGATGGCCTCGATTCAGAGGTCCAACTAAAACGGGCGGCGGCCACTGCCGCCAACCACTGGTGCGTCCGCTTGGCGGACAACCCACAGAGTATACTCGACAGACCGTTGTAGAAACAATGCCTTACGCTGAGAACCCCTTGCCGGAGCCCAATCCACGCGAGATCCGCACCGAGGTACAGCACTTCGAGGTGAGCCTGCAGGAGGCCGGCCAGCGGCTCGATAACTACGTTCAGAAGCGCCTGGGGGGGCTGCCGCGCAGCCGCGTGTATCGCGTCATCCGCAAGGGCGAGGTGCGTGTGAACGGGCGCCGCGCCGGCCCCGAGACCCGCCTGCAGCTTAACGACAGGATCCGCATTCCCCCTGTGCGGGTGCTGCCGCCGGCGGAAGCCGGTAAGCCCTCAGCGCAGCTGCGCGAGAGCCTCCGCAAGGCCATCATCTACCAGGACGAGAAGCTCCTGGTGCTCGACAAGCCTGCCGGTATCGCGGTCCACGGCGGCAGCGGGGTGAATTTCGGGGTCATCGAGGCCCTGCGCGCCCTGCACCCGGACGATTCCCTCGAACTCGTGCATCGCCTCGACCGCGATACCAGCGGGTGCCTGCTGGTCGCGCGCCACGCGGGCACGCTGCGCAGCCTGCACGCGCTCCTGCGCACGGACGGTTTCGAGAAGCGCTACCTCGCCCTCGTCAGGGGCAAGTGGGAACTCGGTGCCAAGCGCATCGACGTTCCATTGCGCACCGATACGCGGGTCGGAGGCGAGCGTACCGTGCGCGCGGGCCCTTCCGGCAAACCCTCGGTCAGCGAGTTCCGTCCGGTGCAGTTCTTTGGCAGGACGGCGACGCTCGTGGAAGTCACGCTGCGCACGGGCCGCACCCACCAGATCCGTGTGCACGCGCAGCACGCCGCACACCCGGTGGCGGGGGATGAAAAGTACGGCGATGCCGCTTTCAACGATGAGCTGCGCGCGCTCGGCCTGGGCCGCATGTTCCTGCACGCGCACAGCGTGAGCTTCGCGTGGCCGCAGGGCGGGGAGTTCAGCGTCAACTCACCCCTGCCGCCGGAGCTGGCCGCGGTGCTCGATGAGCTGGCATCGCGCCCCAAACCCGCTCGTCGGCTCAGGGCAGGTGGTAACCGGCGCCGCGCAGTGCCCCCGCGAGCCAGATAAGCGGCAGCCCGATGAGCGCGGTCGGATCCTGGCTCTCGATGCATTCAAACAGTGCAACACCTAAGGCCTCCGCCTTGAAGCCACCGGCACAGTCGTACGGCTGCTCGTGCGCCACGTAGCGCTCGATCTCGTCCGCAGTCAGCGAGCGAAACACGACCGTGGTGGTGTCGACGTGGGCGAGGCGCACGCCGGCGCCGACTCCCAGCACCGCGCAGGCGGTGTAAAAGCGAGCGGTCTTGCCGCTTAAGGAAGCCAGCTGCGCGCGGCAGTGCACCGCGTCACCGGGTTTGCCGAGCACCTGCTCGCCCGCCGCGGCCACCTGGTCGGCACCGATCACGAGGGCGCCCGGGTGCCTGCCTGCAATAGCCTGCGCCTTCGCGAGCGCGAGGCGCAGCGCCTGGTCGGCCGGCGACTCCCCGTGGATGCGTTCCTCGGGTACCCCGGGCGGCATCGCTTCGAACGCCAGCCGCAGTCGCGCCAGCAGTTCGCGACGGTACGGGGATGTCGAAGCGAGGATCAGCGGTGGCAAGATCACTGGAAACAATGGCTTAGCCCCAAATCCGATTTTGACTTGGGGAGAGTCGCTACCTATTATACGCGCCCCATGTCGCCCCCCTGGTCGAGGTCCCTCGAGGTCGATCGGCTGGCTGATGGCGGAGCCGACGTCGACTTTGCTGTCCCGCTCGCCGAGCTGTCCGGCTTACGCTCGAAGCGTGCGAGCGTGGCCGGCAACGTGCACGGGCGCGTGAACTTCAAGCGCGAGGCGAACGTCGCCGTCGCACAACTGGCCGTGAGCGGGGTGGCCACGCTCGAGTGCCAGCGGTGCATGAGGCCGATGCAGGTGCCCGTCGATACGGTCGTGCGGGTGGGCCTGATCGCCTCCGAGGCGGATGTCGGCCGCGTGCCGGAGGATCTTGAGCCGGTGCTCGCTCCGGGTGGCCGCATCAGCATCGGCGAGCTCATCACGGAAGAGATGTTGCTGACGCTGCCCATCGTGCCGCTGCACGGGGAGGGCGAGGAGTGCGGGGTGGCGCCCGGCGTGGTGCGGGAGCGCGTGGGCGAGGCGACGCACAAGCCGTTTGCGCGCCTTGCCGAGCTGTTGAAACGTTAAAGTGGCTGAATAAAGTTAGGAGCCTGACAACATGGCCGTTCAAAAGAGCCGCAAGACGCCCTCGCGCCGCGGAATGCACCGATCACACGACGGGCTCGCCAAGCCGGCACTGTCGACCGATCCGCAGTCCGGTGAGACACACCTGCGCCACCGGATCACACCGGATGGTTTCTATCGGGGCCGGCGCGTGATCGAGAAGCGCGCCGAGACCGAAGACAAGGAATAATCCCCAAGGTCCCTGCGCCGACCCAAAGGCCTGCGTGCTGCCGATCGCGATCGATGTGATGAGCGGCGACCATGAGCCGCGTGAGTACGTTGCCGGTGCGCTGCGCGCCCTAACCGACGATGCACAGCTGTGCGCACAGCTGGTGGGAGAGCCGCAACTGATTACCGCAGCCCTGGCGCCGCTGCCCGCCTCGGTGCGCGCCCGCGCCACCGTGGTGGCCGCCTCCCAGGTCGTGGCGATGGCAGACAAGCCACGCGAGGCGATCCGTCGCAAGAAAGACTCCTCGATGCGCCTCGCGATCGACCTGGTGCAGGAAGGGCGCGCCTGCGCGTGCGTGAGCGCGGGCAACACCGGTGCCCTCACCGCGATTTCGCACTTCGTTCTGGGAACTCTGCCCGGCGTGGAACGCGCGGCCATCATCTCCGCGATCCCCGCCGCGCACGGTCACACGCACATGCTCGATCTGGGCGCCAACACCAAGGCGACACCGGAGCAGTTGCGGCAGTTCGCCGCCATGGGCGCCATCATCGCCCGCGACGTGTACGGCCTGGCGGCGCCGCGCATCGGTCTGCTCAACATCGGTGAGGAGGACATGAAGGGAGGCGAGGTGGTGCAGGCGGCGCACGCGCTGCTCACGCGCAGCGGGCTGAACTACGTGGGCTTCGTGGAAGGGGATGACATTTTCTCGGGCGCCGTCGACGTGGTCGTGACCGACGGCTTCACGGGCAACGTCGCGTTGAAGACCATGGAGGGCGTCGCGGGCCTGATCGCCGATCGCATGCGCCAGGAGTTCCAGTCCTCGCTCCTCGACCGCCTCGCCGGCCTGATCGCAGGTCCGGTGCTGCGCCGCGCGGCCGCCGGGCTCGATCCGCGCCGCTACAACGGCGCGTGCATGGTGGGGCTTGCCGGGATCGTGGTAAAAAGTCACGGTCGAGCCGACGGTGTCGCGTTCGCGCGGGCGATCGGCACGGCCGCGCTGGCGGCACGGCACGGACTCACGGAGCACATTGCGCACGCACTGCGTGCAGAAGGGGCCGTCAATTGATTCACTCGCGTATCGCCGGCACGGGCTCGTATCTGCCGGAGAGGGTGATCACCAACTTCGATCTGGAGAAGATGGTCGACACCACCGATGAGTGGATTCGCAGCCGCACCGGCATCGAGCGCCGCCACATCGCCGCGGAGGGCGAGACGACGGTTGATCTGGCGGAAAAGGCCGCGCGCAGCGCCCTGGAGGCGGCCGGCGTCGCACCGGCCGATGTGGACTTCATCGCTTTCGGCACCACCACGCCGGACCTGGTGTTTCCCAATTGCGGCACGCTGCTGCAGCAGCGCCTGGGCTGTGGCGGCGTGCCGGCCTTCAGCGTCGAGACCGCCTGTGCCGGGTTCATGTACGCGCTCTCGATCGCCGACAAGTACGTACGCTGCGGCGAAGCGCGGCGCGCGCTGGTGATCGGCGCGGAGACCCTGTCGCGCATCACTGACTGGACCGACCGTTCCACCGCGGTGTTGTTCGCCGATGGCGCGGGCGCGGTGGTGCTCGAGCCCGCCGATGCGCCCGGCGTGCTCTCGACCCACCTGCACTCGGACGGTCAATACAAGGATCTGTTGTATTGCGGCAGCGGCGTGTCGAGGGGTTTCGCTGCCGGGCTCACGATCATCATGGCGGGCAACGAGGTATTCAAAGTCGCCGTCAACAAGCTCGGCGGCGCGGTCGATGAGGCGCTGGCGGCGAACGGGCTCGACCGCAGCGCGGTCGACTGGCTGGTGCCCCACCAGGCCAACATCCGCATCATCCAGGCGACCGCGCGCAAGCTCGACATGCCCATGGAACGGGTGATCGTCACCGTGCAGGATCACGGCAACACATCCGCGGCGTCGGTGCCTCTCGCGCTGGATGTCGCGGTGCGCGATGGGCGCATCAGGCGCGGCGACCTGCTGCTGCTGGAAGCTTTCGGCGGCGGCTTTACCTGGGGCTCGGCGCTCGTGCGCTACTGATTCCGCTGCCGCCAAAAAAAACGCCGCGCAGGTGCGCGGCGTCTTGATCGTCTGAGCCCGTCGCTTACTTGGAAACCGACCGCTTGAACATCCGGTCGATCTTCTCATTGGTCGCGTCGCAGCACGACTGGCTGGCATGGGCCGCTGCCACCGCCTGGTTGGCCGTGCTCTGCGCGCCACTGGCGGCCTGGTTGGCCGATTGGGCCGCGCTGTTCGCCTGATCAGCAGAGCTCTTGGCCCCCGATACGTCACCCTGCACCTTGGCCAGCTGAGCCTTCAGATCTGCCACTTCCGCCTGCAGGGGCTTCAGATCCGTACACCCTGCCAGTCCAACCACCAATGCCACGGCAGCCGCCGCCTTCACAACGCTCGCGCACTTCATAAACGTCCCCTTTGGGTTGTTGATTCGGGATGTCCCTGATAACTGAAGCGACTCCGGTAAGCAAGTTCCGCCGTCGTTCGCCGCGCACAACTGCATCAAATTTACCACGGGAATGCAACTCAAAACAGGCGTCTTGTCTTCTGTTCGCGACAGTTGATCACAGGCCGCAGTGTCAGCTCGCGCGCGTATTTGCGACGGTGGCGGAGCAGTTGACACTGGAATTTTCGGCTGTTGCGTTGCGGGTTGCTGACAGTTGCGTGAATGCCTGAGCGTGCAAGGCCGCGGGCACTGACGGCAACCGTGATGCGGGAACAGAGCTCCCTCTTGCCGCGGACGCTGATCTGGATATAATTACAGTAGCTGTATATATAAACAGGCAGGCGAAATGTCCGATCTTACCCCGCGCCAGACACAGATCCTGCGCCTCATTCAGCGCTTCATCTCCGATACCGGTATGCCGCCGACGCGCGCCGAAATCGCGCACGAGCTGGGCTTCCGTTCCGCCAACGCTGCCGAGGAGCATTTGCGGGCCCTGGCCCGCAAGGGCGTCATCGCGCTCGTGCCCGGCACCTCGCGGGGGATCCAGCTCAAGGACACCATCCGGGAGCAGTTCGGGCTGCCGCTCATCGGTCGGGTGGCCGCCGGCAAGCCCATTTTCGCCGAAGAGAACTTCGAGGCGCGGCTGCAGATCGATCCGGGACTGTTTCAGCCACGACCGCATTACCTTCTGAAGGTCACCGGCATGAGCATGAAAGATGCCGGGATCCTCGACGGGGATCTGGTCGCGGTGCACCGCACCTCGGAAGTCCGCAGCCGCCAGATCGTGGTGGCGCGCCTGGAGAACGAAGTCACCGTGAAACGCTACCGCCAGGAAGGCTCCATCGTGTGGCTGTTGCCCGAGAACATCGAGTTCGAGCCGATCAGGGTAGATCTGAAAGAGGAGCCGTTGCTCATCGAGGGCATTGTGGTGGGTGTGGTGCGCCGGGGCCGCGCGAGCGGCTTTATGTGAATTCTCGTGCATTGCATGCAACACACGGATTCCGGAGAGGTTTAGATCTGTTTGCTCATGATCCGTCATGGTTGGCGATGCGAAACTTGCTCGTTTGCTCGAGCATCCGGCTATCTGGCGCGGCCGCGGCGCTGCGAACCCGCGCGGGCTCCCCACCGGATTTGCGGCTCTGGATGCATACCTGCCGGGTTATGGCTGGCCGCGCACCGGTCTGATCGAGATCCTCGTCTCCCGTTTCGGCAGCGGTGAGCTGTACCTGTTGTTGCCGGCGCTCGCCGCCCTGACGCGCGCCGCAGCGGCACGCTGGTGCGTGTGGGTCGCCCCACCCCTGATGCCCTTTGCGCCGGCACTCGCGTCCCAGGGAGTCGCGCTCGATCGGGTGGCCGTGGTGGGTGGCGCGCGTCCGCTGTGGGCTCTCGAGCAGGCGCTCGGCTCGGGCGCCTGTGACGTGGTCCTGGCGTGGGCGCGGCAGCCTAAAGCGCGCGAGATCCGCCGTTTGCAACTCGCTGCCGAGCGGGGCCGGACCCTCGGGGTGCTGTTTCGTCCACGGCGAGCGGCGCGCGAGGCAACGGCCGCGGTTTTGCGCCTGAGTCTGGAGCCGATCACCGCAGGGGTGCGCATCACGCTTTTGAAGGGCCGGGGCGCCATGCGCGGTGCGGTCGATCTCTTAAGGCCCGGCAGCTGGCCCGTTTGAATTTGCGCAGTTCACTGCATGCGTCCAGGAACGTTGTCCGCGTACCGCGGGCTGCGTCCCTGCGCCTCACCCGCCGGCATGCGGCCGGCGGGCCGGTGCCCGAGCTATGGGCCGGCTTACATCTGCCGGGAATCAACCCGGAAAAGCTGCAGCAGCTTGCGGTCTGTGCACAACGGTTCACGCCGCGCGTGAGCCTGGCGCCGCCGGATGGCCTGCTGCTCGAAGTGCAGGGGAGTCTGCACCTGTTCGCGGGGGTGGCGGGGCTGCGCTGCGCGCTCATGAGCGAGTGCCTGCGTCTGCAGGTGCAGCCGGTGCTGGCGTTCGCGCCCGCGGCTCTTGCGGCGCTGGTAGCGGCCCGTGCAGGCAAGCCCCTCGCGGTGATGGATCTGGCGCAGCTCACCGGACAGCTGGCGCCTTTGCCGCTCGCGAGCCTGCGCTGGCCGCCCGACACGCTGGCGCGTCTGGCGCGCATGGGTGTGCGCACCGTCGGTGCGGCGCTGCGTTTGCCGCGTGCCGGTTTTGCGCGCCGCGTAGGCAGCCAGCAGCTCGCCATGCTCGATGCGCTCACCGGACGCACGCCGGAGGTGCGCGTTACTTTTCACGCCCCCGCGCGCTTCCGCCGCCGCCGTGAGCTCAGTTGCGAGCTGGAAAATCATGCCTTGCTGCTCGCCGCGCTCGCACCGCTATTCGCCGCTCTCGGCGCCTTCCTGAGAGCACGCCAGTGCGGCGTCGTGGAGCTCGAGTGCCGGCTGACACACCGCCATGTCCCGGCGACGCGCTGCGTGGTGCGGCTCGCGGCTCCCGCAACCGATGTGCAACGTCTCGCCGGATTGCTCGGTGAGCACTTGAGCGCGCTCAACCTGCCGGAACCGGCGCGTGCCTGCGAGCTGCGCGCCGATGCCCTGGTGCCGTATCTGCCGGGCAGCAACGGTCTGTGGCAACCCGGTGAGCATGGTGGCAGCGCCGGCAACGAGGCCTGTGGACTCATCGAACGTCTGCGCGCGCGCTTAGGTTCCGAGGCGGTGCATGGTCTCACGCGGCTTGAGGCACACCGGCCCGAAAACGCCTGGGCGGTTACCGAGCCACCGTCCGCCGCAGGCCGCCGCGGCGCGCAGACCGGCTGCAGCGCGGATGCACCGGCCGCCGGCCGTCGTCCCCTGTGGCTCCTGCGGGCGCCGCAGCTGCTGTGCGTGCGCGACGGGCTGCCACGGCGCCGGGGCCCGCTGCGTCTCATCGGTGAACCGGAACGCATCGAGACCGGCTGGTGGGACGGCGGTGAAATCGCGCGCGATTACTACACCGCCGTCGACATCCACGGCGTACGCCTGTGGGTATTTCGCGAGCGCGCCGCGCCCCATGGCTGGTTTCTGCACGGCGTTTTCGGGTGAGGGGCCCATGGCGTACGCGGAGCTGCATTGCCTGTCCAACTTCACCTTCCTGCGCGGCGCCTCGCATCCGCACGAGCTGGTGGAGCAGGCGGACTCACTCGGCTATGCCGCGCTCGCGATCACCGACGAGTGCTCGGTCGCCGGCGTGGTGCGTGCGCACATGGCGGCCAGGGACCGGCGCCTGAAGCTCATCATCGGCTCGGAGTTTCGCCTGATCTGCGGGCTCAGGCTGGTCGCGCTCGCCATCGACCGGCGCGGCTACGGAAGGTTGTGCCGCCTCATCACGCGCGGCCGGCGCGCGGCCGGCAAGGGACAATACTCGCTCACGCGTGCCGACCTCGAGGCAGCGGGCCTCGAACAGTGCTTCATCCTGTGGCTGCCTGCGGCACGGCCGTCGCCCGAGGAGCTGCGCTGGCTCGCCGGGCGTTTCCCCGGCAAGGTCAGGATCGCGGTCGAACTGTTGCGCGACGGCAGCGATCGCGGGCGTCTGGCCGCGCTGGTACAAATCGGCGCGCAGTGCGGGGTGCCGCTCATCGCCAGCGGCGATGTCCACATGCACGTGCGTGCGCGCCGGCGATTGCAGGATGCCCTGACCGCGATTCGCCTGAAGGTGCCGATCGCGGAAGTCGGCTTACGGCTGTACGCCAACGGCGAGCGCTATCTGCGTGAGCCCGCGCGGCTCGTGCGGCTGTATCCGCGCGAGTTGCTCGAGGCGACGGTGGAGCTTGCGCTGGAGTGCAGTTTCTCGCTCGAGGAGCTGCGCTACGAGTATCCCCGCGAGCTCGTGCCGCCGGGGGAGACGGCGGCCGGGTACCTGCGCCGACTCACGTACGAGGGTGCGCGCTGGCGCTGGCCCGGGGGTGTGCCGGAGGGCGAGCGTGCCGCCATCGAGCACGAGCTCGCGCTCATTGCCGAGCTGCGCTACGAGCCTTACTTCCTCACCGTTCAGGACATCGTCGCCTACGCGCGCCGCCAGGGGATTCTGTGTCAGGGCAGGGGTTCGGCGGCCAACTCGCGCGTGTGCTACTGCCTGGGGGTCACCTCGGTGGACCCGCAGCGGGGCACGGCGCTGCTGTTCGAGCGCTTCATCTCGCGCGAGCGCAACGAGCCGCCCGACATCGACATCGATTTCGAGCACGAGCGGCGCGAGGAGGTGCTGCAGTATGTCTACCGCAAGTACGGTCGTGAACGCGCCGCGCTCGCCGCCACGGTCATCACATACCGCCCGCGCAGCGCGCTGCGCGACCTCGCCAGGGCCTTTGGTCTGGGCGCCGCCGAGAGCGGCCGGCTCGCGAAAGTCATGCAATGGTGGGATGGGAGCGCGGCGATCCCGCAACGCGTGCGCGACGCAGGTTTCGATCCCGGCAGTCCCTGGCTCGCACGGCTGCTGCCGCTGGCGAACGAGCTGGTGAGCTTCCCCGGCTTTCCTCGCCACCTGTCCC
>JBGPKC010000079.1:0-11535 GCA_041485725.1 Steroidobacteraceae bacterium
CGGCTGGAAGTGGATGATCTCGTCGATCCGGTTGATCAGCTCGGGCCGGAGGGTGGCGCGCAGCTGCTCGTCGTCGCGGATGTTCGAGGTCATGATGATGACGGTGTTGCGGAAGTCGACCACCCTGCCCTGGCTGTCGGTGAGCCGCCCGTCGTCGAGGATCTGGAGCAGCACGTTGAACACGTCGGGGTGAGCCTTCTCCACTTCATCGAGCAGGATGACCGAGTAAGGCCGGCGGCGTACCGCTTCGGTGAGGTGGCCGCCCTCCTCATAGCCGACATAGCCGGGGGGTGCGCCGATGAGGCGCGCTACCGAGTGCTTCTCCATGAACTCCGACATGTCGACGCGGATCATCGCCTCCTCGGTGTCGAACAGGAATTCGGCCAGCGCCTTGCACAGCTCCGTCTTGCCGACGCCTGTCGGCCCCAGGAACAGGAACGAGCCGTTCGGCCGGCGCGCATCGGAAAGCCCGGCGCGCGAGCGGCGAATGGCGTTGGCTACGATGCGCAGTGCTTCCTCCTGGCCCACGACGCGCTTCGCGAGCGCCTCCTCCATGCGCAGCAGCTTCTCCTTCTCGCCCTCGAGCATCTTCGACACCGGGATGCCGGTCCACTTGGACACAACTTCCGCGATCTCCTCCTCGGTCACCTTGTTGCGCACCAGGGTCGGCACCTGGTCCTCGGCGGCCGCCGCCATGCTCAGGCGCTTCTCGAGCTCGGGGATCTTGCCGTACTGCAGCTCCGCCATGCGCCCGAGATTGCCGGCGCGGCGCGCAGCCTCGAGCTCCAGACGCGCGCGATCGAGCTCCTCGCGAATCTGCGCCGCGCCCTGCAGTGCCGCCTTCTCGGACTTCCAGACTTCCTCGAGATCGGCATATTCCTTCTCCAGGCTCGCCAGCGTCCCCTCGAGTGTCGCCAGGCGCTTGCGCGAGGCTTCGTCCTTCTCCTTTTTCAGCGCCTCCTGCTCGATCTTCAGCTGGATGATGCGCCGCTCGAGCTTGTCGAGCGCTTCGGGCTTGGAGTCGATCTCCATGCGGATGCGCGCCGCCGCCTCGTCGATGAGGTCGATTGCCTTGTCGGGGAGCTGGCGGTCGGCGATGTAACGATGCGAGAGCGTCGCCGCGGCGACGATCGCCGGGTCGGTGATCTCGACCTTGTGGTGCACCTCGTAGCGCTCCTGCAGCCCGCGCAGGATGGCGATCGTGTCCTCGACCGAGGGCTCATCCACCAGCACCTTCTGGAAGCGCCGCTCGAGGGCGGCGTCCTTTTCAATGTATTTGCGGTACTCATCGAGCGTCGTGGCACCGACGCAATGTAACTCGCCGCGGGCGAGGGCCGGCTTGAGCATGTTGCCCGCATCCATGGAGCCTTCGGCCTTGCCCGCGCCCACCACGGTGTGCAGCTCGTCGATGAACAGGATCACCTGTCCTTCCTGCTTGGCCAGATCGTGCAGCACCGCCTTGAGGCGCTCCTCGAACTCGCCGCGGAACTTCGCTCCGGCGATCAGCGAGCCCATGTCGAGCGCCAGAATGCGCTTGCTCTTCAGGCCCTCCGGCACCTCGCCGTTGACGATGCGTTGCGCCAGGCCCTCGACGATCGCTGTCTTGCCGACGCCCGGCTCGCCAATCAGCACCGGGTTGTTCTTGGTGCGCCGCTGCAGCACCTGGATGGTGCGGCGGATCTCATCGTCGCGGCCGATCACCGGGTCGAGCTTGCCGGAAGCCGCGCGCGCGGTGAGATCGATCGTGTACTTCTCGAGCGTCTGGCGGCTTTCCTCGGCGTTGGCATCGGATACCTTTTCGCCACCGCGCACTTCCTCGATGGCCTTCTCGACCGCCCCGCGCACCACGCCCGCCTCCTTGAACAGGCGCGCGAGCGCCCGATCCTCGAACGCCGCCAGCACGAACAGCTCGCTCGATATGAACTGGTCACCGCGCTGCTGCGCCAGCTTGTCGGTGACGTTGAGCACGCGGTTCAGGTCGTTGGAGACGTGTATGTCCCCGGGCGTGCCTTCGACCTTCGGCAGCCCTTCCAGCAGCGCCAGCAGTCCCGCGCGCAGCTTGTTGACGTCCGCGCCGGCCTTCAGCAGCAGCGGACGCACCGAGCCGCCGGCGCCGTCCAGCATCGCCAACATCACGTGCGCGGGCTCGAGGAACTGGTGATCGCGGCCCAGCGCGAGCGACTGCGCGTCGGCGAGCGACTGCTGAAAACGGCTGGTAAGTTTATCCATGCGCATGGCAACACCTAGGGACGGGGACCTCTGGTTTTGTGGGGACAAACCGCAGTCCGTTCAAGAGGCTGCGCCGTGTGCTCGCTCCGCCGTGCCAGCCTCGCGCTTAGACTAGCGGTGAGTCAACCGCCCGGCCAGCGCGATGACCGCAATGCCGAGGCTGATGAGGAGCACCTGGGCCGCGCTGGTGCGCGGATCGGAGCGGCGGTGCAGGCCGGGGATGAGCCCGGCGACCGCGATGTAGAGAAACCCGGCGGCGGCGAAAGCCAGCGCGAAAGGCAGGATGCCGTTCGCCTGGCGCAGGCCAAAGTACGCCGCAACCGCCCCGATCACCGAGGCGATCCCGGTGGCGAGATTCAGCAGCAACGCACGCCGGCGCGACAGCCCGGCGTGCACCAGGATGGCGAAATCCCCGACGCGGTGCGGGATCTCGTGCGCCGCCACGGCAAAGGTCGTGACCAGGCCCAGCGACATGTCGCTCAGGAAAGCCGCGGCAATCAGCACGCCATCGAGGGCGTTGTGGATGCTGTCACCCACCAGCACCAGCACCCCGGAGGCGTGGTCGCGGCCGTGATCGTGACCGTGATGAGCGTGCGTAGGCTGCGGCGCGCCCTGCTCCTCATCCTGCGAGTGAGCGTGCCACCACAGCACCAGTTTCTCGATGACGAAGAAGACTCCCAGCCCCACCACCAGCACCAGCCCGATGTCGTGCGCTCCGGAGGGACCGGCGCCTTCCATCGCCTCCGGCAGCAGCCCCAGGAGCGCCGCTCCCAGCAGCGCCCCGGTGGCGAAACTGACGAAATGCGGCAGGATGCGCGCACTGCGCTCCTCCGGCACCCACAGGAATGCGACCGCAAACGCCGCGCTGGCGATGCCGCCGAGCGCGGCGAACAGGATGATCCACAGCAGCAGCACGGCTAAGGGTTCTTTAGCTTTCCGCGTGTCAACTCATCGTAACACGCACGCTCGGGGCGGATACGCGACAACTCACGCCAGCCAGATCAGCGCCGCCATGCGCCCGCACCGTCCGGCGCGACGGTAGGAGAAGAAGCGCAGCGGATCCGAGTACGTGCACCAGCCGCCGCCGAACACCGCGGTGACCCCGGCGGCGCTGAGGCGGCGCCGGGCGAGCGCGTTGAGATCGCATTGCCAGCGGCCGCGAGTGTTGGCGGTGAACGCGGCTGCCGCAGCGGCGTCGTGCGCCAGGAAGGCGGCGCGCACCTCGCCGCCCACCTCGAAGTGTGCCGCACCGATCGCAGGGCCCAGCCAGGCGATGACCCCGGCCGGCGCGACGGCGAGCCTCGCCAGCGTCGCCTCCAACACCCCCGCTACCAGCCCACGCCAGCCGGCGTGCGCCGCCGCCACCGCGCAACCGTCGCGTGCGGCAAACAGTACCGGCATGCAGTCCGCCACCTGGATGGCGCACACGCTTCCGGCGCGCCGGGCGATGGCGGCATCCGCCGTCAGGTGCGGGGCGCTCGCCCCCCCGCACGCCGCGTCGAGATCGGCCACCTCGATGCCGTGCACCTGCTCGAGCCATAGCGGCTCGGCTGGCAAGCGCAGCTGCGCGCGCACGCGCCGCCGGTTCTCCGTCACCGCCGCGCCGGCATCCCCCACGTGCGCGCCGACGTTCAGCGAGTCGAACGGCGCTGCGCTCACCCCTCCCATGCGCAGAGTGAATGCGGCACGCACGGCTGGCGGCGCCGGCCAGTCCGGCGCGATGACCTCAAAAGCCGCGCCGTCTGGAGGCGCGCTCACGAGCCATCCGCCTCGAGCGCCCCGAGCAGGCGCTGCAGGTCTTCGGGCAACGGCGCTTCCCATGCCAGCTCGCGGCCGCTCACGGGATGAGTCAGCTTCAGACGCGCGGCGTGCAGCGCCTGGCGCGGGAATGCATGAAGCTCGGCGGCCAGCGCCGGCGTACAGCCTGCGGGAACCCGGCGGCGCCCGGCATACAGCGGATCGCCCACGACGGGGAAGCCAATGTGAGCCAGGTGCACCCGGATCTGGTGGGTGCGGCCGGTTTCGAGCTCGACGCGCACCAGCGTGTGCGCCCGAAAGCGCTTCACGACGCGATAACGGGTGACCGCGGGGCGGCCGTCCGCGCGCACCGCCATCCGCGTGCGCTGGGTGCGGTGCCGGCCGATGGGCTCTTCGACCGTACCCCCCGCGGTCATCACACCGGTGCACACCGCGAGATACTCGCGCCCGATCTTGCGCGCCGCCATCGCGGCGATGAGGGCGGCGTGCGCTTCGGGCGTGCGCGCCACGACCAGGAGCCCGCTGGTGTCCTTGTCGAGCCGGTGCACGAGGCCCGCGCGTGGCAGCAAGGCGAGTTTCGGATCGAGCGCCAGGAGCGCGTTCTGCAGGGTATGGCGGGCGTTGCCCGCCCCGGGATGCACCACCAGTCCCGGCGGCTTGTTGATGACCAGCAGCGTGCGATCCTGGAAGGTGACGGTGAGCGGAATCGCCTCGGCGGCGGCCACGGTTTGGGCCGCCAGCTGCGCCTCGATGCGCACCTGCTCCCCGCCCAGTACCTTGTCCTTGGCGCGCAGTGGCCGGCCGTCGACCTGCACCGCTCCGGACTCGATCCAGGCCTTCAGGCGTGCGCGCGAATACTGCGGCAGCGCGCGGGCGAGTGCCTGATCGAAGCGCAGCCCGGCAGCCTGCGCGGGCAGGCGCAGCGCATGTGAACGGAACTCCGCCGGCGCCTGCGCGGTCGGAAGTCCTGGATTCGCTATACTCGGCGCACTCAAGCGGCGCGAAGCCAAAGAAAGGCCCCTTCCAGATGTTCTTGCCCGGTCCGGCACGCGGCAGCGTGGTCGCCTTGTGTATCGTTCTGCTCGCCGTCGCCGGCTGCCGCACGCACCGCGAGCGCGATGAGAAAAAGGCGAGCCCCGACGTGCTCTACAAGCGCGCCCGGCACAGTCTCAATTCGAACGACTTCAACGCCGCCATCAAGACCTATGAGCAGCTGACGGCGCGCTTTCCGTTCACCGACGAAGCGCGCCAGTCGCGGCTCGATCTCATCTATGCATATTACCGCGCCGGGGAACGCGAGTCCGCCACCGATGCCGCCGAGACCTTTATCCGCGAAAATCCCACGCATCCGCGCGTCGACTACGCCTGGTACGTCAAGGGATTGGTGGAGTTTGAGCGCACGCCGAACGTGATCGAGCATCTGTTCCGCGCCGACCTCACGCAGCGCCCGCCCAGCACGGCACGCAAGGCGTTCGCCGCTTTCAAGACCGTGGTCGAGCAGTACCCGAAGAGCGAGTACGCGCACGACTCCCTGCAGCGCATGATCTATCTGCGCAACCGTCTTGCGAGCTACGAGGTGCACGTCGCGCGCTACTACTTCAAGCGCGGCGCGTACGTCGCCGCCGCCCAGCGCTCCAAGGGGGTGATTGAGCAGTACGACGGGGCGCCCGCGGTGCGTGAAGCGCTGCAGATCATGATCGAATCCTACGATCGGCTGAACCTGCAGCCGCTCGCCGCGCAGACCCGCCAGGTGTACCAGGGCAACTACGCGGGCGACGTGCCGCAGTCGCAGGCCGAAATCAAGAAGTCCTGGTGGAAGATCTGGTAACGGCGCACGGCCGCACCCTCTAGCGCCGGTAGCCGCTGGTGATCGGGTAGCGCCAGTCGCGCCCGAAGGCGCGGCGGCTGACGCGCACGCCCGGCGGCGCCTGACGGCGCTTGTATTCGTTGCGTTTCACCAGATCGAGCACCTTGGCCGTGGTGGCGCGGTCGAAGCCGCGCGCTTCGATCTCATCCACCGACAGGTCCTCTTCGATGAACGCCTCGAGAATCGGGTCGAGCACCTCATACGGTGGCAGCGAGTCGGAGTCCTTCTGCCCGGGCCGCAGCTCCGCGGACGGCGCACGCTCGATCACCCGCTGCGGAATCACGCGACCCTGTGTGTTGCGGTAGTTCGCCAGGCGGTACACCAGCAGCTTGCTGCAGTCCTTGATCGGCGCGAAGCCGCCGGCCATATCGCCGTACAGGGTCGCGTAGCCCACCGCCATCTCGCTCTTGTTGCCGGTGGTCAGCAGCATGCGCCCGGTCTTGTTCGAGAGCCCCATGAGCAGCAGCATGCGGCAGCGGGACTGGATGTTCTCCTCGGTGGCGTCCTGCGGCCGACCGGCGAACTCGCCCTTGAGGGTCGCGAGCGTGCTTTCGAACATGCCCTCGATGGACAACACGCTGTAGTGCACGCCCAGGATCTCGGCCTGCTCCTTGGCATCGGCGAGGCTCATGGCGGAGGTGTAGCGCGAGGGCATCATCACCGCCTGCACACAGTCCCAGCCGAGGGCATCCACCGCGATCGCAAGGGTCAGGGCGGAATCGATGCCGCCCGAGAGACCCACCACCACCCCGGGGAAGCCATGCTTCCTCACATAGTCACGCACCCCGAGCACCAGCGCGCCGTAGATGCTGGCTTCGTCGGAGAGCTCGGGCGCTACCTCCCCCGCCTGCGGCGCCACCTCGCCGCGCCCGTCGCGCACGAATTCCGTGACGTAGGTGCCCTCTTCGAACGGCGGCGCCCGCATCAGCACCTGTCCCCGCGCATCCATGAAGAAGGAGTTGCCGTCGAACACCAGCTCGTCCTGTCCGCCCACGAGATTCACGTAAGCCAGCGGTAATCCGACGTCGCGGGCGCGCTCGCGCGCCATGTCCTCGCGCTCGCGCTGCTTGTGGATCTCGTAAGGCGAGGCGTTGATGACGAGCAGCAGCTGCGCGCCGTCGGCGCGCGCCAGCTGCGCGGCTTGGGGCTGCCAGATGTCCTCGCACACCAGCAGTCCCACTCTGAAGCCCCGACAGTCCGCGACCGTGGGTTGCGTGCCCGCCTGGAAGTAACGCTTTTCGTCGAACACCTTGTAGTTGGGCAGCTCCGCCTTGCGGTGGATGGCGGCGATCTCCCCGTGCACGATGAGGGCGGCGGAGTTGTAGATGCCGCCGAGCGTGTACTCCGGGAATCCCACCATCACCGCGGCGTCCGTCAGCTCACGCCGTACGCGTGCCAGCCCCTCCTCGATCTGGCGGCGAAAGCCGCGGTGAAACAGCAGATCCTCGGGCGGGTAGCCGGACAGCGTGAGCTCGGGAAACAGCACCAGGTCCGCGCCGAGGGTAAGGTGCGCGTGCCGCGTAGCCGCGATGACCCGTGCGGCGTTGCCCTGCACATCCCCGACCAGGAGATTGAGTTGCGCCAGCGCGATCCGCACAGAGTCACTCATGTGCCACCGGTCGTCAGCGCCGCCTGCCCGGCGTGGGGCCTTGCGGCGTGCGCGCTGCCTTGCGAGCCGGGAAGCGGCGCGCAGCTGCGGGGCGCGATTTCGGCCCCGCCACGGCCCGTTTGGCCGGCCTCGCGGCACGCTTGAGCGCTTTCGCGCCGGCGTTCGCCGGCCGCGCTGCCGGCGCACGTGCCGGGGCGCCGCGCCTGGCGCGCGAGCGCCGCTGACGCAGCAGCTCATTCATGGCCGTCCCCAGCTCGGCGGGCGACTTCACCGTACGAACGCCGGCCGCCTCGAATGCCGCGTACTTGTCCGCCGCGGTGCCCTTGCCGCCCGCGACGATGGCCCCGGCGTGCCCCATGCGCTTGCCCGCGGGAGCGGTGACGCCGGCGACATAGGCGACCACGGGCTTGGAGACGAACCTGCGGATGTAATGCGCGGCGGCTTCCTCGTCGCTGCCACCGATTTCACCCACGAGAATAATGCCCTCGGTGCGCGGATCGCGCTGAAAGAGCTCCAGCACATCGATGAAGTTCATGCCGCGCACCGGGTCACCGCCGATGCCGACGCAGGTGCTCTGGCCGAGCCCGATGTGGGTGGTCTGGAATACGGCCTCGTAGGTGAGCGTGCCCGAGCGCGACACGATGCCGACGCTGCCGTTCTTGTGAATGAAGCCCGGCATGATGCCGATCTTGCATTCCTCCGGCGTGATGACGCCCGGGCAGTTGGGGCCGACGAGGCGCGTAGCGGAGCCGGCCAGCACCGCCTTCACGCGCACCATGTCATTCACCGGGACGCCTTCGGTGATGCACACCGCCAGCTCGATGCCCGCAACGACGGCCACCAGAATCGAATCCGCCGCCCCGGCCGCCGGCACGTAGATCATGCTGGCCGTGGCGCCGGTCGCGCGCACCGCGTCCCGCACCGTGTCGAATACCGGCAGTCCCAGGTGCTGCTGTCCGCCGCGGCCCGGAGTCACGCCGCCCACGAGCTTGGTGCCGTAGGCCAGCGCTGCTTCCGAGTGAAAGGTGCCCTGCTTGCCGGTAAATCCCTGGCAGATCACCCGGGTGTTGCGGTTGACCAGAATGCTCATGATGTGCCCTTGCCAGCCAGCGCCACGACCTTGCGCGCGGCATCGGTCAGATCCGCAGCCGCGGTGATCGTGAGCCCGCTGCCGGCGAGCTTCGCACGAGCCAGTTGCGCGTTGGTGCCCTCGAGCCGCACCACCACCGGCACCTTGACGCCCACCTTCTTCACGGCGTTGATCACGCCATCGGCGATGGTGTCGCAGCGCACGATGCCGCCGAAGATGTTCACCAGCACCGCGCGCACCCGGGAGTTGGACAGGATCAGCTCGAACGCCGCGGTCACGCGCTCACTGGTCGCGCCGCCGCCGACGTCCAGGAAGTTCGCCGGCCGGCCGTGGTGCAGCTTGATCAGGTCCATGGTCGCCATCGCCAGTCCCGCGCCGTTCACCATGCAGGCGATGTCCCCGTCGAGGGACACGTAGTTGAGATCGTGCTCGCTCGCGCGCCGCTCCATCGGGTCTTCCTGGCTCGCATCGCGCAGCCGCGCAAGCTCGTCCTGGCGAAACAGCGCATTGGGGTCCACGTTGATCTTCGCATCGAGGGCCACAAGCGAGCCGGTCGGGGTGACGATCAGCGGGTTCACCTCGACCAGGCTCAGGTCCTTGTCGATGTAGAGCCGGTACAGGGCCTGGGTGAGGGACTGGAACTGCGTGATCTGCGCGCCGCTCAAACCCACCCCGAAGGCGAGCTCGCGCGCCTGGTACGCCTGCAGGCCCGCCGCCGGATGAATGTTGGCCGTGAGGATCTTCTCGGGGGTCTTGTGCGCCACCTCCTCAATATCCATGCCGCCGGCGGCCGAGGCGATGAGCGCGATGCGCGCGCGCTCGCGATTGAGCGTGAGCGAGAGGTAGATCTCGCGCGCGATGTCCGACCCGGACTCGACGTACACGCGCTCGACGGGTAAACCCTCGGGCCCGGTCTGCGCCGTGACCAGACGCTTGCCGAGCATGGCGGCGGCGGCGGCGCGGACCGCCTCGACGTCGCGCGCCAGCTTCACTCCTCCCGCCTTGCCGCGGCCGCCGGCGTGAACCTGGGCCTTGACCACCCACACCGCGCCGCCCAGCGCACGCGCAGCCGCCGCGGCTTCCTCTGCGCTCGCTGCGACCTTGCCCGTCGGCACCGGGATTCCGTAGCTGCGGAACACGTCCTTCGCCTGGTATTCGTGCAGGTTCATCGTCGCTGCCGGTGACGCGTAAGGCGCGCATTCTCCTCGAAAACGACCGCTGCTGCGATACGGGTCGCGTTCGAGGGGCAGGCGAAGATGCTAGAGTCGCCTCAAGTTTTCACGCCCGCCAGCCATCTTGCCCCGAACGCCGGCCAGCGCCGCCGCCCCATCCGTCACTCCGAGCGATCTCGCCTGGCGCGTGATCGGGCTCCTGAGCCTGTATCGCGTGCTGGTGCCGCTCATGCTGCTGGCGATGCAGGCGCTGGCGGGTCCGGGCTGGGGCCTGGTGGCGGAGCGACCGAGGCTGTTCGTCGCCGCCTGCATTGCCTATTTCACCGCCGCGGTGCTGCTGATCATCGCGCGGCGACTCAAGTGGTCGAGCCTGCGCATCGTGGCGCTCGTCAATGCCAGCGTGGATGCCGTGGCCCTCGGACTGATCCTGTACGCCAGCGGCGGAGTCGCGAGCGGCCTCGGGATCCTGCTGGTGCTGCCGGTCCTGGCACTCACGGTGCTGGCCGATCGGCGCGACGCCCTGCTGATCGCCGCCGTGGCTGCGCTCGCCGTGCTCGTGCAGCAGGTGTTCACCGGTTTTTCCGGTACCACACCCGCGACCGACTACACCACGGCCGGACTCCTGGGCGTGTTCGTGTTCGTCGTCGCGCTCGCCACCTGGCCGGTGGCCAACCGCCTGCGCGAGAGCGAAGCGCTGGTGCGCCGCCAGGAAATCGACCTCGCCAACCTGGCGCAGCTCTCGCAGTACATCGTGCAGCACCTGCGCGAGAGCATCCTGGTGATCGACGCCCAGGACCGTATCCGGCTCATCAATGAGTCGGCCGCCGAGATGCTCGGCGATCAGAACGCCTACCCCGATGCCCTGATCGGCGAGGCCTGCCCCCGACTCCTTTTTTTACTGGAGTCCTGGCGCCAGGGCAGCGGTGTCAGCGCGACACTGCCCGCCGTGGACCCGACCTTCGTCGCCGCCGACGGTGCGCGCGTGATCCGGGCGCACTTCGCGCCCCTGGGTTCCGGGAACCCGGGGCCGCTGCTGATCTTCCTGGAGGACACCAGCCTCCTCGGCGAGAAGGTGCAGCAATCCAAGCTCGCAGCCCTGGGACGCCTGAGCGCCAGCATCGCCCACGAGATCCGCAACCCCGTAGGAGCCATGAGCCACGCCGGACAGTTGCTGGCGGAATCGCCTCGACTGGCCGAGGAAGACCGGCGGCTGACCCAGATCATCCGCACCAACGCCGAGCGGGTGAGCGGCATCATCGACAATGTGCAGCGGCTCGCCCGCCGGGAGCGGGCGCGCCTGGAGCGCCTGTCGCTGCCCGCCTGGACCGAAGAGTTCCACGCGGAATTCTGCGAGACCATGCAGTGGCCGCGCGCCCGGCTCACCGTAGACGGGGCCGACTCCGACGTCGAGGTGCGCGTCGATCCCGACCAGCTGCGGCAGATTCTGTGGAACCTGTGTGATAACGCGCTCAAGCATGCCGCGCAGGACGACCCCGGCGGCAGCGTCGAGATACGATATGGCCGCATGGTCCCGAACGCCCGCCCGTTCCTGCAAGTCGCCGACCGCGGGCCGGGCGTCGCGCCCGAGCATGTGGAGCGCATTTTCGAGCCGTTCTACAGTGGCGGCCGCGGCACCGGCCTGGGGCTGTTCCTCGCCCGCGAGCTGGCGCAGACCAACGGAGCGACGCTGCTCTACGAGCCGCGCGCGGGCGGCGGCAGTGTTTTCAGACTGGTATTCACGGACCCGCGCCGGTGGGAGATCTGATGAACGAGGCGGCGCCGAGCGGTCGCAATGTGTCCGATCAGCCCG
>JBGPKC010000080.1:0-10889 GCA_041485725.1 Steroidobacteraceae bacterium
CGTTTCTGGAATTTCCGTTCGATCCGCCCGAGTGGAGCCTCGCGCGCCGCGACTACATGATGACCGAGCCCCTCAAGGCCGATCGCGACGGCTGGATCAACTTAAGCGATGCCCCCGGTATGGGCTACGCGCTCGATGAGGAGCGGCTGCTCGCCACGCGCATTGGGTAAGGTGCGGCAGCGCGACGGCGGGGACAGCGCTTGGGTCCCCGCATCAGCCCGGAGCCAGATCCCCGAGCGCGTCCTTCAAAGGACCGAGCCAGGGCTCGAAGTTCCGCCACTGGTCGACGCCCTCCTTGTATATGGGCCGGCGCACCTGCTCGGAGCTGGCCGTACGCACGCTGCGCTCCGTTTTGTAAAACTCCAGGCAGGCGGGGTCAAAGTCCAGGCCCACGAAGTCCAGGATCCGCCGCACGTGATGCTCGAGATCCTCCACCAGCTCCTCGTGCTGCACGCGCAGGACCTTCCCGGGCAGCACCGCATCCCAGTGCGCCATGAGCTCCACGTAGGTGCGGTAGTACCGTCCGATGTCCTCGAAGCTGTAAGTGAACTCCTGGCCTGCGGCGAACAGCTGCTTGAAGTTGCTGAAGCAGCACGCCATCGGTTCACGGCGCGCGTCGATGATTTTCGCATTCGGCAGGACCAGGTGGATCAGGCCAACGTGGCGAAAGTTGTTCGGCATCTTGTCGATGAAGTATGGCTTGCCCCTCCGGAACATCCGCGTGTCCTCGAGGTACCGCTCGCCTAAGACCCGCAGCTGCTCCGCGTCGAGCTCCGCCAGCACCGCCGGGTAGCGCGGCTTCGATTCTTCAGGGTCGCGTCCCTGCAGCTGGTACACCAGCCGCGGTATGTCCGCCAGCTCCATCGTGCCCTCCACCTGCACGTGCGAGGCGAGTATCTGTTCGATCAGGGTCGATCCGGCGCGCGGCAGCCCGACAATGAAGATCGGGTCCGGCCGGTGGCAGCCGAAGCCCTGCCGAGCTGCAAAGAATTTGCGCGTGCAGACCTGCTTCTGCAGAGACGTATTACGCTCGATCAGATCGGCCTTGTAGCGGCTCTCGCTCTTCTTGAATGCGTTGCCGCGCTCGTAGTAGCGGAATGACTCGGCGTACTCGCCGCGATCCTCGAGCGCCTTGCCGAGCGCGAAGCACAGGTGATAACGGTCCACGAGACTTGTCGCCGCGGCGGCCTCCTGGCCGCGCATGCGCGCGAGCTCGTCGTCGGCGAAGCGATAGGTCTTGAGGTTGGCGAGGCTCCAGTAGGCGTCGCCGTAGCTCGGCCGCGTGGCGGCCGCCTCTCGGTAGGATTCGATCGCCTCCGCCTGCCGGCCGAGGGTCTTCAGGGCGTGAGCGATCGACAGGTGGAGCTCCGCAGCCTGCGGGCTGGCGACCAGTAGCTCGCGGTACACCTGCAATGCGTCGTCATGTCGGCCGAGGCCACCGCAAGCGTTGGCGTAGAGGGTCCGGTAGGCAGGGTTGTGCGGCTCGAGCGGCAGGAGCTTGTTTGTCTCCTCGATCGCTTGCAGGTACTTGTGACGCTGCACGAGCACCGACGCGTACTCATAGCGCGCTGCACGGTAGTCTGGCGCAAACACGAGCACGCTCTCGAGCAGGAACTCGGCATCGTCGAGTATCTCGAGCTTGACGCCAATCTGCGCCAGCAGCCGCATCGCTTCGATGTGGTCGCCGTGCGTCTGCAAAAACTGGCGCACGAGCTGCTCCGCGGCGTACAGCTCGCCCTCAAGGAACAGGTTGGTCGCGTATACGACCGGGGCTGGCAGTTTCGCGAGCGCCGCCAGGTGCGCCGCTGCGTTGTCGGCGTCGACGCGCCGTCCGCGCGCAGCGTAGAGGTCACGCAGCGCGCTCCAAGTGGCCGACAGCGTGTGATTGCGGGCGACGGCCTGCTCGTAGGCCTTGATGGCCGCGTCGGCCTCGCCCACAGCCCGGTAGCAATGGCCGATCTCCTGGTACAGGCGGCCGTAATCGGGGTGCACGGCCTCGAACCGTGCCAGTGTCTTCAGGGCGTCCGCGATGCGGCCGAGATAGCGCTGGCTGACCGCGACGAGGTACAGCACGTCGCGGTTCTCGGGCACCTCGGCGAGCAGCGCCTGCGCAACCGACAATGCCTCGGCGAACTGGCCCTGCTTGGCGAGCGCCCGCGCTCGCAGCACCTCGGCCTCGATGCGCGACGGGGACGGCACGGGTTGCGCTGCTACCATGACGGGGCCTCGCGAACTCCTCCGGACACCGCTAGGCGGTAGCACGGACAAGAAAAAGGCGGGCAGCGATGCCCGCCTTGGATTCTACGGAAAACCCGCGTCCGGTACCCCGCGGGATGCCGCGCACCGTAGCGGTACGGTGCGCGGGCTCGCCCGGGGAATTACTTGCCCGAGAAGCGGTAGTTGAACGTAAGGCCGATGGTCCGCGGCCGGTTGATGGTCACCGCCTTGTACCACTGCCGCGCGTTCGCATACAGATCGGCTTTCTTGTCGGTCAGGTTCACGTCGTACAGCGTTACGCTCCAGGCGTCCCTGGACACACCCACCGCCGCGTCGTAGGTCGAGTAGCTGGGATTATCGTAGGCGATCGAATTGCCCTGCAGGTCCTTGGTCAGCTTGTCCGTGCTCGAGAACTGGTGCCCGGTGCGCAGTCCGGCCAGCTGCAAGAACGCCTCGTAGTCGCCGAGCATGAACTCGTAGCGGGCGCGAGCGTTGGCCTGGAACGGCGGCGCGCCCGCCAGCGGGTCGCCCTTTACGCCCGCGGGATTGGTGAGCGGTTTGCCCGGGACGACGGTGGCCCAGTTAATGGGTTGGCCGTTCAAGCCGGCAATCGCGGCTTCCTCGACCAGCTCGGTACGGTTCCATGCCGCCCCCGCCGAAACGGTCAGTTCGTGCGTCACACGGGCGACCAGCGTGGTCTCGAGTCCCCTGACCCGATATTTGCCGCCATTCGTGGTGAAAGTCAGGTTGCCGGTAATGCCCGGGTCGAACACCGAGATTTGCGCGTCCTTCCAGTCTTCCTGGTAAATCGCGCCGTTGAACTGTACGCGGTGATCGGCCCACTCGGACTTCCAGCCCAGCTCGTTGTTGGTGAGCGTGTCCGGACGGAAGCTCACCGGTGGCAGGAATATCCCCTTGAGGGGACCGGCGGTGACCGAGTTCGGGCGATTGAAGCCGCCGGAACGGAAGCCCTGCGACCAGGTGTAGTAAGCGAGCACGTCCGGCAGGATGTGCCACGTCAGATTCGCGCGGCTCTTGAAGCCCGTGTAAAGCTTGTCGAGACCGAGGGAGTCGATGTTCGTATCGTTGGAATGATTAACGCACGGATTCGGCGCCGTCGGATGAAACAACAGCTTGCAGCCGAAGCTGCCCACCACCGCGCCCTGCTCGGTCGAGTCGATGCGATAGTAGCGGGTACCGGCCGTCAGGGTCAGGGCCTTCGGGATGAGATCGACGTCGACCGAGCCGAAGATGGCCTTTTGCGTGTAGCCGCGTTTGATGTCGTCGAAGAACCCGACCGAGGGCGGCCGATTGTTCGGGTCGTTCACGTTCGGTATACCGCTTGGCACGAAATGAACGCCCGGACTGTTGAATCTGTAGGGCCTGCCTGCTTGTGCTCCGCTCGGCTGAATAACATTGCCGGCGGCGTCTGCGAAGTAGCCGGTCGGCGGGCCAATCGGGTGGAATCCAGCGTAATCCGTCAGGTAGTTCCAGTCGACGATTTCACCGATCCTGTAGTTCTCGTAGAACAGGCCGCCGATCGCGCGGATGCGCCAGTCATCGGGCGTGCTCAGGCGGAATTCATGGCTAATGTGAGTATTTCTCTCGGTGTCGCGCCACGTCGCGGACGGCGTTTGGCAGTACGCCTTCGTCGGATCCAAACCACCGACAGCGTAGTAACTCGGATTGTTGCACTGGTAGTAGTCGACGTAGGGGCCGCGCGCGTAGTTCGTGTAGTCCTGGGCCTGGTCCACGTTGCGCACCAAGTAGCCGCCCGTGTACACGGCCTTGAGCGCGCTGATGCGGCCGCTCAGGGTCCACGACGTATTCGTGAACTTGTCCTTGGTGAAGGACGGGTTGTAGAGCTGCACAGAGTACGACGGCTGCGGGTTGCCGAGTGAATCGGTGCGCATTTCGGCGAACACGCCGTCCGCCTGCATGTTCTGGTAGGACTGTGCTACCAGCAGATTCCAGTCGTCGTTGAACGCCACGAGCCCCGAAACGCGGATACCCTTGTAAACGACCGGGTTGATCGCTTTGCCGGTGATCAGGCCGTTGTTGATCACGACGCTGTTGGCCGGCACCTGGCCTCCCGCGTATGCGTAATGGATGCCGAGGTCCGTGTTGCGGCGGACAAAGGTTCCCGGGATGTTGTTAATGTAGCCGCCGCGCGAGTCGTTGTAGACGACCGCGCGCAGCGCGAACTTGTCAGCGATGACTGGCAGGTTGAGCGTGGCCTCGAGCATGTTGCTGGGGTCGCCGTGCGCGGTCGTCGCGTAGCCGGCCGTGGCGTTGGCCTCCACCTTATCGAGCTTCGGCTTGTTCGTGATGTAGCGCACGACACCGGCCTGCGCACCGGCGCCGAACAACGTGCCCTGCGGTCCCTCCAGCACTTCGATGCGCTCGAGGTCGGCGGCGTAGATGTCGAGGTTGCGGCCGGGCAGCTGCGCCGACTGATCGTCGAGATAGACGGCGACGTTGGGGAAGGCGCCGACCACGCCCGATCCTTGCAGCGCGCCGACGGCCGTCGACAGGCCGCGCATGTAGATGTTGTTCTGGCCGGGACCTAAGCCCTGCGACGTCACGTTCGGTAGGAACTTCACGTAGTCATCGAAGGTCGTCACGTTCAGCTTGGTGAGCGCATCGCCCGTGAGGGCCTGAATCGTGATCGGCACGTTCTGCAGGCTCTCCTCGCGACGCTGCGCCGTGACGATCACCTCCTGCAAGCCCGTGTCTGCCGCGGTGCCGGTCTCCGCCGGCGCGGCGAAGACGATCGCAGTTGCCGGCGCGCTCAAAATCGCCGCAACGGCCGCCGAGATCTTGGAATTAGGCTTCATCGCGCATTCCCCCGAGGCTTAGTTGTGATTTCCCCACTCGAACGCGTCCCGCCAGAGCAAAGCGGGTCCCCTGTCGACCTTCTATACCACTCCCCCCGGCGATGCTTGAATAAACCCGTCATCCGAGCGGTACATACTCGCGCAGCGCGGATCGTACCATCAGCCGCGAGCCTCGCGCAGACGACTTTGTGGCGCATCTGCGACAGCGGCCCCCTCCGCGGGCCGCCAGGGAAGCAGTTGCCTGCATAGGGGCTTCGTGAATGCATCAGCTCGCGGCGAGCTCACCCAGTGCGGCTTTGAGGGGCTCGAGCCAGGGTTCGAAGTTCCGCCATTGCTCGATCCCCTCCTTGTAAATGGGCTGCCGCACCTGCTCGGAACTCGCGGTCCGGATACTGCGCTCGGTCTTGTAGAACTCGAGACACGCCGGCTCAAAGTCCAAGCCGACGAAGTCGAGAATCCGGCGAACGTGGTGCTCGAGGTCCTCGACCAGCTCTTCGTGGTGCACGCGCAGAACCGTCCCGGGAAGTACCGCGTCCCAGTGCGCCATGAGCTCGACGTAAGCGCGGTAATATCGGCCGATGTCCTCAAGGCCGTAAGTGAACTCCTGCCCCGAGGCGAACAGCTGCTTGAAGTTGCTGAAGCAGCAGGCCATCGGCTCGCGCCGGGCGTCGATGATTTTAGCGTTCGGCAGGATCAGGTGGATCAGCCCGATGTGCCGGAAGTTGTTCGGCATCTTGTCGATGAAATACGGCCTGTCGGTCCGATAGACCTGTGTGTCGGCAATGAACTTCTCCCCGTAACGCTGCAGTTGCTCTGCAGTGAGCTCCGGCAGGACCGCGGGGTAGCGCGGCGGAGCATCCAGGTGATGCCTGCCGTTCAGGTGCTGCACGAGCCGCGGGATGTCGGCGAGCTCCATCGTGCCCTCGACGCGCGAGTGGGACGCGAGGATCTGCTCGATGAGGGTCGAGCCCGCACGCGGCAGGCCCACGATGAATATGGGGTCCGGGCGCGCGCATCCCACGCCCTGGCGCGCCGTGAATTGCCCAGAGGTGCAGACCGAGATCTGCAGACGCACGTCGCGCTCGAGCAAGCCCGGTTTGTAGCGCGTCTCAGTCCTTTTCAGCTCATTGCCGCGCTCGTAATACTGGAATGACTCCGCGTAGGCAGCACGATCCTCCAGCGCCTTGCCGAGCGCAAAGCACAGGTGGTAGCGGTCGATCAGGGAGACGCCCGCCTGTGCCTCCTCGGCGCGCATGCGAGTCAGTTCCTCCTCGGTGAAGCGGTAAGTCTTGAGGTTTGCCAGGCTCCAGTACGCGTCGCCGAAGCTCGGCTGCGCGGCCGCCGCGGCCCGATAGGCCGCGATCGCCTCGGGCTGTCTGCCGAGGGTCTTCAGCGCGTGCGCAATCGACAGGTGCAGCTCCTGCGGATTCTGCGGCGCATCCCCCAGAAGCTCGCGGTACATGGCCAGTGCTCTTTCGTGATCGCCGAGACCCACGCAGGCGTTGGCATACAGGATGCGGAAGTTGCGATTCTTCGGCTCCCACTGCCGCAGGCGTTGCGCTTCCTTGAGAGCCTGGGCGTACTTGTGGCGCTGGCACAGGACCTCGGCATAGTCGTAGCGGGCCGCGTGATAGTCAGGAGCGAACACCAGCACGCTCTCGAGCAGGAATTCCGCATCATCGAGCACGTCGAGCTTCATGCCGATTCGTCCCAGCAGTCGCATGCCCTCGATGTGGTCCGGCTGCGTCTGCAGGAACTGCCGTACGATCTGTTCGGCGTTAAGAAAATCGCCCTCGGCGAACAGGCTCGAGGCACTGATGATGGCCGGCGGCAGCCGGGCGAGATATTCCGCCAGCGCCCTGGCATGCTCAGCCTCGGCGTTGCGTCCGGCCGCGCGCAGCAGCTCCTGGAGCGCTTTCCAGCTCGCCGGCAGCGCCTCATTCAACGCAACCGCGCGCTGATAGGCGGCAATCGCCGCGGCGCTGTTGCCGAGCGAGCGGTAGCAATGGCCGCGTTCCTGAAACAGCCGCGCGTACTGCGGATGCAGCGCCTCCAGGCGCTCCAGCGTGCGCAGCGCTTCGGGAATGCGACCGAGGTAGCGCTCGCCGGCGGCGATCAGATAAAGCACATCGCGGTTCTCGGGCACCTCCGCGAGCAGCGTCTGTGCGAGGGCCAGCGCGGGGGCGAACTGGCGTTGCTCCATGAGGGCGCGCGCGCGCCGCACTTCGGCTTCGACGCGCGACACGGGCGGCTGCGACTGCGCGGCCATGGTGGGTCCTTGCATGAAAACGAGGCGGGGATCGCTGCCCGCCCCGGATTCTAGCCAACTCGCGCCCTCGCGAGCGCCCGGCGAGGCTACTGGCCCTTGAACTGGTAACTGACCGTCAATCCGAGGGTGCGCGGGCGGTTCACCGTGGTCATCCTGATCCACTGGTTATAGTTCGTGGAGAGATTCGCCCGCTTGTCGGTCAGGTTGCTCCCATAGAACTGCATGCTCCAGGCATCCTTCGCGAGGCCCGCCGCGGCGTCCAACGTCGAGAAGCCGGGCTGGTCGTAGGCGATGGACGGTCCGACCTGACCGACCGTGGTGCTCAACTCGTGGCTCAAGCGATCCGTCGTGGCAAAGGAGTGCGCCTGACGCGTGCCCGCGACCTGCACGAAGGCGTTGTAGTTGTTGAAATCCCATTCATAGCGCGCACGCAGGTTACCCTGGAACGGCGGCGACCCGGCCAGCGGACTTCCCTGAGATCCGTAGGGGTTGGCGATGGTGATCGGATTGCCGTTCTTGTCGAGGAGGGTCGGCGAGTTGACGAGCTCGCTGCTGTTCCAGCTGGCCGAGCCGGTGACGGTGAACTGCTGGGTCACGCGCGCCACCAGCTCGGTCTCGACGCCCTTGACGCGGTAGTTGGGCCCGTTGGTGGTGAACGTCAGGTTACCGGTGACCCCCGGGTCGAAGATCCCGATCTGCACGTTCTTCCAGTCCTCCCGATAGATCGCGCCGTTGAACTGCAGGCGATGCTCCAGCCACTCGGTCTTCCACCCGATTTCCTTGTTGGTGAGAACATCGGGCGCGAAACCGATCGGCACCAGGAACACGCCGGCAAGCGGTGAGCTGCCGCCGACGAAGCCCGAGCCGCGATTGAAGCCGCCCGGCCGGAAGCCCTGCGACCACGTGCCATAGACCAGCGCATCCGGCGTCACTTTCCACGTCAGGTTCACGCGGCTCTTGAACCCGGTGTAGAGCTTGTGCAGGCCGGTAGCCGTGTCCGAATACGCGGAGTTACCCGCAGGCACCGGAATCGTGTCGAGATTGGTCGCGAGCGGACACGGGTTGGGCACGCTGGCGGCACTGTAGATGCCGCCGGGCCGGCAGCCGTAGCTGCCGGACTTCGCGCCGACCTCGAAGGTGTCCATGCGGTAGTAGCGCGTGCCGGCGGTGAGCGTCAGGGTCTTGGGAACGAGCTCGAAGTCAAGCGAGGCGAAGATCGCTTTCTGCTTGAAGCCGCGCTGGACATCGTCGTAAAACGCCACGCTGTCGGCGCGCACGTTGTGGTTGTTGGCCGAGGAATTCGCCGGCGCCTGCAGCGGGTTGAAGCTGGTGCCGTAAATCCCGTTGGGCGTCGTCTTGTAGAGCCAGTCGGATTGGTCCTGCACCAGGAAATCCTCATAGAACAGTCCGCCGATGGCACGTATGCGCCAGTCGTCCGGGGTGCTGACGCGCAGCTCGTGATTCTGGTGGGTATTGCGCTCCAGGACGTGGAAAGTCGTGCTCGGCGAGAAGCACTCACCGGGATCGGCCGGATTGACCTTCTGGTAGCCGCCTACCGCGGAGTTATATCCCGCAAACGGCGTGCCCGGCAGCCGGCACTGGTAGTAATCGGCGTACTTGCCGCGCGCGTAGTTGGTGTAGTCCTGCACCTGCTCGACGTTACGGACCAGGTAACCGCCGGTGTACACGACCTTGAGCGCATCGATGCGGCCGTCGACCGTCCAGGCCGTGTTGGTGAAGCGATCGTCGTTCCACGACGGGTTGAACTGCACCACCGACAGGTCCGGCAGCACCTGGCCGCTCGGACCGAACGGCATCTCGGAGAACACACCGTCCGTATGCACATCCTGGTACGACTGCGAGACGAGCAGGTTCCAGTTGTCGTTGATGTCGTAGAGCCCCGAGAGGCGGAAACCCTTGTAAAGGGTCGGATTGATGGCGCGACCTACGATGTTGTCGTTGTTGATGGTCGGTGCCTTGGGCACCACCCCCGGGGATATGATCGTGCGGCCATTGCCGCCGATGCAGGTGCCGGCGCCGTTGAGATACGGCGCGTATCCGGGGGTGGGGGGCGTACCGCCCGTTTGCGGACAGAAAAAGTATGCAATGCCGACGTCGGTCGGGTTGCGGGTGAAGGATCCGGGAACGTTGTCGAGATAGCCGCCGCGTGAGTCATTATAAATGGCGGCACGCACCGCCAGCGTGTCGGTGATCACGGGCAGGTTGAGCACGCCGGTAAAGCTGTTGGAATTGCGGCCGTGGGCGGTGGTCGCGTAACCCGCGGTGAAGTTCGCTTCGGTGACGTTGATCTTCGGCTTGTTGGTGATGTAGCGGATGACGCCCGCCTGCGCTCCGGCTCCGAACAGCGTCCCCTGCGGGCCCTCCAGCACCTCAATGCGCTCGATGTCGGCCGCATATATGTCCAGATTGCGCCCTGGCAGCTGTGCCGACTGCTCATCCAGGTACACCGCGACGTTGGGGAAGCTCCCGGTCGCGCCGGATGACTGACTGCCGTCCTGGGTCGTCGCAAGTCCGCGCATGTAGATCTGGCCCTGCGCCGGGCCGTTACTGCTCGCGGTCACGTTCGGCAGGTACTTCACATAGTCGTCGAACGTCGCGACGTTCAGCTGCTTGAGCGTCTCCCCCGTGAGCGCCTGGATCGCGATAGGCACGTCCTGCAGGTTCTCGGTACGCCGGTTGGCGGTGACGATGACTTCCTGCAGGGCACCGGACGATGCGGACGGCGTTTCGCCGGCCGGTTCCGCGGCGAACACCGCCTGGGCGGCGTGCGCACTCAATATGGCCGCGACCGCACGTGAGACCTTCGTGCTGGGCTTCATGCAGATACCTCCCCCGATGATTGTTGCTCGCGAACTACTGGCGCTCGTCTCCGGAAGCTCGGTTACAGACTTCCACAGACGCAGGACCAGTCAAAGTCGAGAAAATGAATGGCTCTATCCGAAAAAGGCATTGCGCCGTGCCGGACGGCGCGCCGGGACGGCGCGCGGGCGAAAGGTTCGTTTCGCGGTTCGGGAACACGCGTCGAGAAATCCGGGCTGTAATATTATGGTGTCGATAATATATAGCTCACGCGACCGTCGCAACCCATTTATCGTGCGCGCTTGCCTGCAGCAGCATTTGCGCAAAGCGCAGGTAGTCTTCCGCGGCGAAGCTGTAGACCCAGCGCTCACCTGGCTCGTAAAGCAGCGGCATCCCGGACAGCTTGCGAATCAGCTCATCGAGAGAGTCGAGCTTGGCGTACACCATGCCCGCGTCGCGATAGGCGCGATCGACCGGCGTAACTTCGAAATAGCCGCCATAGGCGAAACCGGCCATATGGCGCCCCACCGTCAGCACCAGCACCGTCATGATCCGTGCGGTACGCATTTTTCTGTGGCGTCTGGTAGCGTGAATCCATGAGCCACCCGCAGCACGTCCTCGCCATCGACCAGGGCACCACCTCCACGCGCGCCATCGTGTTTGATGCCAAGGCACGCGCCGTGGCCATCGCGCGTCGCGAGTTCGAGCAGCACTACCCCGCTTCCGGCTGGGTCGAGCACGAAGCC
>JBGPKC010000081.1:0-10644 GCA_041485725.1 Steroidobacteraceae bacterium
AGGAACGATCATGCGTTTCGTTGTTGGAGCGCTGGCGGGCATGGCCCTCGGCGGAATCTCTCTCGCTCTCGCCGATCCGTCACCCACGGCATCACCCCCGAGCCCGCCCTCAGCCCCGAGCGCTCCCTCCGCGCCGGCAGCCACGGCGGCTCCCGCTGCTACCCCCGCTCCCGCCACGCCGCAAGCCGCCCCGGCCGCTGCCGCCACACCGGCAATCGACCCCGAGGAGCGGCGCCTCCTGGCTGCGGGCTACCGGATGCAAATGCGCCACGGCGAGAAAGTGTTCTGCCGCAGGGAGGAGGTTCTCGGTTCACGTCTCGAAGGGAAGATGAACTGCAGCACCGCGCAGCAGCTGAAGAGCACCCAAGAGCAGGCCCAGGAGGCCGCGCAACGGTTGCAGCGGCAAAACTTGGGTCATCCGCCGGGATCGTAGCTCCGCGGCGGTTCAGGCCGTATTGACGGCCTGTTCGACGTTGCGCTGCGGTCGCGGCGGCAGCAGGCGCGCCCTCACCTGCTCCTCGATCTCGCGCGCGACCTCCTTGTTCGCCAGCAGGTACGCGCGCGCGTTGTCCTTGCCCTGGCCGATGCGGCTGCCCTTGTAGGCGTACCAGGCGCCTGACTTTTCGATGATCCCCAGCGAGCTGCCGAGCTCGATGATCTCGCCCTCGCGTGAGATGCCCTGCCCGTACATGATCTCGAACTCCGCCTCCCGGAACGGCGGCGCGACCTTGTTCTTCACCACCTTGACGCGCGTCATGTTACCGGTGACTTCCTCGCCGTTCTTGATCGCACCGATGCGCCGGATGTCGAGGCGCACCGAGGCATAGAACTTCAGCGCGTTGCCGCCGGTGGTGGTTTCGGGGTTGCCGAACATCACGCCGATCTTCATGCGCATCTGGTTGATGAAGACGACGATGGTGTTCGAGCGGCTGATGTTGCCGGTGAGCTTGCGCAGCGCCTGCGACATGAGACGCGCGTGCAGGCCGACCTGCATCTCGCCCATCTCGCCTTCGATTTCGGCCCTGGGTGTGAGAGCGGCCACGGAATCAATCACGACGATGTCGACTGCGTTCGAGCGCACCAGCATGTCGGTGATTTCCAGTGCCTGCTCGCCGGTATCCGGCTGCGACACCAGCAGATCGTTGATGTTCACGCCGAGCTTCTCGGCGTACGAGGGATCGAGCGCGTGCTCCGCATCGACGAACGCGGCCGTGCCGCCACCGCGTTGCACTTCGGCGATGACCTGCAGGGTGAGCGTGGTCTTGCCGGAAGCCTCGGGCCCGAAGACCTCCACCACCCGGCCGCGCGGCAGGCCGCCGACACCCAGGGCGATGTCGAGTCCGAGCGAACCGGTGGACACCGTCTCCACTTCGTAGCTCGCCGCGGCGTCGCCCAGGCGCATCACCGAGCCCTTGCCGAACTGCTTTTCGATCTGTCCCAGTGCGGCGGCGAGCGCCTTCTTGCGGTTTTCTTCCATCTGCGAGATTCCCGAGAGTGTGGCGGGGAGCGAGGAAATTTCCCGGTCGCAATTATCACATAAACATCGGGTGGCCGGTGCGCGAGCGAGGCGCCGTTTTGCAGCGACTAGCGCGCTTTCTCCGCCTTAACCAGTAAATACGATTCAATAACACTGTATACGGGGCCGGCGGGGTCTGTGCGGCTCTCGATCAGCGCGAACGCGTCGAAGCGCCACAGCACCGGTTGCAGAGCGAGCGCGGGTGGCGCATGCACAACCTTGCGCGCCACGGTGACATGCGCGCGGAAGGGCTTGAGATCCGGACTAAACCCCGCGGCCACGGTTTCGTTCTTGAGCGTCGCCGCAAGCGCCGGCGCGTTTGCCGCATCCGTGTCAGCCGCGGGCTCCTCGGTGCCGAGCGCGCACAGGAGCTGCGGTCTCGCCCAGTGCGCCAGGCGATCGAAGTTGAGGAGCAGCGGCTGCGCACGCGCCGGAAATGCGTCCGCGACCCGGCGCGCGATCCGGTCAAGCTCCGGAACGCGACCCTCGGGCACAGCGCCGAGGAACGCGAGGGTCACGTGCAGGCTCTGCTCCGGCACCGGACGGCCGCCGCAGGAACTGACGCACTGACGTGTCGCGGAGTGAAGCGCGCCGCGCTGCTGCGCATCCGGCCACAGCGCAAAGAACAGCCGCCGTGTCGGCTCGCGCGCCAGCGGCGCCGGCGACTGTCCGCCGCCGCTCAAACTGCATCCGTGCGCGGCGTGGCTTCCAGGCGCACCGGCAGGTCGAGCCGCAGGATGAGCCGCAGCGCATGCTGCACCGAACGGCTGCGCACGAACGCGCGATCCCCGCCGAAGAGCTTCTCCTCGGCGATGATGTCGATCGCCCGCGCCTGACGGGCGGCCGCGCAGAACCACACAGTGCCGACCGGTTTGCCGGGCGTGCCGCCATCAGGACCGGCAATGCCGGTGACCGCCAGCGCCACATTGGCGCCGGAAACGCGCAGCGCCCCTTCGGCCATCTCCCGCACGGTCTGCTCGCTCACGGCGCCGAAGCTCTCGAGCGTGCGCGCCGCCACCCCCAGGTCGCGCACCTTCGCGGCATCGGAATAGGTCACGTAGCCACACTCGAACCACTGCGAACTGCCGGGCACGTCGGTGAGCGCCTTGGCGACCCAGCCGGCGGTGCAGGACTCGGCGGTGACAATGCGCCGCTCGGCAGCGTGCAGCTTGTGGCCGACGCGCGCAGCCAGCTCGTAGATCTCAGGATCGCTCACCATGGGTGCGAGGCTAACCCAGGCGCGACCCGCGACGGTAGCCTCTGCCACCGAAGCCCGCACCCAATGAGGGTCGTCTTGCGGTAGCCTTCGCGCACCATGAACGACGCGGTCCGCTCGCAGCACACGCCGATGATGCAGCAGTACCTGCGTATCAAGGGCCAGCATCCGGACATCCTGCTGTTCTACCGGATGGGCGATTTCTACGAGCTGTTCTACGAGGATGCCCGCCGTGCCGCGGCGCTCCTCGACATCACCCTCACCGCGCGCGGGCAGTCCGCCGGCGAACCGATCCCGATGGCGGGGGTGCCGTTCCACGCCGTGGACAGCTACCTCGCCAGACTCGTGCGCAAAGGCGAGAGCGTCGCGATCTGCGAGCAGCTGGGGGACCCGGCGACCTCAAAGGGACCCCTGGAGCGCCAGGTGGTGCGCATCGTCACGCCCGGCACCGTGACGGACACCGCGCTGCTGGAGGAGCGGCGGGACACCCTGGTCGGCGCTGTGGCGCGCGAGGGCGCCGGCTTCGGGCTCGCGTGGCTCGATCTCGCGGCCGGGCGCTTCACGGTGCTGCAGGGCGAGGGGCGCCAGGCGCTCGCCGCCGAGCTCGAGCGGCTGAAGCCCGCGGAGCTGCTGCTCGCGGAGGGCGCGGGCGTCGAGCCCGTCACGCGATCGGGCACGGCACTGCGGATGCGTCCGCCGTGGCACTTTGAGCTCGCCAGCGCCTCGCGTCTGCTGACCGACCAGCTCGGCACGCTCGATCTGAAGGGCTTCGGCGCGGATGATCTGCCGCTCGCAATCCGTGCCGCCGGGGCGCTCCTGCAGTACGTGCGCGACACGCAGAAGTCGGCGTTGCCGCACATCCGCGCACTGCACGTCGAGGAGCGGAGCGAGGCGCTGATGCTGGATGCCGCCAGCCGCCGCAATCTCGAGCTCGACGTCAGCCTGAGCGGCCGCGAAGACGCGACGCTGTTCGCCGTCATCGACAGCTGCGTCACCGCCATGGGCTCACGGCAGCTGCGCCGCTGGCTCAACCGCCCGCTGACCACCCACCCGCTGCTGCGCGCCAGGTACCACGCCCTCGGCGCCCTGATCGAGGCGCGCAGCTTCAACCCCGTGCGCGGCCATCTCAAGGGTGTCGGCGATGTCGAGCGCATCCTCTCGCGGGTAGCGCTGCGCTCCGCGCGGCCGCGCGACCTCACACAGTTGCGCACTTCGCTCGGCGCTGTGCCGGCAGTGCGCGCGGCTCTCGCCACGCTCGACGCGCCGCTCCTGCAGGAGCTGCGCGCTCGCACGCATGAGCATGAGGACGTGGTGACTCTGCTGTCATCCGCCATCGCCGCCGAGCCCGCCACCCTGGTGCGCGAGGGTGATGTCATCGCGAGCGGCTACGATCGCGAGCTCGATGAGCTGCGGCGCATTGCGACCCACACCGACGCCTTCCTGCTCGAGCTCGAGAGGCGCGAACGCGAACGCACCGGAGTCGCCACCCTCAAGGTCGGCTACAACCGCGTGCAGGGATTCTTCATCGAGATCGCCCGCCGCGATGCCGAGCGGGTACCCAGGGACTACATCCGGCGCCAGACGGTGAAATCCGCGGAGCGCTTCGTCACCGAGGAGCTGAAGCGCTTCGAGGACCGGGTGCTGGGCGCACGCGACCAGGCGCTGGGGCGCGAGAAGCAGTTGTACGAGGAGGTTCTGACGCAGCTGATCGACTCCTTGGGTCCGCTGCAGACCACCGCCGGCGCGCTCGGCGAGCTCGATGCGCTCACCAGCCTGGCCGAGCGCGCCTGCGTGCTCGAGTGGACGCGCCCTGAGCTGGTGACCGAGGCGCGTATTGCCATCGACGGCGGGCGTCACCCCGTGGTCGAGCGCTTCTCGGACGCGCCGTTCGTGCCCAACGATCTGCGCCTCGACGCCGACCGCCGCATGCTCATCATCACCGGTCCCAACATGGGCGGGAAGTCGACCTACATGCGCCAGGCGGCGCTCATTGCGCTGCTGGCGCACGTGGGCAGCTACGTGCCCGCCGAGCGCGCCGTGTTAGGTCCGCTGGATCGTATCTTTACGCGCATCGGGGCGACGGATGATCTCGCCGGCGGACGCTCCACCTTCATGGTGGAGATGACGGAAGCGGCCAACATCCTGCATAACGCCACCGCGCGCAGTCTCATTCTGCTGGATGAGATCGGCCGCGGCACCAGTACCTTCGATGGTCTGTCGCTCGCCTGGGCGATGGCGCGCGACATCGCCGCGCGCGTGCGGGCCTTTACGCTGTTCGCCACGCACTACTTCGAGCTCACGACACTCGCCACTGAAGTCGACGGCTGCGCCAACGTGCACCTGGACGCGACCGAGCACGGCGAGACAATCGTATTCCTGCACGCGGTGAAGGACGGGCCCGCCAATCGCAGCTATGGCCTGCAGGTGGCGCAGCTCGCAGGCGTGCCGGTGAGCGTGATCGGCGAGGCACGGCGCTACCTCGAGGCACTGGAGTCGCAGCGCGATCGCGAGCGCGCATCGGCCAACGGCCGCGACGGACCCGCGGCGCAAACGGAACTGCCGTTGTTCGCTACCGCCACGGAGACGCCTGCACGCAGGGCCGCGGAGGATGAATTCCGCGCGGCGCTCGCAAGTCTCGACCCGGATGAGCTGTCGCCAAAGGCTGCGCTGGAAGTGCTCTATCGCCTGCGGCGGCTGCTGGATGCGGCGCAGCGAGGCTAAGGGCCTAGCGAAGCGCAAACCGCCCCTGCGTGAGGAACGTCCCCGTCTCGCGCGCCACGCGCGCGGACAGCAGCATCCCCAGGTGACTGACCGGCAGCACGATGTGATCGGTGGCGCCGGGCATGCGCGTTTCGCTTACCGCGACCGTGCCGTCGTTCTGCTCGGCGAAACCCGCGAGCAGCTGCCCCACGCCGAGCGGCTGGCTGCCGGCAATGATGCCGAGCGGCCGCGCATGCACCCAGCGCCGCTCGTGTGGCTGCAACAGCTCCTGCGCGACCGACTGCCCCATGAGATGCACGACCGGGGCGAAGCTGGCGGCGCTCTGCGCCGCGCGACTTGCCACGCAGGGTGTGCCGAGGAACACCACACGGCCGGGAGGCTGCTCGGGAAAGCGCTCCAGGAAGCGATAGATGACCAGTCCGCCCAGGCTGTGACCGAGAAAATGTACCGCCGGCGCCTGCAGCTCGCGCACCAAGCTGGCGAGCCGCTCGGTAACGTTGTTCATGGTGGAAGAGGCGGCGGAATAGCGGAACGCCTGCAGCGAGAGGCCGAACTCGTGCGCGAGCCGGTGACGCAGGATGAGGGACTCCTGACCCGGCATCCACAGGCCATGCACGTAGACCACGTGCGTCAGATTCAAGGCTGCGGCACGCGCACCCGTACGTGCAGCTCGCGCAGCTGCGCTTCGCTCACTTCCGTCGGCGCATCGGTGAGCAGATCCGCGGCCGTCTGGGTCTTCGGGAAGGCAATCACTTCGCGGATGCTGTCGGCGCCGGTCATCAGCATGGCGAGGCGATCGAGCCCACAGGCGATGCCGCCGTGCGGCGGTGCGCCGAACTTGAGCGCATCGAGCAGGAAGCCGAATTTCTTGTGCGCCTCCTCGGGGGCGATCCCGAGCAGGTCGAACACCGTGGATTGCATCTCCTGGCGGTGGATGCGCACCGAGCCGCCGCCAATCTCCGCGCCGTTCAACACCAGGTCGTAGGCGCGGGCGAGCGCCTCGCCGGGCTGCGCGCGCAGCGCCGCCGGGTCATCGTTCTGGGGCGCCGTGAACGGGTGGTGCATGGCGACCCAGCGCTTCTCGTCCGCGTCCCACTCGAACATCGGGAAGTCGGCCACCCACAGCGGCCGCCAGCCCGGCTGCACCAGCTTCAGATCCTGACCGATCTTCAGGCGCAGCGCGCCGAGGGAGTCGTTGACGACCTTGGCCGTGTCGGCGCCGAAGAAAATCAGGTCGTTGTCGGCGGCAGCGGTGCGCTCGAGGATGCCGGCCAGCGCCGCATCACTGAGGAACTTGATGATCGGGGACTGCAGCCCCTCGCGCCCCCGGGCGCGCTCGTTCACCTTGATGTACGCAAGTCCGCGCGCGCCGTAGCGGGCAACAAACGCCGTGCAGTCATCGATCTGCGAACGCGGCATCGCGCCGCCGCCCGGCACGCGCAGCGCCGCGACCCGCCCTTGGCTGTCCTTCGCCGGGCCCGCGAACACCTTGAAGTCGCAGTCCTTCACCAGGTCGGCGACGTCGACCAGCTCCAGCGCGATGCGCAGGTCGGGCTTGTCGGACCCGTAGCGGCGCAGGGCCTGCGCATAGGTGATGCGCGGGAAGGGATCGGCGAGCTCCGTCCCCAGCACTTCCCTGAAGAAATGGCGCACCAGGTCTTCCATGAGTCTCATGATGTCGTCCTGGCTGAGGAACGAGGTCTCGATGTCCAGCTGGGTGAAGTCCGGCTGGCGGTCGGCACGCAGATCCTCGTCGCGGAAGCAGCGCACGATCTGGTAGTAGCGATCGAAACCCGCAATCATCAGCAGCTGCTTGAAGATCTGCGGCGATTGCGGCAGCGCGAAGAACTTGCCCGGATGGGTGCGGCTCGGCACCAGGTAATCGCGCGCGCCCTCGGGCGTCGCCTTGGTGAGCATCGGGGTCTCGAGGTCGATGAAGCCGTGTGCGTCGAGCCAGGCGCGCATCGAGCGCGTGAGCGAAAAGCGCAGCCGCAGGCGCTGGCTCATGACCTCGCGACGCAGGTCAAGATAGCGATAGCGCAGCCGCACCTCCTCACCGACCTGCTCATCCAGTTGGAATGGCAGCGGCTCGGAGCGGTTCAGCAGCTCAAGCTCCCGCGCCACCAGTTCCACCCGTCCGGAAGCCAGGTTCGGGTTCACCGTGCCTGTCGGCCGCTCGCGCACCCTGCCTGTCACCCGCACCACGAACTCGTTGCGCAGGCGCTCGGCTTCCCCGAAGACCGAGGCGGCGCCGGGGTCAAACACGATCTGCAACAGCCCCTCACGATCGCGCAGATCGACGAAAATGACTCCGCCGTGATCGCGCCGGCGGTGCACCCAGCCGGCCACGGTGACCTCCTGGCCGAGGAGCTTCTCGTTAACCTGTCCGCAGTAATGTGAGCGCACGAGGCGCGCGATGTTACGGAGCCGCCTGTACGCCCGCAAGCGCAGCTCAATCGGCAGGCATCTCCAGCACTGCGGCCCCCTGCAGCGCCCCGCTACGCAGCCGCTGCAGGGCGAGATTCGCCTCGCTGAGCGCAAAGCGCTCCACCGTGGCTACCAGGCCCATGCGCGTGGCGAGAGCGAGGAATTCCCGCCCGTCGGTGCGGGTGAGATTGGCGACCGAGGACACCGAACGCTCGCCCCACAGCAGCCGGTACGGAAACGCCGGCACATCGCTCATGTGAATGCCGGCGCATACCACGCGCCCGCCGGGACGTACGCAGGCGAGCGCGGCGGGAATGAGCGCCCCGACCGGCGCAAACACAATGGCGGCATCGAGCCGCTCGCCCGGCCGCTCGTCAGAGCCGCCGGCCCACACCGCGCCCAGTTCGCGCGCGAAGCGCTGGCCGGCTGCATCCCCCGGGCGCGTGAACGCGAACACGCGCCGGCCCTGCCCGCGGGCCACCTGGGCGAGCAGATGCGCCGCGGCGCCGAAGCCATAGAGGCCGAGGTTGCGCGGCTCGCCCGCGACACGGTAGGCGCGATAGCCGATCAGCCCCGCGCACAGCAGCGGCGCGAGTTCAGCGGCGGCCCCCTGACCCGGCAGCGCCAGGCAGTAGCGCGCATCGGCAAGCACCTCCTGCGCGTAACCCCCGTCGCAGCTGTACCCGGTGAAGCGCGCCCGCTCACACAGATTCTCGCTTCCGGCGCGGCAATATTCGCACGCGCCGCAGGTGTAGCCGAGCCACGGCACGCCCACTCGATCGCCGATGTGAAACTGTGTGACCTCAGGTCCGAGGGCGGCGACGATGCCGACGATCTCGTGCCCCGGCGTCACGGGGAAGCGGATGTCCGGCAGCTCGTTGTCGAGCAGATGCAGATCCGTGCGGCACACCCCGCAGGCCTGCACCGTGAGCCGCAGCTCCTGCCCGCGCGGCGGCGGCAGGGTCACCTCGGCCGGCGCGAGCGCCGCGCCCGGCGCCACCAGGCGCATCGCCTTCACGACGGCCGTGCCTCAGGCGGCGGGTTTCGCCAGCCGGGCTTTGAGCGCGTCCGCATGGGCAGCATGGGGGACCACCACACCGCAGGTGATGATCATTTTCATGGCCTCATCCACCGACATGTCGAGCGCGACCACCTGCCGGCGCGGCACGAACACCAGGTAGCCGGCGGTGGCATTGAGCGCTGCGGAGATATACACCGCCGCGTGCGGCTCACCCAGCTTGTCGCTGATCTCCGGAACATCCTCCGCGGTGAGGAAGCCGATGCTCCAGGTCCCCGCACGCGGGTACTCCACCATCACCACCTGGCGAAAGGAGTTGGATTGCGAGAAGACGCTTTCGGCGAAGCTCTTGACGCCGCCGTACACCGTGCGCACCAGCGGGATGCGATTGAGCAGGTCCTCGCCCCAGACGACCAGGCGCCGGCCGATCAAGTTCGTGACCAGAAGTCCTGTGAGCAGCAGCACGATCAGTGCAAACAGCGCCCCGACCCCGGGGAGCGAGAAGCCCACCAGCGCCTCGGGTCGGTAGGCGGGCGGCAACAGCAGCAGCGTGCTGTCCATGATACGCAGCATGAAACTCACCACCCAGATGGTGGCGAGTATCGGCAGCCACACCAGCACCCCGGCGACCAGGTAGCGCCGCACGCTCCATTTTCTGGCGACGACGTTCATGGCTAGCGCCGCCGCCGGCGCGCGCCCTTAGACTTGGAGGCCCGCGTCGGCTTGCGGGCCGCGGCGGCCCGCGCCGACTTGCCGGCTACGCTCACCCGGTTGCGCGCTGGGGCGGCACCGCCCGCAGCGGCTGTCTTGGGCGCCGCCGCCTTCGGCTCCGCGGGCTTCGCGTCCGCAGGCTTCGAGTCCTTGGCCTCCTGCGCTGCAGGCTTGCCATCGGTCGGCTGCGCCTTGACGTCAGGCTTCGACTCCTCCTTGTCGGCGCCGACCAGGTTGCGCTTGTTCTCCTGCGCGGACTTGAAGTCGGTCTCGTACCAGCCGGCCCCCTTGAGGCGGAACACCGGTGCCGACAGCAGTTTCTTGAGCGCGCGCTTGCCGCACGACGGACACCTGGCCAGCGGCGCATCGGTGATTTTCTGCATGACCTCGGTGTAGAACTTGCAGGCCTGGCATTCGTATTCGTAGAACGGCATTGGTTGTTGTCTTGTAGGTGCTGCGGCGATTATAACGCGTGCCTTTGGTTAACCGCGGCCGGCCTTGCGCTCATCCATCTTTGAGAAGGTGAGCTGGCCGTCGTGTGCCGCGATGCGGATGCGGTCCCCGGGCACAAACTCTCCCTGCAGGATCTTCTGCGCCAGGGGATTCTCGATCTGCTGCTGGATGGCGCGCTTCAGCGGCCGTGCGCCATACACCGGATCGAAGCCGGCCTCCCCGAGGAGGTCGCGGGCGCCGTCGTCGAGCGTGAGATCCATGTTGCGCTCAGCCAGGCGCTTGCGCAGGTAGAGGATCTGGATGTCGACGATCGCGCGGATCTGGCGTGTGCCGAGCGGATGGAAGACCACGATGTCGTCGATGCGGTTGATGAACTCCGGCCGGAAGCTCTGCTGCACGGCCTCCATCACCGCGCTCTTCATCTTGGTGTAGTTCTTCTCGCCCGCGTACTCCTGGATGATCTGCGAGCCCAGGTTCGAGGTCATGATGATGACGGTGTTGCGGAAGTCGACCGTGCGCCCCTGGCCGTCGGTGAGACGCCCGTCGTCCAGCACCTGCAGCAGCACGTTGAACACGTCCGGG
>JBGPKC010000082.1:0-10557 GCA_041485725.1 Steroidobacteraceae bacterium
CAACTACACCGCCAGTGAGCTGGCCAACTGCAGTGGTGCCTGCCACGTTTACAGCGATACGACGCAGTCAACCATTACAAGGAGTCTGCCCGGACCGCATCACCGAGTCTCGGATGCGACGTTCCATCACTGAGCGCTGGCGTTACGCCCGCACGGACGGGTGCTCATGTGCCTGGGGCCGGACTCGAACCGGCATGGGGTCTCCCCCAAGGGATTTTCGTACCACTACAGCTTTCGCTGCTGCACGCATCGCATGCATTTGTGGTCTGGACTTTACCTTTGCCGTCCCGTAAACACTCGTTGCGCGCACACGGATTAGGCAGGGGCCATCAAGTCTCTACACTTTCCCTGGCCGGGCCAACCCGGGCTTAGCTCGGTATTGCAGACACCTTGACGTGCTACTGTTCCACCGAATTTGACCCCATTCACACCGGCCGTTTCCGAGCCGGGTGCTCAATTTCTTTTTAAGTCCCTTGCGTCTACCGATTTCGCCACCCAGGCGTGGGTTTGCGACCGCGATTGTACTGACAAGGCGCCGACGCAACGCAGCCCCCGGCTGCTTTTTGCACCCTGTTGGCGCTAAGCAACTGAATTTGCGCGGCTTATGGCGCAGCGGCGCCGGCCGGCGTCCTGTGCCCAAGGCGCTGGTGTTGCAGGACACGCTCGCGAACTTCGGCGGGTACGCCGGGGCGCACGGCCGTTTCGTCGGCGCCCGGCAGTGCGCTTGCCGCGCTAGCCGACACCCCGGGCGCAATGATGGCGACAAAGGCGTGCAGGACGGCGCTGCACGCCCCGCCCTCCACCACGCACGCGAGCCCGGTGATCTCGCCGCGGTCGTTGATGTCGCCGCTGGCCAGCAGGTACAGCGGTGAATTCGGCTGCAGCAGGGTGTTGAGGTCGTACATCCTGCCGTCCTGCCACAGGAACACGCGCGAATTGAAGCTCGCGTCGAAGGAAGTACCGACGATCTGGCCGAAGTCATTGATGCCCGTGGCCTCGCTGATCACGTCGCCGGGCAACGTGTGCAGGTTCTGGATGCCGTCGCTCCGCCTCCAGAGGAACGCCTGGAAATTAAGGTGTAGCACCCCGCCGTTCACATCGCCCGCAAGATCGGAGAACCCGACCACCACGCCCGCGTTGTTGATCGCCATCGGCGTGTTCCAGCCCTTGCCACCCAGTGTCGGCAGCTTCATGGGGCGGCCCTTCTCCCACAACAGTGCGTGCCGCGCACTGAAGGCCCCGACCGCATCTCCGCAGTCCCCGGAGATACCGACAACCTCACCGGCATCGTTGATGGCCGTGGCGGCGGAAGTCGAGTCACCGGGAAAGGGCGGCAGGACGCGCTTCTGGTGGGTCCCCGGACCCCAGAGCACCGCTTCAAACTGCAGCACTTGCGGCAGCACGCAGCTCGGATCGTGGAGCGCCGTTTCCGCCCAGCCGACCGCCTGCCCGGAGTTGTTGATGCCGGTCGCGAAGCCGTTGTTGCCGCCGAGCAGCGGCAGCTGAGTGATCGCGCCGTTCTGCCACAGGAAGGGAAGACAGGTGTGTCCGTGGGTCGCGATGAAGTCCGGGTCGCACGAGAACTTTTCCCCGTTGGGATCGACCATGGCACTCTCCGAGATGCCAACGACCAGGCCGTGATTGTTTTTCACCGGCCATTCGACCGCGCTGTGCGCTCCCCCAAGCGTGCCAAGGTCGATGACCCTGCCGGGGCTCCATAGAGCCGCGTGAACTGCCCCCTCCGCGGTGGTGCTCACGCCGCTGATCCAGCCGATGTTGTTGATGCCGTTGCCCACAGCGACCGTTCCGCCCAGCGTGCCGATGTCATAGACGACGTAGGCGGGACGCGCGGGCGAAGGGTCTGTCTGTGCGCGCGCCGGCAATGCGGCGCTGGCCAGGAGTGTCGTGCCGCACGCGAGCGTCGCCGGTCCGATTTTCAGTTTCATGGTGCGCCTCCCGCGGCCGTGTCGGCCGTTGCATACGCGCCGCACTGTAGAGCGGGAGACGAGGAAAGCCCGGACGTTTTCGGACGCCGAAGGGAGGAAATTCAGGTCCGAAAATGGCGCGTCGCCAGTGGCAACCTCAGGCGTTCTTGAGCAGCTCGGAAATGGCCGAAAAGGCGCGTGCACGGGCTATGTCCGCGGCGCTGGCGCGGTCCTTGTTGCGCAGCCGCGTGCTGGCGCCGGCCTTCAGCAGGCGCTGCACCAGAGCCGCATTGCCGTTGCGGCTGGCGATAATGAGCGCGGTGTCGCCGAACTCGTTCTGTATGTCCTTGTCGGCGCGCCGGGTGAGCAACTTGTCGACGATCTCCACCGCGCCCGCGTTCACCGCCAGCAGCAGCGCCGTATCGCCGCGCCCCGTGCGCGCCTCGAGCTTCGGCCCTTTGGCGAGCATGAGATCCACGATGGCAGTGGCCCCGGCACCGCAGGCCGCCGCGAATGCGCTCTCCCCGGCGGTATCCGTGTGGTCGGCGCTGGCACCATGCTCCAGGAGCAGCCGGGCGGCCTCGAGCTTGCCCGCGTGTGCCGCGTACCACAACGCGGTGCGACCCGCCTTATCCACGCCTTCTGCGGCAGCACCGCCATCGAGCAGGCGCCGCAGCGACTCCGAGTCGGCAGTCTGCGCAACCAGCATCAGAGCACTGGTGCCATGCTCGTCACGCGCATCGGGCTGCGCGTGGGCCGCGAGCAACGCGCGCAGGATGCCGGCTTGCCCCGCCTTGGCGGCCGCCAGCACCGGGGACTCGGGATCCTCGCGACGACCGTCCGGCGATACACCATGCGCCAACATGCTGACGACAATGTCTTCCCGGCCAATGCGCACGGCGTTGAGAAGCACCGAGTTACCGCGCCGGTCGGCGCGCGTGGCCTGAGCTCCCGCGGCAAGCAAAGCCTCGACCAGAGGAGCGGTGCCGCTCAGCGCCGCCACCGTCAGGATCGGCATCCCGTCGGGAGTGGTCGCATTCGGATCCGCGCCGCGCGCCAGCACCGCGTGCAGCAGCTCGGGGGTCTCACGACTCGCGGCGACGGCGAGGTCCGGCCAGCCGGCGTACAGATCCCGCTGGGCTCTCTGCACCGAAGTCGGCGGGCTCTCCGACACGATGGCGCTGCGGTGCAGGGCCGTCGCGCCCTTCTCGCGCAGGCGCGCGACGACGTCAGCCGCGCCCTTGACCTCGGCAAAATCGAGCGCCGACCAGTCCTGCACGTCGCGGGGCGCGACGCTCGCTCCGGCGGCCAGCAACCGATCGACCACCGCGAGCCGGCCGCCCATGGCGGCGTGCATCAACGCCGTGTTGCCGCTCTTGTCAACCGCACCGATGTTGGGATGCGCCGCGAGCAGCGCTTCGACGCCCGCCGGCTGGCCCGCGCCGGCCGCCAGCATCAGCGGCGTGACGCCATGCTGATCGGCGGCGTCAACCGCTGCGCCACGGCGAATGAGCAGCGCAATGGCCGGGGCCGAACCCGCCTCTGCTGCGCGCGCCAGCGCGCCACGCCCGAATTCGTCGCGCGCGGACACCAGCGCAGGATCCGCGAGTATCTCGAGACTCGGCACGTCACCATCACCGGCGGCGAGCCACAGCGCTTCGCGCCTGACCGCCGGATCAGTCAGTTGCGCAGCAGGCAGCAGACTCGACGGCGGTGCCTGCTGCGCAACGGCTGCGCCTGGCGCCTGTGCGGGAGCGCTGAAACCCAGCTGTCGCGCGCGCGCCAGCCAGTGCGCTGCCGCTTGGCTGTCGGGAGGGTCCGAGTCGGCGAACAGGTTCGCCAGGCTGAATGCGGCGCGCGCGTTCCCCTGGCCGGCGGACTTCTCGAGCCAGGCCTTCGCCTGCGCGACATCGCGCGGGCCGTTCACCCCGTTGAGATAGAACGCCGCGAGCAGATATTGCGCCTCGGCGTTACCGGCGGCGGCCAGCCGTTGCAGCACGGTCGCGGCCTCGGTGAAGTTCTTGAGGCGGATCGCGGTCTTCACGCCCTCGAGCGGATCCGGCGGTCGTATGGGCTGTCGTGGGGCCGCCAGGGCCGCGCCGACCGCCAGCACGCCGAGCACGGCAAGGAGCGCCTGCCTACTCCGTGCCATGCTTCGTTTCGACGGTGATTCCCACACGCTTCAGGAATTCCGAGGGTAACACCCCGCCCGCGCTCACGATGACCGCATCGTTGCGGACCTTGGAGATCGCGCCGTCCTTTTCAATCGACACCGACTCCGCGTCGATCTGCTTCACGTTGGATTTCATCATGACCTGAAGCTGGCCGTTCTTCGCGGCCGCATTGATTCGCTCGCGATTACGCGCCTTGGCGCGGTCGAACTCCGCCGCGCGGTAGGACAGCACCACGCCGCCGCCGCCGCCGGCCTCGGCAATGCTCGCGGCGGCCTCGAGCGCGCTGTCGCCGCCGCCGACCACCAGTACGTGCTGACCCTTGTACTGATCCGGGTCTATCAGCCGGTAGACCACCTTGGGCAACTCCTCACCCGGCACGCCCAGCTTGCGCGGCGTACCGCGGCGGCCGATCGCGAGCAGCACGCTGCGCGTTGGGTACGTGCCCTGGTTGGTTTTGACGGTAAAGCCGTCGCCCACGCGAGTGATCTCCTCGACGCGCTCCTTATAATTGATCTTCACAGCGGTCTTGCGCTCGGCTTCCTGCCAGAATTGCAGCAGTGCCTCCTTGCTGGTCTGACGGAAATTGACCTTGCCGATGAGCGGCACGGTCGCCGGTGCGGTCATCACCAGCTTGCCGCGCGGATACTGATAGACGGCGCCACCGAGGGATTCCTGCTCGACGGTCAGGCAGCGCATGCCCTTGGCCTTCGCGGTCAGTGTGGCCGCAAAGCCTGCGGGACCCGCACCGACGATGACCAGGTCGAGGCGGTCATCACCCGCCCGGCGCTTCTCGGCGATCACCTCGACCGCCTGCCGTCCCTGTTCGAGCGCGTTGCGGATGAGCCCCATCCCGCCAAGCTCACCGGCGATGAAAATGCCGGGCACCGTCGATTCGAAGCTGGGCGTAAGGATCGGAATGTCGACGCCACGCCGCTCGCTGCCAAACACCAGCTTGATGGCATCGACCGGACAGATCGTCTTGCACGCGCCGTGGCCGATGCAATCTCCGGGACTCACCAGTACGGCGTGCCCGTCGACGATGCCGAGGACCGTGTGGTGCGACTGCTCCGGGCAGGCCTTGATGCACGAGCTGCAGCCAATGCAGCGCGTGTTATCAATGACCGGGTGAAGCGACGCCGGCTCGGCGGCGCCGGTGCTCTCCAGCGCCTTGACACTGAGTGCCTCGAGACGACGCCGCCGGCGGACGTGCAACACGAGCAGCACCAGGCCGGGCAACCCGTATATGAGATACATCGTCAGTGAATTCATTGAAGCAACACCACACCGGTTGCGCCGCCGTGCGACACAGCGCGGCACGTTCGCCCCGAACAATCGGGCGCGCGCCATTGGACACGTGGCGGCACACTAAACTCTGTGACGAGATTCACGAATGGGGCTTTCCCCTACTTGTCATGGCGTGCTCGCGTGCGCACTCTACCAGTCATTCGGAATGCTTGTAATTGCCTGTTTTCTCCGGTGTTTTTGTCGGTAGTTGGAGACAGGATGTCGGCAGCCTGAGACATCGCGACGTGCGCGCGGATCACATGTATTGTCGCATCCGCGCGCGACTGCGCTCCAAGTACTTACAAGTTCGTAATCGTGTTTGGTGGGGGGTCTTATCGCTTTTTTCTGGTTCATCGCAGGTGCGCTGGTGGGGATTGCTGCGAGCTTCGTCGCTCTTCCCCTGTGGCGCACCGCGCTTACTCTCGGACGCGGGCGCATGCGCTACGGTGTTGCGGGCGCGTTTGTCGCGACCTTTGCGTGCGCCGCCGCGATCATCTATGTCGCGATCGGCTCGCGCCACTCACTCGCCAGCCGGCCAGCCCCAGCGGCCATGATGGCACCGGCGGCTGCGCCCGCCGCCAGCGCACCGGAGAAGTCGGGCGCATCCGCGAAGTCGATGGAAGCGGAAGTCGCCGCTCTCGAGGCGCGTCTGGCGCGCAACGGGGGCACGGCGGATGACTGGACACTCCTTGCCAAGGCGTACGACTTCATGGGACGCCCCGACGATGCCCGCCGCGCGCGGTCCCACGCCGCCAACCCCGGTGCGGGCGTTGTAAACGAGATGAGCGCGGGGGCTCTGGTGGCCGCGGCGACTGCCACCGAGGCCCGCCCGGCCTCTGCCGAGCCCACACCTGCGCCGGCTCCCACCGCAGCCTCGGCCGCCGAGCTGGAACAGCGGGTCAAGGCAAACCCACGTGATGTGCAGAGCTGGCTGGCGCTCGCCGACCTGCGCCGTGCACAGCACGACAACCCTGCCGCACGCGATGCCCTGGCGAGAGTCGTTGCGTTGAAGGGCATGACGGCCCAGTCCTGGGCGGACTACGCGGATGTGCTCGCCTCGCTCACCGGGGGCTCGCTCACCGGGGCCGCGGGCAGCGCGATCGACAGCGCACTCGCTCTGGATCCCAGTAACACGAAGGCGCTGTGGCTCAAGGCGAGTCAGGCGCATGAGCAACGTCATTTCGCCGATGCGCTCACCTGGTGGAAGAGGCTGCGGTCAACGCTGCCTCCGGATTCTCCCGACGCACGCATCATCGACGGCAACATTGCGGAAGACAGCTCGCTCGCGGGACTCGCCCCGGTGAACGCATCACCCGCGGGTGCGGCGGCGCCGCCAGCCGCAGCGAGCGCCGCGGAAGTCTCCGGGACCGTCTCGATCGACAGCCGTCTTGCCGACCGCGTCCAACATGACGCGACCCTGTTCATCTACGCGAAAGCCGCGGACTCGCCCGGTCCACCGCTCGCGGTTCTGCGCACCACGGCGGCCGCCTGGCCGGTCAGTTTCCACTTGGATGACTCCATGGCCATGATCCCCTCGCGACGGCTCTCGCAGTTCGACAAGGTGGTGGTGGAAGCGCGGATCTCCCGCAGCGGACAGGCCACCCCAAGCAGCGGTGATCTTTACGTCACCAGTCCGGTGCTGCATCCGGCCGCCGGTAAGAAGCTGGCCCTCGTCATCAACCGGGAAATCGGCTGACGCCTGCCATGGCAGCGCGCCTTCAACCCCTTCAGGAGCCCGCAGAGCTGCAGGAGCTGCAGGTCAGGGTCGTGCGACTGAGCGAACTGGGCGCCAAGTTGGCACGCCCTGCGACCGGCGATGCGCCGCCGACGGCTCCAGCCCGGGCACGCCCTGCGACCGGCGATGCGCCGCAGACGGCTCCAGCCCGGGCGCGCCCTGCGACCGGCGATGCGCCGCAGACGGTTCCAGCCCGGGCGCGCCCGGCACCGCAACCGCCCCGGCCATCACCGCAACTACCCCGCCCGTCACCCCAGCCGCCGCCGGCGGTCGCGAAGCGCACCGCGGCTCCGGCGGTGGCACCCCGCCAGGAGCTGGAGCCGCAGCGTAAACGGCTGCTGAGTTCCGGCCGGGTGCTTTTCGTGCTGGTGAGCGTGCTGCTGTTTCTCGGCTGGACCACCCAAACCGAGCGCTACATCAGCCCAAATCGCGGTGTCGGCTACGCGCTCGGCATCATCGGCGGGAGCCTGATGTTGATTCTGCTCGTGTATTCGTTGCGCAAGCGCTGGACGTGGCTGAAGTTCCTCGGCTCGACGCCGGGGTGGTTCCGCTTCCACATGGTGCTGGGGATCGCGGGGCCCGTGTGCATCCTGTATCACTCGAATTTCGCCACCGGCGCAACCAACAGCAACGTGGCGCTGTTTTCGATGCTCACCGTTGCCGGCAGCGGCCTGATCGGCCGCTACATCTACGCGCGCATCCACCACGGGTTGTACGGCCGCAAACTCGAACTGGGGGAATTGCGCGCGGGCGCCGAGGGCTTGCGCAACCTGTCAAGCCGCATCAGCTTTCTGCCCGAGCTGGTGACACGCATCGACACTGCGGAGCAGCGTCTGCTGAAAGCCGGGCCGCATCTGTCGTTCCTTGGGTTCGCCAAACCGACCGTGGTCGCCATCGCAGCGTTCCGGGCGCGCTGGGAGCTGCATCACTATATCCGCCACTCGCTATACGCCGGCTCGCGCAGGTCCGCAGTGGTCGCCGCGGAGCACAAGCGCCTGTGGTTGACCGCCCGCGGCTACGTCGACCGGAGGCTGGCCGCGACGCGGCGGGTAGCCAGTTTCGAGGGTTATGAACGGCTGTTTTCACTGTGGCATGCGCTGCACATACCGTTGATCTTCATGATGGTCATTGCCGCGGTGATTCACGTGATTGCGGTCCACGTGTACTAAGTCGCTCGTACCGCCACCCACATGCAGGGGGGTCGATGTCACGCGCCGCTGATATTGGGATTGCTCTTGGTACTGCTATCAGGGAGGCCCGCTGAAGCCGTGAATCCGGAGACGCTCCTCATGCCGGGGAAGCTGAGCGCTGCTCACGTGAAATACGAAGAGCAGTGCTCGCTGTGCCACGACCGCACCGATCGCAATCGGCAGACGCAGTTGTGCCTCGATTGCCACAAGGAGATCGCGGGCGACCTGCGTCAACAGCGCGGCTTCCACGGCCGGTTCCCCGGGATCGAGACCTCACAGTGTCGCGCCTGTCACTCCGAACATCTGGGTCGGGAGGCAGACATCGTGAAGCTGAGTCACGAGCAGTTCAATCACGAGAACACCGACTATCCGATGCGCGGCGCGCACGTTGTCGTGGTGTGCGAGAGCTGCCACGCCGCCGGCAAGCGCTACCGCGACGCCCCCAAGGAGTGCATCGCCTGCCATCGCAAGGAGGAGCCCCACGAAGGCAAACTGGGACGCGACTGCGGCTCCTGTCACGACGCCGGCGCCTGGCGCCACGTGAAGTACGATCACGACAAGACCGCGTTCCCGCTGCGCGACAAGCACCTTGATGCACCCTGTGCGGCCTGTCACTTCGGTAACCGTTACAAGGACACGCCCAAGGAGTGCGTCTCATGCCACGAGCCGGACGACGTGCACCACGGCGACCGTGGTGTCAAGTGCGCTGAGTGCCACATCACCAAGGGCTGGAAGAACTCGAAGTTCGATCACAAGAAGGAGACCGGCTTCGCGCTCGAGGGTGTGCACGATCGCATCGCCTGCAACGACTGCCACCGCACCGGAAATCTCAAGGACAAGCTGCCGCGCGAGTGCTTCGGCTGCCACCAGGCGCAGGACTCGCACGCCCTGCGGCTGGGCAAGGACTGCGGCACCTGCCACGGTAACGAGAAGTGGAAGCCCTCTGACTTTGACCATACGCGCGACACCAAGTGGCCCCTCGTGGGTCGTCACGAGAAGGTCGCGTGTCATACCTGCCATACCGCGAGTGTGGCCACGCAGAAGCTGCCCACCGACTGCCTGGGCTGCCATCGGCCGAACGACGTGCACGCCGGCCATCTCGGCAAGAAATGCGATGACTGCCACACGCCGAAGGGCTGGCGCTCCAGCGTGAGCTTCGATCACGACCTCACGAAGTTTCCGCTGGTCGGCCTGCACGTCGCGGTTCCGTGTGAGCAGTGCCATCTGACCCGCCAGTACCGCGACGTCGGCCACGAGTGTATCGACTGTCACAAGAAGGACGACGTGCACAAGGGCAACCTGGGCAAGGACTGCGCTCGATGCCACTCGTCGAACGGCTGGAAAATGTGGGAGTTCGATCACGGCAAGGAGACCGGATTTGCCCTGAGCGGCGCGCACGGCAAGCTCGCCTGCGAGGCGTGCCACCGCCAGCCCCCCGATGAAGTGAAGCTCAAGCAGGATTGCCTCTCGTGTCATCAGAAGGACGACGTGCACCTCGGGCAGTACGGCCGCCAGTGCGACCGTTGCCACACCACCGTCACCTGGAAAGGCGCACGGGTGCACTAGGGGGCGGTATGCGTGTCTGGACAGCCATAGCGGATGACTCGGTCAGGCGGCAGCGCCATCGCTGGGGTGTGCGCGCGCTCGCGGTGCTGCTCCTGACGCTGGGGCTGATCCCGCAGGGTTTTGCCGCACAGGTCCGCGCCAATTTCGACCATCTGACGACCGGCTTCGAGCTCATCGGCCAGCACCGCGACCTGCCCTGCGAGGCGTGTCACGCCAACGCCATGTTCAGGGGCACCCCGACCGATTGCGGTGCCTGTCACGGCATCGGCACCACGGTGCGCGCCACGGCCAAGCCCGCCAGCCACATCCTGTCGACCGACCGGTGCGCCAGCTGCCATACGCCCATCGCCTGGAAGCCGGCGGTCAACTTTGACCACACCCAGGTGCGCGGCAACTGCTCGACCTGCCACAACGGTGTGCAGGCACAGGGCAAGGGACCCAAGCACATCGTCACCGACCTCGAGTGCGATGCCTGCCATACGACGCTCACCTGGGCCGGTGCGTTCTTCACCCACCAGGGCGTCACCAACAACTGCGCCAGCTGCCACAACGGTGTGGCGGCAACCGGGATGCCGGCCACCCACATCCCGGTCGGTACGCCCCCGACCCCGTGCGAGGGCTGCCACTCGACCACCAACTTCATGACCTGGGCCGGCACGCGCATCAACCATCTGGCCGTGACG
>JBGPKC010000083.1:0-10509 GCA_041485725.1 Steroidobacteraceae bacterium
CGCTTTGCCCTCGATGTTCTGCGCAGTGATGGCGCTGCAGCCGAGCGCCGCACGATATTGCGGCGCGTGGTCAGTGAGATCACCGAAACCTGCAACCTCGCGGTGCTGAAGAAAGGCGCCCTCGTTTACCTTGACCGCGTCGAAGCACCGTGGCCGCTGCGGCTGTATCTCCCGGAGGGCGGCGACTCGCTGCCCCCGCACTGTTGCGCCAGCGGCAAGCTGCTGTTGGCTCACCTCGCAGCCCCCGAGCGACAGCGCCTGCTCGGGCTGATGCCGCTGCAGCGATTCACCGAGCGCACCATCACCGACCGCGCGGTGCTCGAGTCGGAGTTGGATAGAATCGTTAACGCCGGTTACGCCGTCGACAACGAGGAATACGTGCTCGGCGTTGCCTGCGTCGCGGTGCCGGTGCGCAACCGGCACGGGGACGTGATCGCCTCGATTGCGGTGCAGGGAGCGACCGCCCGGCTGCCCCTGATGCGTGCCATCGAGTTCGTGCCGCAGCTGCGGGCGGCGGCGGCGCAGATCGGGTCCACTTTTGGCTGACAGCACAGACACCCTTAAGTGCACTTCGCTTGGCTCGCAGCTGCGGGATGCACGGAGATCGACATGGAAATGACGCCCGAGAGTCTGGAACGCCATTGGATGCCCTTCACCAACAATCGCGAGTTCAAGCGTGAGCCGCGCCTGTTCGACCGTGCGAGCGGCATGCACTATTGGACTACGACGGGGCGCAAGGTTCTTGATGGCAGCTCCGGGCTTTTCACTACACCCGCTGGTCACTGCCGGGCCGAAATAGCGACTGCGGTCGCCAAGCAGCTGCAGACGCTCGACTTCACGCCGTCCTTCATGCGCGGTCATCCCGGCGCGTTCGCGCTGGCCGACGGCGTCGCCGCGCTCACCCCGAAGGGTCTCGATCACGTCTTCTTCTGCAACTCCGGCTCCGAAGCGGTCGACACGGCGATGAAGATCGCACTTGCCTATCACCTCGCCCGCAATGAGGGGCAGCGAACCTATTTCGTGTCCCGCGAGCGCGCCTATCACGGCGTGAACATCGGCGGCACGGCGCTGGGCGGCATGGTGCGCAACCGCGAGGCATTTGGCGCATTGATGCCGGCTGTATTGCATCTGCGGCACACGCTGCTGCCGGAAAATCGTCTGACCCGCGGCCTGGGCACGCACGGAGTTGAACTCGCCGATGACCTGTTGCGATTCGTGAACCTGGTGGGTGACAAGCGCATCGCCGCGGTGTTCGTCGAACCCATTGCCGGGTCCACCGGGGTCATTGTTCCGCCGCGCGGCTACCTCGAGCGGCTGCGCGAGATCTGCGATCGCTACGGCATCCTGCTGGTGTTTGATGAGGTGATCTGCGGCTTTGGGCGCACCGGTGAGGCGTTTGCCGCGGCCACGTTCGGTGTGACACCCGACCTTATCACGATGGCGAAAGCGCTCACCAACGGCGCGCAGCCGATGGGGGCGGTCGCGGTACACGACAGCATCTATCGCACCATCGTCGATGCCGCGCCGGACGGCGCACCGGAATTCTTCCACGGCTACACGTACTCGGCGCACCCCGCTGCTTGTGCGGCCGGGCTGGCAACGCTCGAGATATACAAGAGCGAGCAGTTGTTCGCCAAGGGCCGCGAACTGTCGGGGTACTTCCTGGACGCCATGTTCGCGTTGCAGGACCTGCCGGCGGTCAACGACGTGCGTGGGTTCGGCATGCTGGCGGGGGTCGAAATCAAGCCCGGCAAGGCGGCGGGCGTGCGCGGCAGCGACCTGCAGGCGAAGCTGTTCGATCGAGGCCTGCACGTGAAGACCACCGGGGATGTGGCGATCATCGCTCCGGCATTCATCGCCAGTCGCGCCGATATCGACCTGATGGGCTCGATACTGCGCGACGCGATTGCGGAGTACTGATCCACCGAGGCGTCCCTCCACGGTTGTTGATCCAGTGATCGAGAGGCCGGGGAGGATTCGGTGCAGAGCATTCCGTCCCACGCACGCGTTGTAATCATCGGCGGCGGCATCGTCGGCTGCAGCGTTGCCTACCATCTGGCGAAGCGCGGCTGCACCGACGTGCTGCTGCTCGAGCGCCGCCGGCTGACGTGCGGCACCACCTGGCATGCCGCGGGCCTGGTCGGCCAGCTGCGCGCGACCCAGAACCTGACCCGGCTGGCCCAGTACACCACGCAGCTCTACGAGGGACTCGAGCGTGAGACCGGCCAGGCGACCGGCTTCAAACAGGTCGGCTCCATCGCGGTCGCGGCGAGCGAGGCGCGCTTCGAAGAGCTGAAACGTGGCGCATCCATGGCGCGATGCTTCGGCCTCGAGGTACAGATCTTGTCGCCTGGCGCGGCCAAGGAGCGCTGGCCGCTGCTGGCGACCGATGGTCTGGTCGGGGCGGTCTTTCTGCCGAAGGACGGCCAGACGAACCCGGTCGACACGACCCAGGCACTCGCCAGGGGCGCGCGCCAGGCCGGAGTGCGCATCGCCGAGGACCTCAAGGTCACGGCGGTCCGCACCGCGCGCGGCCGCGTCACGGGCGTCGCGACCGAAGCGGGCGAGGTGCGCGCCGACGTCGTCGTGAACTGCGCCGGCATGTGGGCGCGCGAGGTCGGCGGTTGGGCGAATGTCACCGTGCCGCTGCACGCGGCCGAGCACTTCTACATCGTGACGCAGCCCATTGCAGGCCTTGCATCCGGGCTGCCGATCCTGCGTGACGCCGATGCCTGCTCGTACTTCAAGGAGGACACCGGCAAGCTGCTGGTGGGGTGGTTTGAGCCACAGGCGAAGCCCTGGGGCGAGGGTGGCATCCCCGAGACCTTCGCCTTCGATCAGTTGGCCGCGGACCTCGGGCACATCGAGCCGCTGTTTGCGGCTGCCATGCGCCGCGTGCCGGTTCTCGAGTCAGCCGGGGTGCAGGTGTTTTTCAACGGGCCGGAAAGCTTCACGCCCGACGACCGCTATCTGCTCGGCGAGGCGCCGGAGCTGCGCGGCATGTACGTCGCAGCCGGCTTCAATTCGATCGGCATCCAGTCCGCCGGTGGGGCGGGCAAGGTACTTGCAGACTGGATCATCGACGGACATCCGCCCTTTGACCTGTGGGACGTCGATATTCGCCGCTGCGCACCGTTCCAGCGCAACAGGCGCTACCTGCGCGACCGCACCGTTGAGACGCTCGGGCTGCTGTATGCAATGCATTGGCCGTTCCGGCAGGCCGAGACCTCGCGCGGGGTACGCAAGTCGGCGCTGCACGACCGGCTCGCGACCGCCGGCGCGTGCTTCGGCGAGGTAGCGGGTTTTGAGCGCGCCAACTGGTTCGCGGCTGCCGGTGCCGAGCCGCGCTACGAGTACAGTTATGGCCGCCAGAACTGGTTCGAGCGCTCCGCCGATGAGCACCGTGCGGTCCGTGAACAGGTCGGGCTGTTCGACCAGTCCTCGTTCGCCAAGTTCGTGCTGCAGGGTCGCGATGCCGCGACGGTGCTCGGTCGGATCTGCGCCAATGACGTTGACGTGCCGCTCGGCAAGGTCGTCTATACGCAGTGGCTCAACGAGCGCGGCGGCATTGAGGCGGACCTCACGGTAACTCGTGAGGCCGAGGATGCCTACCTGATCGTCAGCTCATGCGCGACGCAGACGCGCGATTTCAGCTGGCTCCGCCACAGCATTCCCAACGAGGCTCGCGCGGTCGCACTCGATGTGTCCTCTGCGTATGCGGTGCTCGCTCTCATGGGGCCGCGTAGCCGCGAGCTGCTCGCGACGCTCACCGACGCGGACCTGTCCACAGCGGCGTTTCCCTTCGCCACCTCCCAGATCATCGATCTCGGATACGCGCGCGTACGGGCCAGCCGGATCACTTACGTGGGGGAGCTGGGATACGAGTTGTACATCCCCACGGAGTTTGCGCAGTCCGTGTACGACGTGATCGTCGGCGCCGGCGCAGCCTTTGGATTGCGCCTCGCCGGCTACCATGCCCTGAACAGCTTGCGTATGGAGAAGGCTTACCGGCACTGGGGCCACGACATCGGCGACGAGGACACGCCGCTTGAGGCTGGCCTGCAGTTTGCCATCGCCTGGAACAAGCCCGGCGGCTTCGTCGGACTCGAGCCGCTCAGCGAGCAGCGCGAGGCCGGCGTCCGGCGCCGACTCGTGGCGATCGCCCTCGAGCGCGCGGATCACCTGCTGTATCACAACGAGCCGATCTGGCGGAACGGTGAACTCGTCGGACGGATCTCCTCCGGGATGTTCGGCCATACCCTCGGTGCTGCCCTGGGTCTCGGCTACGTCGCCAACAGCGGCGTGCCGGTCAGCGCCGAGTGGATCGCCGCGGGGCAATACGAGGTGGAGGTCGCTGCGGAGCGCGTTCCCGCCCGGGTCTCGTTGCGGCCTTTCTATGACCCTGCGAGCGCGCGGGTCAAGCGTTGAAAAGCCACGCACGAGTCGTCGTCATCGGTGGCGGGGCGGTCGGCTGCAGCGCGCTGTACCACCTCGCCCGGCTCGGTTGGACGGATGCGGTGCTGCTCGAGCGGGACGAGCTGACGGCAGGCTCTACCTGGCACGCGGCCGGCAATTGCCCCAACTTCTCGACTTCCTGGAACATCCTCAAGCTGCAGCGGCATTCGACTGCACTGTATGAGAGGCTCGCGCAGGAGGTCGGCTACGACATCAACTATCACCTCACCGGCAGTATCCGCCTGGCGCACACCGCAGACAGGGTCGATGAGTTTCGCCATGTCGCATCACAAGCGCGCGCACAACACCTCGACTTCGAGCTCCTCTCACCGTCGCAGATCAAGGCCCGACACCCGTTCCTCGAGCTCGACGGAATCCGCTTAGGTCTATGGGACCCCAAGGATGGCGACATCGACCCGGCGCAGTTGACGCAGGCGCTCGCCAAGGGCGCCCGCGATCTCGGCGCCACCCTCTACCGGCATACTCGCGTGACTGCCATCCGGGAGCTGTCGGAAGGCGGGTGGCGAATCGAGACCCCGGCAGGATCGATCGAGACCGAGTACGTGATCAATGCGGCAGGCTATCGCGGCGGCGAGGTGGCCGCGATGATCGGCGAGTACCTGCCGATCGTGCCGCTGTCGCACCAGTACCTGATCACGGATGACATCCCCGCGCTGATCGCGCGCGGTCCGGCGCGCCTGCCACTCGTGCGCGACCCCGACGTCAGCTACTACCTGCGCCAGGAGCGGCATGGGCTCCTTGTCGGACCGTATGAATCGGGCGGCAGGGCTCACTGGCTCGAGGGCCTGCCGAGCGAATTCGCGCACCAGCTATTCGCGGACGACCTTGGGCGCATAGAGACCTATATCGAGGCGGCCTGCGCACGCATGCCGATTCTCGGATCGGTGGGTGTCAAGCGGGTCATCAACGGCCCGATCCCGTATGCGCCGGACGGCAATCCGCTGATAGGTCCGGCCGCGGGTGTGCGCAACTTCTTTCACTGCTGTGCGTTCACTTTCGGGATAGCACAAGCCGGCGGTGCCGGCCGGGTCATTGCGGAATGGGTGGTAAACGGCGAGCCGGACTGGGACGTCTGGCCACTCGATTGCCGCCGTTACCTGCCCTTCGCCAACAGGACCTACGTGCTGGCCAAGGCGCTGGAGACGTATCAGAACGAATACGGTGTCGGTTACCCACAGGAAGAGCGCCCGGCAGGCCGTCCGGCGAAAACCTCCCCCCTGTACGATCGCCTGCGGGCGAGTGGGGCGGTGTTCGGCGCGCGCGGCGGCTGGGAGCGCGCGCTGTACTACGCCAGGCCGGACGACCCGGCCGGCCCCGAGTGCTCGTTCCGCCGGCCGCACTGGCACCGCGCCGTCGCCCGCGAGTGCGCGGAGGTGGCGAACGGCGTCGCGGCGCTGGATCTGCCGGGCTTTGCGAAGTTCGAGATCGAGGGCGCCGGGGCTGCCGCGTGGCTTGATCACATGATCGCAGGCCAGCTGCCACGCGAGGGCCGCACGGCGCTCAACTATCTCTGCTCGCCGCGCGGCGGCATCGTGACCGAGTTGACCGTGTCGCGTCTGCCGGACGGGCGTTTCTGGTTGATCTCCGCCGCTGCCGGCGAGCGTCACGACGAGCACTGGCTCCATGGCCACCTGTCGCAGCGCCATGGTCCAGTCAGCATCGCCAACGTCACTGCCCGCTACGGCTCGCTCATCGTGGCAGGACCCCGCTCGCGCGAGTTGCTGGCCCGAGTCACCGATACGGACCTGTCAAATGTGGCCTTTCCGTGGCTCGCGGTGCGCACAATTCCCATCGCATACACGGTGGCTCTCGCCATGCGCGTCAACTATGTGGGTGAGCTCGGCTGGGAACTGCACGTGCCGAGCGAGCACCTTCCTGCCGTGCACGAACGGTTGGTCGCGGCCGGCCGCGAATTCGCGCTCGCGCACTTCGGGCTCTATGCGATGGAGAGCCTGCGGCTCGAGAAGTGCTACCGCAGTTGGAAGGCCGACCTGACGACCGAGTACACCCCCTTCATGGCTTCGCTCGAGCGCTTTGTGCGGCTCGACAAGGAGGCTGACTTCATTGGTCGCCAGGCGCTGCGCAATGCGGCGGCCGCGGGTCCAAAGGAGCGCTTCGTGCCGCTGCTCGTCGATGCCACAGACGCCGACGCGGCGGCGGTATCCATTGTGTATCGTGGCACCGAGGCGGTCGGGCTCATCACCTCCGGCGGCTATGGTTACCGATTGAACCGCAGCATCGCGCTCGCCTACGTCCGCACGGATCTGACCGCGCCAGGCACGGAGCTCGAGGTGGAAATTCTGGGCGAGCGCTGCCGGGCGGTCGTCGCGCGCGAGCCGCTCTACGATCCGGACAACCTGCGCCTGCGAGCTTGAGTGGAGCTCATTCGTTGTCGGGCGCGAGCACGCGCGCTACACCGCGGCCGCGCGGGTCAGCCGCCGCGGTGGCGCCCGTGGCTCCGACGACGATGGCTTGGATGTCCCCATTCCACCCCTGGTTCACGAACGTGTAGCCGCGAGCGGTCAAGGCTGCGCGCGCCGCCGGGTCGAGCGTGGCGTAGGGTTCCTCGAACAGGGTATCGGGCGGCAGGAGCTGGTGGTGAATGCGGGGCGCTGCCACGGCAGCCTCGAGTGGCAGGTGGAAATCATGCCAGTTGGTCAGCACCTGGAATATCGACGTCGCGATTCGCGAGCCGCCGAGTGTACCGATGACGACCGCCACCCGGCCGTGCTCGGTCAGGATGGTCGGGGTCATGGTTGACAGCGGCCGCTTGCCTGGCGCGATCGCGTTGGCATCACTGCCGACAACGCCGTAGATGTTCGGCGCACCGGGCTTCGCGGAGAAATCGTCCATCTCGTTGTTCAGCAGAAACCCCGCGCCGCTGACGACCTGTCCGGAACCGAAGTCGTCGTTCAGTGTGTAGGTGTTCGACACCGCGTTGCCCCAGCGGTCGACGATCGAGAAATGCGTGGTGTGGTGGTGCTCGCCAAGTCCCGGCCTTACCTCGCTGGTCGGTGTCGGACGCTCGGTGTTGACCTCGCCTGCGCGCCGCGCGAGGTAGCCGGAGTCGAGGAGCTGCGCCACCGGGGCCGGGTAGAAGTCGGGGTCGCCAAAGTAGGCGGCGCGGTCCGCGAACACGCGCTTCTCGATCTCGGCCAGCAGGTGCACGTACTGCGCTGAGTTGAGCGCCACGCCCGCGAACGCCTCGGCGAGGTCCGCCTTCATCGCCAGCATCGACAGCAGCGCAATGCCGCCGGAGCTCGGCAGCGGCGCGGTGATGACGCGGTAGCCCGCCCAGTCGCCGGCGAGCGGCTCGCGCCACACGGCGCGATAGGCCGCCAGGTCAGCAGATGTGATGTGGCCGTGGCTGCGCGCCATCTCGGCGGCGATGAGCTCCGCGGTGCGCCCGGCGTAGAATCCGCCCAGACCCGCGGCTGCAATCCGCCGCAGCGTCGATTCGAGCTCGGGCTGGCGAAACGTCGCATCGGTCGCGAGCGCGCCGAAGTAAGCGAGGAAGTTGGTGCGCCCGTGGAGTTCGGCGGCGAAATGGTCGCGCCTCCCGGTCAGCAGGCGACTGACGCGAAAGCCGTCATGTGCATAATGGATGGCGGGCGCGAGCTCGGCGCGCCAGGTGAGCCGGCCGAAGCGGCGATGCAGCTGCCACAGGCCCGCCACCGTGCCCGGCACGGCGGCGGCGCCAGCGCCGATCGTACTCGCTTCCGGCACGACCTCGCCGCTCGCATCGAGGTACATGCCGGCGGTAGCGCTCCCCGGGGCGCACTCGCGGTAGTCGAGGAAGTAGGCCTTGCCATCGACGAGCACGGTGGCGAACCCGCCGCCGCCGAGGTTGCCTGCTTCCGGATAGGTCACTGCGAGCGTGAAAGCGACCGCGACCGCGGCGTCGACCGCGTTCCCCCCTGCGGCGAGGATCTCGGCCGCAGTGTCAGCGCCGTACCGGTCGGGCGCGGCGACCGCGGCGGGTGTTGAGGGGGACGGTGGCGGCGCGGTGTGGGCCGCCGCGCTCCCGGCCAGAAGGGCGAGGCCGGAGGCCGCCAGCGCGCGCGCCTTGCGCCACCAGACACGTGTCACGATTCTCACCCCACGACCCCGTTGCGCAGTCCCCTGTGGGGAGCCTAGCCGGTCTTGTGGCGCGCTGCGCGCCATGTCACGGCGAATAGGTCTGCAAGCTCATGATTCGGCACTCGTTTGATCGATCGCTGCGCAAAGTTACCCCAAGGTACTGGGCTAAGCGCGCTAGGCAACCGACAAGCCAGCCCTTCGACGCGTAGCTTCGACTCTCCGGTGTGACGGTTAGCTGCGTAGACCGGGCCCCGTCGGCACAGCCTTCTGCTACCAACTGAGTATCCCAATATGGATTCCCAAACAACTCGCAAGATCATCGTCGCCGGCGGTATGGCCGTTGTCGTCGGCATCAGCGTCGTCGCGTTCGCGCTGAGCTCCCACCACTCTCCCTCGGCCGCTCAGCTTTCCCCAGCCCAGGACAGCCTCGCTCCAACCCCCGTCGGTCCCGCCGCGGTCGCTCCGGCCCCCGACGCCCCCGCCGCGGTCGCTCAGACCCCCGCCGCTCCCGCGGTCGCTCAGGTCCCCGCCGCCCCCGCCGCAGTCGCTCCGATCCCGGACGCCCCCGCGGTCGCTCAGCCCAAGGCGGCTCGTCCCCAGCATCTGGCGAAGGCGCCCACTAGCAGCGCTGACACCACCCCCCGTGTTGTCACGCCTGCTGAGCCTACCGTCGAGAAATCCGCAGTCGACACTCCCGCCCAAAGCGTGGACAGCGTGAAGAGCGCCGATGCAGTGACGCCGCCGCAGGCCCCCAGCGGCACGACCACTGGTGCCCAGGAAGGTTCAGCGAGCACCGAGCCTGTCGCTCCGGACGCCGGATCACCGCCGAAGTAAAATCCCAGTTCGGGGCCGACAGCTTCCGCGAGGGCGTCGACATCCTGTGGACAGGACACAGGGTGTCGTCGTGTTGACCGGGCCGCGAGGCAGTCGTGTTCACTGCGATGACGACCGGCACCGAACCGGTGCGGTCTTGGACGTCAGTCAATTCTGTTTGTGTTGACACGGGAGCCGCCTAACGTCCGAAGCGCCGCTAGAGCATGCGGAGGACTACCCGTGGGGGCGCTACCGCACACATCACCTAACATACAGCGCGTGCCTTTTTTGCAGGGGGTGCGATAGCGAACAGAGAATTATGGCGGCGAGCGCGACAATCCAGGCTGTTCACATAAAGGAAAAGTCATGAAAGTAGCATTTGCAACAACCTGCCTGGTCTTCGGCACGTTACTCGGGTCCGCTGTGGCCTGGGCCGGCGAAGATTCGGATGCGGATCGGTCACACCCCGTGGCATTCGTGAAGGATTCCGCCATCACAACGGCGATCAAGGCCAAGCTCGCTGCGGAGCATCTAAGCAGCATGGCACGCATTCACGTCGACACGGATAAGGATGGAGTCGTGTGGCTGAGCGGCAGCGCAGGAACGCAGGAAGCGGCGGACAAGGCCGCGTCCATTGCGCGTGAGACGGAACACGTAAAGACGGTTCACAGCAACGTTAAGATCGAGAAGGATCGCTGAGTTCCCGTTTGGACCGATGCGTCGGTCCCAAGCGCACCACGCGTTGGGGCGTGGTGCGCCTAGTTCCTCAGTAGAGTCGCCAAGCCCACGAGCAGCCGAATGATCAGCGCCGGTCGCTGAGTCAGAAAGCGCATCGTGCGGCTGCGGGGGTAGCTGGCGTTCATTCCCGTTTCCTGCCCAAGCTGCTGGGCGATCACCTGGCGCTGTGCCTGCAATCGCCGGCGCAGGCTTTGGCGCTCCTCGACGAGGGACGTGTCGGCGCTTGAGGTCATAGCTTGCTCCTGAGCAGGGCTAGATCCGCAGCAAGCTCTACGCGTGTTGCCGCAAAGCTCTGGCCACCGAGCGCCGACAGGGCGGCAAAACGACGCCACGCGAAGCCGGTTCCAAGTCCGTAGAGAGCAACCAGCACCGCAGCTGCGGGGATTCGGTATACCGTCTCCC
>JBGPKC010000084.1:0-10356 GCA_041485725.1 Steroidobacteraceae bacterium
CGACGCTGCTGTCGAGCATGGCGGACTGGTCGCGCTCGTAGAGGGTGAGGCGGGGATCGGCAAGACCACCCTGCTGCAGGAATTCTCCGCGCAGCAACGCAGGGTCGGCCGCGTGTTGTGGGGCGCGTGCGATGCGCTATTCACGCCGCGGCCGCTCGCGCCGCTGCACGATATCGCGCGGCAAACACAAAAGGCATTGCTCGCGGCCGTTGCTGCGGGCAACCGCGAGGCGATTTTCACGGCGGCACTCGATGAACTCGAGCGCGGGCCGCCGGCGCTGGTGGTGCTGGAGGACATGCACTGGGCGGATGACGCGACCCTGGACCTGTTCAAGTTCCTGAGCCGCCGAATCTACCGCACGCACGCGCTGCTGGTGATCACTTACCGCGACGACGAGCTTGGACCCCGGCATCCGCTACGCTTCGTGCTCGGTGAACTGCCGCGCGGCGACCTACGGCGGCTGCGTCTTGTGCCGCTGTCGGAATCCGCGGTCACGGAACTGGCCGACGATGCCGGCCGTCCGGCGGCAGGGCTGCGCGCCCTCACCGGTGGCAATCCGTTCTTTATCACCGAGCTGCTGGCTGCGGGCACCGACGCCGTGCCGGCCACGGTGCGCGATGCCGTGCTGGCGCGTGCACTCAGGCTGTCGCCGGCGGCGCGCGAAATCGCGGAGTTGGTCTCCGTCGTGCCCGGCAGGGCCGAATCCTGGCTGCTGGAACAAGCGCTGCAGCCGGACGAGGCCGGCATCGAGGGTTGTCTTGGCATCGGCATGTTGCGGGGTGCGGATGGCTCGCTGGCCTTTCGCCATGAGCTCGCGCGGCGCGCGCTCCAGGACTCGCTTCCTCAAGGCCGCCAGCAGAGCCTGCATGCGAGGGTGCTCACCATTCTCGCGGGGCGCCACGGCATCCCTTCGGCGCGCCTTGCCCACCACGCCGATGGCGCGCGCGACGCGGCCGAGGTGCTGCGTCATGCGCCGCAGGCCGCCGTGCAGGCCGCCGCGGTGGGTGCGCGCCGCGAAGCAGCTTCGCACTACCGCCTGGCGCTGCGCTACGCGGCAGGGCTCGCCCCGGAACCGCTGGCGCGTCTGCATGAGCATTTGGCCTACGAGTGCTACCTGACCGACCAGGTCGAGTCCGCCATCGAAGCACGGCGCTGCGCGCTCGAGATCTGGCGCACCCTCGGCCTGCGCCTGCAGGAAGGCGACACGCTGCGATGGCTGTCGCGCTTCAGCTGGTTCGTCGGTCGGCGCGCGGAGGCCGAGCAGTACGCCGCCGAGGCCGTGGCGGTGTTGGATTCGCTGCCGCCGGGGCCTGAGCTCGCCATGGCGTACAGCAATCGCGCCCAGCTGGCCATGCTGGCGAGCGACGCGGTCGCCGCGATCGACTGGGCGCAGCGAACTCTCGGACTGCCGGCGACCGCGGAGCACCCCGAGATTCTGTGCCACGCGCTCAACAACCTCGGCACCGCGCGCTGGAGCGCCGGCGACGGTGCGGGCCAGGCCGATCTCGAACGCAGCCTGGCCCTGGCGCTGGCCGGGCGCTTTCACGAGCATGCCGCGCGCGCCTACACCAATCCTCGCCACCACCGCCGTCACGCAGCATCGATATGCAGAAGGCCGGCGTTACCTGGGCGAGGGGCTCGCCTATTCCGAGGAGCACGACCTGTACGCCTGGCGGCTGTATCTGCTGGCGTGGCGGGCGCGCTTGCGGCTTGAGGTGGGCGACTGGAACGGGGCGAGTGAAGACGCGGAGGCCGTGCTGCAGCATCCTCGCACCGCGCCGATCAACCGGATTCCGGCGCTGACGGTAGTGGGAAGCCTGCGCGCCCGTCGCGGCGATCCCGATGCCGGCTCACCGCTCGCGGAGGCGCGGGATCTGGCGGCCGCTACCGGGGAAATTCAGCGGCTGGGTCCGCTCGCCCGCGCGTGCGCGGATGCGGCGTGGCTCGCTGGCGATCGGGAGCGCATCACCCGCGAGGTGCAACCTGCCTACGAGCTCGCACGGCGCGGGCGTAACCCGTGGATGAAGGGCGAACTGGCCGTGTGGCTGCACCGGGTGGGCGCGCTCACGCCGCCTCCGGCGGAGCTTGCCGAGCCGTGCGCGCTCGAGTGCGCGGGAGGCTGGCGCGGCGCCGCCCGGGCGTGGCAGCTGCTCGGCTGCCGCTACGAGCAAGCGACCGTGCTGGCGTGGCATGGCGGCGAGCGCGAGCAACTCGAGGCGCTCGCCATCGCGGAACAACTCGGTGCCACGGCGGCAGCGAACTTGCTGCGGCGGGAACTGCGCGTGCGCGGCGTACGACGGATTCCACGGGGTTCGAGACGCTCCACCCGCGGACACCCACATGGGCTCACGCGCCGCGAGGCCGAAGTGCTGCGGCTGTTGTCCGAGGGTCTGGCGAATTCCGCCATCGCCACGCGGCTGTTCGTATCCACCAAGACCGTCGACCATCATGTCTCGGCGATCCTGGCGAAGCTGGGCGTGGCCACGCGGACCCGGGCGGGCGCGATGGCACCCAGCCCGCCAGACGAGGCTTCCTCAGCGCCGGGCTAGCGCGGCGGGCTCAGCGGGACAGACGCGATCTGCAGCAATCAACAGGCCCGCGTCCGCTTTGGTACACAGCCTCACCCTCGCGACCGCCGCAGGCGCCGGCGGCAGGTGCGCGAACGCCAGCAATCCCGTGATGGCGCAGGTGCAGCTCAGCATGGCGACATAAAAGAGTTCTCGCACGACGGTTCTCCTCAGGCTATTTCGGCGGCACGATCAGCGGCACTTCGGTGATGCCGTCGATCGATGTGCCATTGGCGCTCGCTGCCGCGCGCACCGCCGCCTTACTGGGTCCCTCGTAGACACTGTAGGTCGTGGTGCGGTCGGCACTAACGTAAGACAGGAGCCAGCGCACTCCGAACTGCGCATTGGTTGCGTTGATCTTCGCCTTGGCCGCCGCGTCCATGCCGTCGATGGCCCCGCGCGGGAAGGTGCGCTGCACCAGGTAGCGGTGCATGGGAACGGAAGCGGTCTCAGTCAGTGCCGCCGGCACCAGCTCATCGGCCGCGAACGCGGAGCCGAGCATCAGGCATCCGCACAAGGTAGTCAGGGTTCTCATAGCGGACCTCCGGGTTCACTTGAAGAAATACGGGTCGAGAACGCGGACCTCAGCGACGTGTGTCACCGAGTGCTGCTCGCATTCGGCCGCGCGGCGGATCGCATCCGGCGAGGGAGCGTCGTAAATGCAGTAGACGCGCTTGCCATCCGTCGTCGCGCAGGAATGAATCCACGTCACGCCGAACACGGTATCGGTGACCGCACGACGCAGACTCGCGCCGGCGTCACTGGCGGGGACATCCAGGCCATTGGGGAACGTTCGTTCGATCAGGTAGCGGGGCATCGCAAACTCTCCGGTTAACGCCCGGCCGAACCGGGCAAGCGCATCATCGAGGAAGCAGCGCCACAGCGGATCGGGAGCCGCTACCCAATTTGGCCGCCGCGGCTACCTAGGTTGCGGGCGTTCCCGCAATACCCTGCGACAGGGCGCGCGGCGGCAGCGACCGGACATCTGGATACCGCCAACTCGGCTCAGTACGATGGCGTGCGAAATATCCCCTTACGCGGGAGGCCGTAGTGACGACGCGTCGTGACGTGCTGCAGATCGGCGCCTGGGCGGCGGCGAGTGCCGCGGCGCCGGCGGCCCTGGCCACCACAGCGGCGAAGACGATTCTGATTCTTGGCGGCACGGGCTTCATCGGCCCGCACCTGACACAGGAAGCGCTGCATCGCGGCTGGAAGGTCACGCATTTCAACCGCGGCAAGCGCGCTGCGGGCGGCGTTGCGGGTGTCGAAACTCTGATCGGTGACCGGAAAGGTCAGCTCGATTCGCTGCGCGGGCGCAGCTGGGGCGTGGTGGTGGATGACACCGGCTACATTCCGAAATTCGTGAAGCTGTCCGCCGAGCTGCTGGCGCCGAACGTCGGCTACTGCCTGTTCATCTCCAGCATCTCCGCCTACGCGAGCTTCGCGCAGCCAAACGACGAGCACTCGCCGACGGGGAAATTATCGAATCCCGACATCGAGGAGGTCACCGACGACACCTACGGGCCGATGAAGGCCTTGTGCGAGCAATATTCGGCGGCAGCGTTCACCGGACGCGTCAGCATCGTCAGACCCGGTTACATCGTGGGACCCCTGGATCCCACCGATCGCTTTACCTACTGGCCGGTGCGCGCTTCCAGGGGCGGCGAGATGCTGGCGCCCGGCACGCCGCGCGATCCCATTCAGATTATCGACGTGCGCGATCTTGCTGCCTGGATGATGAAGCTCATCGAGTCGCGCACCACCGGTTACTTCAATGCCGTGTCATCCCCCGGTACGTTCACGATGGGCGATGTCGTCGGCTCGAGCCAACACGCGACGCCTGAGGCCGGAACGAGCGTCACCTGGGTGCCGGAGGATTTTCTCGCCGCGCACTGGAAGTCCGATGAGCTCGATCTGCCGCCCTGGTCACCCATGAAAGGTGACACGGCCGGCGCATCGCTCACGTCCGCGAAGGCGGCGAGTAAGGCGGGACTGCGGTCTCGCCCCCTTGAGGACACCGTGCGCGACACGCTCGAGTGGTTCAGATCCCTTTCCGCCGAACGACAGGGGAAGTTGCGTGCCGGCCTCGATCCGCAGAAGGAGGCCGACACGCTGCGCAGCTGGCACCTGGGCAACGGCAGCGCCGGTGGCGAACCGCAACGTTCTCAGGCTTGAGCTTGTGGGGGCTCGGTGGACTCCAAGCTTGCGGCATCCCCATGACGGGGCTTCGAAGACAGAATGTGATCAGTCTCACTGGCGGCACAGGTAGTCCATCATCGTTGTTCGCGATTTGGTACATTTTGCGCATCAGGTTGTCGAGTATTGCGAACCGCGGTTTCGACCCCGCGGGGTGGGAACCGAACTATGCTGCTCGGGTGGTTCAGCGCGCGCCAAGCGGCCGAAGTTGGCAGCGCATTAGCCGATCAATTTGCGCCGCCGACAGTGTCACGCTCGATCACGCGCGGCAAGAAAAAATCGGCAGCAGGGGAACGGGGTGCGGCGCTCGAGGAGCTCCTGCGGCGGGCCGAACGCGAAACTCGTGCCTTACAACTGAATCTCTTTAAGAAGGCGACGTTCGCAAACTCCTTCAAATGGAGGTTGCTCGAAAACGGCGTCGAAAGGGAGACGGCCGATGAGGTGACCCGGACGCTGGTCCTGCATATCTCCCAGAATCAAGCCGACTCGGCGCCAGACCGCGATTCGGCTGCCGCGCCAGCGGATCGGCCCAACTCCAGCACGGCCGAATACCTTCTTACCCAGGGTAATGAATCCCTGGCTCAGGGCGCTTATGCCGAGGCGATCACCTCTTATGGGCGGTTGCTCGAACTCAATCCCCGTCATGCCAATGCGTTCAACAATCTGGGGGCGGCTCTTTGCAAGGTGGGCCGCTATAGGGAGGCAGAGCAGCACTTTCATCGTGCCATCGGCCTAAAGCCGGGTTATTCCGACGCACACAGTAATCTTGGATCTGTGCTGGGATGGAAGGGACACTTCCGCGAATCCGAAGATTCGCTGCGACGGGCCCTCAAACTAAAGCCGAACCATGTGGATGCCCGCAGCACTCTTGGCATGACCCTCCTGTCCCTGGGCCGCCCGAGCGATGCGAAGAGCCAGTTTGAAGAAGTGCTGAAGATCGCGCCTCGTCATGCCTACGCATTGCTTGGCATGGGACAGGTCGCCAAGGCGCAGGGCCGCTTCGACGAGGCGGAGGCCCTGTTCAGGCGCGTGCTGGAGGCCGATCCGGACATGCCAGGCGCATGGGTGGCCTTGGTCGGATTGCGCAAGATGACGTCTGACGCCGGCTGGCTGTCGCGCGCGGAGGAGATTGCGGCGAGCGGCATCGCACCGTTGGAGGAGGCCGGCGTGCGCTTTGCCATTGGCAAGTATTACGACGATGTCGCGGACTTCAACCGCGCCTTTCATAGCTACAAACGCGCCAACGGCTTGCTGAAGGTGCTTGCCGAAGACTATGAGCGAGACGCGCGCACGCGCTTCGTTGACGACCTGATCCGTGTCTATACGCGAGAGACTATCTCTCGTATAGACGGGGGTGCCTCTGCCTCCGTGAAGCCCATTTTCGTGGTGGGCATGATACGTTCTGGCACATCGCTCGCCGAGCAGATCATCGCTTCGCATCCAGCCGTGAAAGGAGCCGGAGAGCTGACATTTTGGAGCGACGCCGTGCACCGACACGAGACCGCAATACGGCAAGGACCACTGGGCGAGCCGCTAAGGAAAAAGCTGGCGCAGGAATATCTGCGGACTCTAACGGGCCATGCCGTCGACGCACTGCGCATCGTGGACAAGGCACCAGTCAACTCCGACTATCTGGGTGTGATCCACTCGGTATTCCCGAAGGCTCGCATTATCTACATGCGACGTGACCCAATCGACGCGTGCCTGTCCTGTTACTTCCAGCAGTTCTCTCCAGCCCTGAACTTCACCATGGACCTGTCGGACCTGGCGCACTACTACCGGGAGCATCAGCGGCTCATGGCGCACTGGCGTACGGTACTTGCGCCGGGAACCATTCTGGACGTGCCTTACGAAGAACTGGTCGCCGATCAGCAGGGATGGACCCGCAAGATCCTGGATTTTCTCGGTCTCGAATGGGATGAGCGGTGCCTAGATTTCCAAAAGACCCAACGCACAGTGGCGACTGCCAGCTTTTGGCAGGTGCGGCAGAAGATCTACAAGGATTCCGTGCAGCGCTGGCGCAACTACAAGCGGTTCATCGGCGCGTTGCGAGACCTGAAGGACCTGGGTCCCTAACGAGAACCACTCCCGGTCGAGGCCGCGGCCCGTCGTGATTTTGGCGGAGAGAGAGGGATTCGAACCCTCGAAGGGCGTTAACCCTTACACCCTTAGCAGGGGTGCGCCTTCGACCACTCGGCCATCTCTCCGCGCCTTGGGAACGCTTGTAGGTCAGCTTGCTTGGCCGGCGGTGAGCCCGGCTGGCCCGCGTGCGGGGCGGCCATGATACTGAAGGGCCGGCGCGCGGCAAAGCGCTGCGGCGATCGCCTGCTCAGGCGCTGAGCCGCGCGCGCACGAACTCCTGCACCGATTCGAGCGCTGCATCGAGCGCCTCGGGCTTGCTGCCCCCGGCCTGCGCAAAATCCGCCCGACCTCCGCCGCGTCCGCCCACCTGCGCCGCCACCGCACCGGCCAGCTCCCCGGCCTTGATGCGCGAGGTCTGATCCGCGGTCACTCCTGCGACCAGCACCACCTTACCCGGGCTCTCCACGCTGGCCAGCACCACGACCGCCGACTTGAGGCGATCCTTCAGCTGATCCACGGCGGCGCGCAGCGCGCCGGCGTCGGCGCCGTCCACCCTGGTGGCAACGACCTTGACGCCGTGCACGTCGACGGCGCCTGCGGCGAGGTCCACTCCCTGACCGGACGCGAGCCGGTCCTTGAGCGTGCGATTCTCGCGCTCCATCTGTCGCGCCCGCTCGAGTTGCTCCCGCACCTTGTCCTTCAGGTCCTCGCGCGTACCTCGCACGAGGGCGGCGAGGTCCTTCAGCAAGGCATCGTTCTGTTCGACGTAGTCGAGTGCCGCCTCGCCCGTGAGCGCCTCGATGCGGCGCACGCCTGAGGCGACACCGCTCTCGGCCACGATCTTGAAAAGCCCGATGTCCCCGGCGCGGTGCACGTGAGTGCCACCGCACAGCTCCATCGAGAACTCACCCATGCGCAGCACCCGCACGTCCTTGTCGTACTTCTCGCCAAACAGGGCGATGGCGCCCCCGGCCACCGCGCTCTCATAGTCCATGACGCGCGTTTCCGCGGGAATGTTGGCGCGGATCTGCGCGTTCACGAGCCGTTCGATCTCGCACAGCTCCGCGGCCGTGAGGGGCTGGAAATGCGCGAAATCGAAGCGCAGCCGGTCGGGCGCCACCAGCGATCCCTTCTGCTGTACGTGGCTGCCCAGTACCTTGCGCAGCGCCGCGTGCAGCAGATGCGTGGCACTGTGATTGAGCACAGTCGCCTGGCGCCGCGGGCCGTCCACTTGCGCCTCGAGCGTATCGCCGACACGAATGCTGCCCTGCTCGAGGCGACCCGCGTGCGAATGCGCGGCGCCGCGCTTGTGCGTGTCTTCCACCACGAAGCGAACACCGGGACCGGTGAGCTCGCCCGCATCCCCCACCTGGCCGCCCGCCTCGGCGTAGAACGGCGTGCGGTCGAGCACGACCTCACCCTGCTCACCGGCGCCGAGCGTGTCGACCTGCGCGCCCTGCTTCAGCAGCCCGACCACACGGCCGGTGCCGCTCAGCCTCTCGTAGCCGTCGAACAGCGTGCGCGCCTCGAACGAGGCGCCGCCGCCCAGATCCACACCGAACTTGCTCGCTTCCTGCGAACGGCGCCGCTGCTCCTCCATCGCCGCTTCAAAGCCCGCCTGGTCGATCTCGAGGCCGCGCTCGCGCGCCACGTCGGCCGTCAGATCGACCGGAAAGCCAAAGGTGTCGTACAGCTTGAACACGGTGTCGCCGTCGATCACCTTCGCGCCCTGCAGGTTGCGAATGGCGCCCTCGAGCAACACCATGCCGTTGGCGAGCGTCTCCGCGAAGCGCTCCTCTTCCTGTTGCAGCACGCGCTGCGCGTGGGCGCGGCCGCGCGTGAGCTCCGGGTATGCGTCGCCCATCTCCGCTTCCAGCACCTCCACCAGCTTGTAGAAAAAAGGCTGCTGGATGCCGAGCTTGTAACCGTGGCGCAGCGCGCGGCGGATGATCCGGCGCAGCACGTAACCGCGGCCCTCGTTGGAAGGCAACACGCCGTCGACCACCAGGAACGTTGAGGCGCGGATGTGATCTGCGATCACGCGCAGCGAGCTGGAAGTCAGGACCGAAGTTCCGGCGAGCTCGCCCGCGGCGCGGATCAGGTTCCTGAACAGGTCGATGTCGTAGTTGGAATGTACGCCCTGCATGACCGCCGCGATGCGCTCCAGCCCCATGCCGGTGTCCACCGACGGCCGCGGCAGCGGCTTGAGCTTGCCGTCCGCGGCGCGCTCGAACTGCGTGAAGACCAGGTTCCAGATCTCTACATACCGGTCCCCCTCCTCCTCGGCAGAGCCCGGCGGACCGCCCGCGATGCCCGGCCCATGGTCGTAGAAGATCTCGCTGCACGGACCGCAGGGGCCCGTGTCGCCCATGGCCCAGAAGTTGGACGCTTCCCCCAGGCGCGCGAAGCGCTGCGGACTGACGCCGATGTCGTTCAGCCAGATGTCGGCGGCTTCGTCATCGTCGCGGTACACGGTGCACCACAGCCGCTCCGGGTCCAGGCCGAGGGTGTAGATGAGGAAATCCCAGGCGAAATGAATCGCCTCGCCCTTGAAATAGTCCCCAAAGGAGAAGTTGCCCAGCATCTCGAAGAATGTGTGGTGCCGGGCCGTGTAACCCACGTTCTCCAGGTCGTTGTGCTTGCCGCCGGCGCGCACGCAGCGCTGGCTCGAGGCAGCGCGCAGGTACTCACGCTGCTCCCTGCCGAGGAACACGTCCTTGAACTGCACCATGCCGGAGTTGGTAAAGAGCAGTGTCGGGTCGTTGCCGGGCACGAGCGAACTCGAGGGCACGATCATGTGGTTGTGCGCGCGGAAGAACTCCAGAAACGCGCTGCGCACCTCCGCGGCGCTCATGTAAGACGGCTTGCTCAAGTTGTTTCAGTCCAGATCCGGATCGGCGCCTGTGGCCGCGCGGATATGATCCGACGAAAAGCCCCGATACTGCAAAAAACGTGCTTGCCGAGCCTTGTCCGCCCAGCTCGCGGGCGGCCTGCCGCCGAACCTGGCGGTGCGCACACGGCGCGCGAGCGCGGGCCAATCCGGTCCACTCGCGAGCGCCGCATCGACCAGTCCCTCGGGCAGGCCGAGCCTGCGCAGGTCCGCGGCGATGCGAATCGGGCCCTGGCCGCGCCCGGCGTGCCAGTTGACATAGTTCTCCGCGAAGCGCCGGTCGTCGAGGACACCGCGTGCAGCGAGCTCGGCGATCACCTGCCCCGCGGCGCCGTCCTCAAACCCCTGCGAACACAGCTTCGCGCGCAGCTCGGCACTGGCGAAGTCCCGCCGCGCCAGCAGAGTGACCGCGGCCGCCTGCACGGCCGCAGGATCTGCGCGCCGGTCCGAATTTGCCGGGTGCTGTTCCGAATTTGACCGTTTGGGTGATCTGCGCAGGGCCATCGTATCCAGTATAGTGGGCCATCGGCCGCTCGCCCTCGTGGAGCCGCCGCCCTCATTCACTGGCAATTAGGAACGATCATGCGTTTCGTTGTTGGAGCGCTGGCGGGCATGGCCCTC
>JBGPKC010000085.1:0-10279 GCA_041485725.1 Steroidobacteraceae bacterium
GGCGGGAGTATGAAAGGCGGGAGTATGAAAGGCGGGAGTATGAAGGCGGACGCGAACGCGACCAACCTCAGTTCGCAGGCTGACAAGCAGTAGTCCGGTCCGCGCCGCCGCGCGGCATTGGAGAATTCATGGGAGTGGCCCGAGCGTTACCCGCGGGCCACTCCCCATTTCTTGCGTAACAGCCCTGAGGGCTGTCTGCGTCAGAGCAGACGGCGCGGGCACGCACACGCCAACGCTTGGCGGTGCTGGCGGCTCTGGCCCGGCTTCGCGACGGCGCTTGCCGTCACGCTCGGGGTCGCACTGCCAGCCCGGGCCGCAGATCTTGAGTTCGTCGAGACCGAGGAGCTGCGGATCGTTTATTTCGATCCGAACGAAAAACACCTCGTGCCGCACGCGACGCAGAGTTTCCTCAGCGGGCTCGCCACCCACAAGCGCTTGTTCAGCTACGTAGCCGACGGGCGCGTCAACGTGCTTCTTCAGGACTTCAGCGACCGCGCCAACGCGACGGCGATACCGGCGCCCCGCAATCGAATCTTCCTCGATATCGCCCCCTCGAATGAGCCGTTCGAGACCCTCTCACCGGCTGAGTGGTTCGGATGGACGGCCGCGCACGAGCTCACGCACATCGTCGACAACGATCGCGCGAGCCCGGCCGATGCGCGCTTCCGCCGCCTGTTTCACGGCAAAGTGGACGTCGACTCCGCGCACCCCGAGACACTGCTCTACAACTACCTGACCGTGCCGCGCGTTACGGCGCCGCGCTGGTACCAGGAGGGGAGCGCGGTGTTCATGGAGACCTGGATGAGCGGTGGTGTCGGCCGCGCGCAAGGTGGCTACGACGAGATGGTGTTCCGCGCGATGGTGCAGGAGAACGCCAGGTTCTACGACCCGCTCGGGCTTGTGTCGAAGGGCACCGAGATCGACTTCAAGACCGGCGCCAACGCGTACCTGTACGGAACGCGCTTCATGGATTACCTGGGTCTTCACTACGGCCCGGAAAAATTGCTCGCCTGGTGGCGACGCGATGCCGACAGCCGCCGCTACTACGCCCACGATTTTCAGCGTGTGTTCGGCCTGCCGCTGGATGAGTCCTGGCACCAGTGGATCGACTGGGAGCACAGCTTCCAGCGGCAGAACCTGCTTGCGGTGCGCGAGCAGCCAGTCACCAAATACCGCGACCTCACTCAAAAGGACCTCGGCGCGGTCTCGCGCACCTACCTCTCGGCCGACGGGACGAAGCTGTTCGCCGCCGTCAAGTATCCCGGGCAGCTCGCAAACATCGTGTCGATTGGCCGCAGCGACGGCCGGGTGACTGAGATCAAGGAGGTCAAGGGCGCCAGCGGCTACACGGTGACCTCGCTCGCCTATGACCCAGCGACCGGGACGCTCTTCTACACAACGAACAACAACACCCACCGCAACCTCGAGGCGCTCGATCTGCGCTCCGGCAAGTCACGCATGCTGCTGCGGGCCGCCCGCATCGGCGACATCGTCTACAACCCCACCGATCGCTCGCTATGGGGCCTGCGGCTCAACAACGGATTTGTCATACTCGTGCGGATCCCCTTCCCCTACAAGGAGTGGCAGACGCTCTACGTCTTCCCACGCGGGGAGAGGGCCTTCGATCTTGATCTCTCTCCCGACGGGGCGCTGGCGTCCGTGTCCGTGTCGGGACCGGGTCCGAAGCCGGGCTCGCCACAGGTGACGCAGGTCAGGGTGCTGCGCGCCGAGGCGCTCGCCAGGGGCGATGCGACTCCGCTGCACACTTTCACGATGGGAGCGGCGGTGCCGGAGAGCTTCGTGTTCTCGAAGGATGGCCGCTACCTGTACGGCAGCAGCTACTACACCGGCGTATCCAACATCTACCGTTACGAGCTCGCGACCGAGACCCTTGCGGCGGTCAGTAACGCCGACGTTGGTTTCTTCCGCCCGCTACCGCTCGATGAGTCTCAGCTGATCGTGCTGCGCTACGCGGCCAAGGGGTTCGTGCCGGCGCTGATCGAGGCAAGGCCGACCGAGGACCTGAGCGCGGTGACCTTCCTCGGCGAGCAGGTGGCGGCCAAGTACCCGGAAGTGCGAGGCTGGGTCACCCCCGCCCCGTCGACGATCCCCTACGAATCCCAGGTCCTGCGCAAAGGCGCCTATCGACCCATGCGGGAGCTGTCGCTCGAGTCGCTGATCCCGGTCGTCGAGGGCTACAAGAACTCGGTAGGCCTTGGCGCCAGCGCCCGCTTCAGCGATCCGATGGGGTACGACGCGCTCGGCGTCGAGACGAGCTACAGCCCGGACAACCGGTTACCTGCCAAGGAGCGCCTGCACGTCGCGGCCGGTGTTCACCACACGCGCTGGACGGCCGGTGCCGCCTGGAACGGTGCGGACTTCTACGACCTCTTCGGTCCGACCAAGCGCAGCCTCGCGGGCTACAACAGCTACGTCGGCTACGACCTTCCGCTCGTCTTCGACCCACCGCAGGCCATGGACTTCGTCGCCAAGGTCGCTTACTACGGGGGCCTCGACACGCTGCCGGGGTTTCAGAACGTGACCTCGCCCTCGAAGAACCTGTTCACCGCCGACGCCGGCTTCGTTGCCACGGACACGCGCGCCTCGCCCGGCGCGGTGGATGTGGAGGCGGGCCACAGCTGGACGATCAACGCGCACGCCAACGGGGCCGCGGGCGATCTGATCCCGAGCCTCACCGGCACCTTCGACGTCGGCTTCCCCCTGCCGCTCAACCATTCCTCGATCTGGCTGCGAAGCGGGGCGAGCCTCTCCACCGGAGCGCGCGCCAACCCGCTCGCCAACTCCTACCTGGGCGGCTTCGGCAACAACTACGTCGACAGCGGCGGCAACGGCGGCGCGCAGCGCTACCGCGAACTGCTGAGCATGCCGGGTTTCAGGCTGGACGCGCTGAATGGCAAGTCGCTGCTTAAGTCCACACTCGAATGGTGCCTGCCGCCGCTGCGCTTCGAGGCCCTGGGCTCGCCCGGCTTCTACGCCAGCTGGGTCCGGCCGGAGGTATTTGTGAGCGCGCTCGAGACGGATCCCGACAACCGCGCATTGCGTCGCAGCGCTCATGATGTTGGCGTGCAACTCGACCTGCAGCTGCACGTGATGCACCGCCAGTCGATGATGCTATCCGTGGGCGCGGCGCGGGGCTTCGCCGCGGGCGGACTCGGCACGACCGAATTCATGTTGTCGCTGCAGGTGCTGTGAAGCGCGGGCACTGCACACGAGCGATACGTTGAACATCGATCTGCTGCTGCATGCGCCGATCGCACTGGTGCCGGTGCTGCTGTTTCTCGCCGCGCTGGTGCAGTGTGATGCCTATAAGCTGCTGCGGCTGAGGATGGTGCTGGCGGTGGTTGCGGCCGGCGGCCTTGCAGCAGGCGCGAGCTACCTGCTCAACAACTGGGCGTACGCGCATTTCCCGGGGGATTTCGAGGCGTATTCGCGCTACCTGTCGCCGTGGATCGAGGAGTCGCTGAAGGCGGTGTTGATCGTCTTCCTGATTCGGACGCGGCGCGTCGGGCTGCCGGTGGACGCCGGAATCGCCGGCTTCGCGATCGGCACCGGCTTCGCGCTGGTCGAGAACCTGTACTACCTCACCTCGCGGCCGGAGGCCGCCGTGCCGGTGCAAGTCATCCGGGGCTTCGGCACCGCGATCATGCATGGCGGCACGACGACGGTGCTGGCAATGATCTCGATCACGCTCTACGAGCGCCGGCCGAACGGCGGTCTGCAGCTGTTGCTGCCAGGGTTCCTGGCGGCGGTGGCGCTGCACAGCGGCTTCAACTACCTGCTCGGGCGGCCCGCGCTCGCGACGCTTGCGACCCTGCTGGTGCTGCCGTTGGTGATCTACCTGGTGTTTCGGCACGGCGAGCGCACGCTGCGCGACTGGCTCGACGCGGATCTCGACTCCAACGTGCAGCTGCTGGAGTCGATCAATACCGGCAGGTTCCTCGACAGCAACGCCGGCCGCTACCTGCAGTCCCTGCGCGACCGCTTCCGCGGCGAGGACCTGGCGGACATGCTGTGCTGCCTGCGGCTGCACGGGGAACTCGCGCTGCGCGCCAAGGGAATACTCCTGCTGCGCGAGAGCGGCATGGACGAGCCGCCGATTGATGCCGAGACGCGCGACAAGCTCGCAGAGCTTGCGCAGCTCGAGCGCGCCATAGGCAAAGCCGGCATGCTCGCCCTGCGTCCGCTGATGATGGCGACCGGCAAGGACATCTGGCAGCTCACGCTCCTCGGGCGGTAGAGGGTAAACCCCACCGGCCGCCGAAGCGCAAGCTTGGCAATTTGGAAGGGTCGTGAACGTCTGCAGCGTCTCCGGGCAGATGGGTGCGTGCGCTCTACTGACATGGGAGTCGCTATGCACGCAGGCGAGCGCTCGTGAGCAACCCGATACTTCGTCGAGGTGCAAAGCTGTTGGCAGAGTGTTTTCGCGCCATGGGGTCCAAACGCCCTGTTATGACAACTCTGTCCTGACGGGCGCAGCCACTACCGGCTCCTGGCCGCAGCCGCCGTGCGATTGACGGCTTGCTGCGCACCGCGTAGAAACTGGCGTTCCGTTTGGCGGTGGGGATGCGAGGCGTTTTCGTTCGGCGCCCGGGGGGGCACCGTCCCAATGATCAAGGTAAAACAATTGAAGCTGCGCATCTTTGCGCAGTTCGTGATCATCATCGCTCCGATCACGCTGGTGCTGATCTATCAGGCGGTCTCTGACCAGCGACGCACCGCTGCGGTTGAAAGCGTCGTCGTACGCCACGGCCTGTCGCGGGCGACGAAGGAAGGCTTCGAGTCCTTCATGACGCATGCCGCGGACGCCGTGGATATGGGCAGCCTGGGCCAGCGCGCGTATGACGCGCTCCGGCAATCGGCGGCCTCGGCCGCTGCATTGCGCCGCAAGGACGCGGGCGCGGCGCCCGCCGCGGCAAGTCTGGAGGCCCTGTCGGGCCAGATCTCGGTTGCCATGCCGGTCGACCGTCTGCTGGCGCTGCAGCCCCAGATCAGGCAGACGCGCGAGGCAATTCGCACGCTCGAGGAAGGCTACGAGAAGGCAAGCAGTGAGGCCATCTCGCAGGCAATCGACTCAGCACGGCGCCAGAGCAAAGTCGTAGCGGCTGCAACCTTGTTCACGCTGCTGATTGCCGCCTGGTTCATCTACAGCATGATCACTGGCGTTACCGAACCGCTCAACGCCGCCGTGGATCTCGCCCAGAGCATCGCGGCAGGCGAATTCGCCGTAGCTGCGGACCATCTGCCGAAGCGCGACCTCGGGAACCTGCTCGCCTCGCTACGGATGATGAGCGAGAAGTTGCGTCGGTCACAACTGGAGATAGAGGAGGATCAGCGCAGACTGGAACAACGTGTCGCCGAGCGTACCTCGGAGGTCGAGGCCCGCACGCGCGAGCTGATGCGTTCGGTGGCAGAACTGCAGGTGCTGAACGAGGTAGGCCAGGCGGTGAGCTCATCGCTTGACCTCGAGACGGTGCTGGCAACCGTCATCGCCCGCTCGGTGCGCCTGGCGGATGCGGATTCGGGCACCCTCTACCAGTTCGATGAGGCCGATGGGGTATTCGATCCGCGCGCAAACTTTGGCGTCAGCGACGAAATGATCGAGACACTACGCGGCTCGCGCATCGGCCTCGGGGACGGTCCGGTGGGGATTTGCGCGGTCAACCGCGCGCCAGTCCAAGTCTCAGACACCGAGTTATCCAGGCAAAAAGTAAGCGCCATTTGGGTGCACGACGCCATCCGCGCCGTGGTTGCGGTACCGCTGTTGCGCGACGAGCATGTGACCGGCGCATTGGTGATCCGTCGCAAAGTGTCGGGCGAATTCGCGCCCTCGATCGTGAAACTGCTGCAAACGCTGGCCTCGCAATCGGTAATGGCCATCGAGAATGCCCGGCTGTTCAAGGAAAGCCAGGCGAAGAGTGAGCAGCTGGCGGAGGCGAGCAAGCTGAAATCGCAGTTCCTGGCGAATATGTCGCACGAGCTGCGCACGCCACTGAATGCGATCATCGGCTTGACGGAGATGTTGCATGAGGACGCGCGCGATCTGAAGCGCGCAGAAGAGCTCGAACCGCTGGAGCGCGTACTGCGTGCGGCGCACCATCTGCTGGAACTCATCAACGACATTCTGGACCTGTCGAAGATCGAAGCCGGCAGGATGGACATGCACGTCGAGACCTTCGCCATCGCGCCGCTGGTCGACGATGTAATTTCCACGATCGGCCCGGTGGCGACGAAGAACGGCAACGAAATCATCGTCCACTGTCCGCAGGATATCGAGATGCATGCCGACCAGACCCGAATCCGCCAGGCGCTGCTCAATCTCGTGAGCAACGCAAACAAGTTCACCGAGCGTGGCAGCGTGACGGTCGATGTGGCACGAGTCATGAGCAAGGGCAGCGAAGAGATTACGATGGCCGTCGGGGATACCGGCATCGGGATGTCGTCCGAGCAGATGGGCCGGCTATTCCAGGAATTTGTGCAGGCCGATCCCTCGACCACGCGCAAGTATGGCGGCACCGGACTTGGCCTCGCGATCAGCCGCCGTTTCTGCCAGATGATGGGCGGCGAAATTACCGTCGAGAGCCAACTGGGCAAGGGTTCGACATTTACGATCCACCTGCCCGCCCGGATCGAGGCGGTGCAGCCGGCGCCGCTGATGCGCCGGGTGCGTCCTGAGCGGCGGTCGATGAAACCGGTCAAGGGCTCGCTGATCCTGGTCATCGATGACGACCAGACCGTATGCGAGGTGATGGCGCGCTATCTTGAGCGCGAGGGATTCGTGGTTCGCACCGCAACGGGGGGCCGGGAAGGCCTGCAGCTGGCGCACGAACTCCACCCGGCGGCGATCACGCTCGACATCAATATGCCGGACCTGGATGGCTGGACGGTGCTGGCGGCGCTCAAGGGCGATCCGCAGCTCGCAGACATTCCGGTGGTGCTGGTGACCATCGAGGACAACCGCAGCCGCGGCTACTCGCTCGGCGCGACGGAATACATGACTAAGCCGATCGACCGCGAGCGGCTCATAAGCCTGCTGAAAAACATCAGCAGTCCGATTGCACGCAAGGTCCTGCTGGTGGACGACGATGAGATCATGCGCGAGAGCGTGCGGCGCGTGCTCGAGCAGGAGAAATGGCAGGTCGAGGGGGCGAGCAATGGCCGCTTCGCGCTGGCCCATCTCGCCGAATCGTGTCCCGACGTAATCGTACTGGACTTGATCATGCCGGAGATGGACGGGTTCGAGTTCCTGGTCGAGCTGCGTCAGCGCCCGGAATGGCACGACATTCCGGTGCTGGTTTTGACGGCGAAGGACCTGAGCGTCGAGGATCAGAAGCGACTGAACGGATACGTCGAGCGGGTGATGCGGAAAAGCGCCTCTGAGCTGGATGAACTGCTGCGTGAACTGGGCCGAATGCTGCCGCGGTCGATCGAGCGCGGCCAACAAGCGAAGGTCAAGGAGGTTCTGGCGTGAAAATCCTGTATGTAGAAGATAATGAGGACAATATCTTTGTGCTGGAGAGCCGCCTCAGGCGCCAGGGGCATACCGTGGTGATCGCGCGCGATGGCGCCAGTGGCGTGCAACTCGCCACAATCGAGCGGCCCGATGTGATTCTGATGGATCTGAGCCTGCCGGTGCTTGATGGGTGGGAGGCGACACGCCAGCTCAAGGCTGCACAGCAGACACGGCACATTCCCGTCATCGCCTTGACGGCCAATGCGATGACCGGCGACCGTGAGAAGGCGCTCGCTGCGGGCTGCGATGATTTCGACACCAAGCCGATCGTAATGCCGCGCCTGCTTGAAAAGATTCGTGTGCTGTCGTCTGGAGGCGGCGCGACGTAGGATCGGCGCATGAAAAAGATCCTGCTGATCGAGGACAACGAGCTCAACCGCGATATGTTGTCGCGGCGCTTGCAGAAGCGAGGCTACCAGGTCGTGACGGCCGTCGATGGCGAAACAGGCATCACTATGGCTCAGGCCGAAGCGCCGGCGCTGATCCTGATGGACGTGAGTTTGCCGGGGATCGATGGTCTGGAGGCAACGCGGCGACTCAAGGCGGCGCCGGAGACTCGCCATATTCCGATCGTGGCGCTGACCGCTCACACCAATGCCAGCGACCGCGATAACGCCCTGGCCGTGGGGTGTGACGACTTCGACACGAAGCCGATCGAGTTACCGCGGCTGTTGGAGAAGATCGAGACCTTGCTCAATCAGGGACCTCGGGTGTGACCATCGATCGCACAACATTGAATCATCTGCGGCACGAGCTGCACACGCCGCTGAACCACATCATCGGTTACAGCGAGATGTTGCTTGAAAGCGCCACCGAAGGAAGCATCGTGGCGATGGAGCCCAGGCTGCGCGAACTGCACGAGTATGCGCAGCAGCTGATGCTGCTCGTCGATGAGGTGCTCGGGCGCACGCGCAAGGACAATGAAATCGATCTGCGCCGCCTCAGCACCGAGGCGTCCGGGCCCATAAGCTCCATCATCGCAGCCGTCGATGAGCTCAAGGCGCAGGCCCGGCAAATGGGCGCTGCAGAAGTGGGCCAGGATCTCGATCGAATTGCCAGTGCCGCGCACACGTTGCATACCATGATCGCCGACGGGGTCAGCGCACCGCCGGTTGCGCCGATCGCCGATTCGGATACGGCGCGAATCGCGGTAACGCCGGTGCCGACCGCGGAAACCGGAAACATTCTGGTGGTCGATGACAACGCCGCGAACCGGGAGATGCTGGGCCGCCGGCTGGCACGCGTGGGACACCGGGTGCAAGTGGTGGCGAACGGGCCGGATGCGCTGGCGTTGCTGCGTCGGCAGCCTATCGACCTGGTGCTGCTCGACGTGCTTATGCCGGAGATGAGCGGCTACGAAGTGTTGCAGCGCCTCACTGCAGATGACGCGTTGCGGGAGATTCCGGTCCTCATGATATCGGCGCTGGACGAAATGGACAGCGTCGTGCGCTGTATCGAATTGGGCGCGGAGGACTATCTGCCAAAGCCCTTCGACCCGGTGCTGCTGGGAGCGCGCATCGGCGCTTGCCTGGAAAAGAAACGGTTACGCGATCGCGAAGCCATGCACTTGCGGCAGTTGGGCGAGTGGAATCAGAAACTCGAGCAGCGCGTCAAAGAGCAGGTGGCGCTGCTCGATCGTCTCGGGCGGCTCAAGCGTTTTTTTTCTCCGCAGCTTGCGGAGCTCATCGTAGCGGGTGGCGCGGACGATCCCCTGGCAACCCACCGCCGCGACCTGACCGTCTGCTTTCTCGACCTGCGCGGCTTTACCGCTTTTGCGGAGAGTGTCGAACCCGAGGAAGTCATGGGCGTGCTGCGCGAGTATCACGCTGAAATGGGCCGGCTGGTCATGGAGCACGAAGGGACGTTGGAGCGGTTTACCGGCGATGGCATGATGGTTTTCTTCAACGATCCGGTGCCGGTGCCCAATGCAGCGGAACGCACGGTGCGCATGGCCCTCGCCATGCGTAAGCGGGTCTCCGAGATGATCGTCTCCTGGCGCAAGATGGGCTACGAGCTCGAACTCGGCGTTGGAATCGCGCAGGGTTACGCCACGATTGGCGCGATCGGTTACGAGGGGCGCTGGGATTACGGTGCAATCGGTACGGTGACAAATCTCGCGGCACGATTGTGTGGCGAGGCCAAGCCCGGGCAGATTCTGGTCTCCAAGCGTGTGCTCGCCGCCACCGATGATCTTTTCGAGCTCGAATCGGTGGGTGAGCTGCCTCTTAAAGGACTGCACCGCCCCGTCACGGCCTACAATGTTCTCGGTACCAAGGCGTGATGGTGGTTACGGCAATCAACGGGCAATTGAGTGAAGGCGCTGCTTGATGAGCACTGACATGTTCAGACCCGAAATTGAGCTCTTTAACGACAGCCTGGCACGCTGTCTTCGGGGCGGCCAGTTTTTTCAGCGCTTCTACGAGCAGTTTCTGGCTTCTTCACCGGAGGTACGCGACAAGTTTCGCACCACCGATTTCCGCAAACAGCGCAGGATGCTGCAGACTTCGTTCTACATGCTCGTGGAATACATAGCATTGGGCTGGCCCGAGTGTGAGGCCTATCTTGAGCGCATCGCCGCTGCCCACGGCAAGCACGGCCGCGATATTCCGCCCCACCTTTACGATCTTTGGCTCGAATGCCTGCTGCGTGCCGTGAAGGAATGTGATGATCTCTACTCGACGGAAGTCGAGGCGGCCTGGCGCTATATGATGGGCGCCGGCATCTCATTTATTAAGGTGCGCTACGACC
>JBGPKC010000086.1:0-10275 GCA_041485725.1 Steroidobacteraceae bacterium
CAAGCAGCATAAGCAAGCAGCGCACCAACCATGCTCGATCGTCGCGCGCAATCGGCGGGCAATCCGTAAAATCTGCGTCAGCGCGGGAAGAAAATCGCGCGCAGAACGTACCAAGAACCGCGGGATCGAGTTGCAACCACCTGTGGTAGGGTGTCGTTGCTGGAATATCCGTTCTACCCGTTACGCCTCCCCTCTAGGGCTGACGCGGACGGGCGAGCGGCCGGCAATCAGGACGCAAGAGTTCATGAAGAAGATCGTCATCAAGGGGGCGCGCGAGCACAACCTCAAGAACATCGACGTCCGGATCCCGCGCGATCGCTTCACGGTGATCACCGGCGTGTCGGGCTCGGGCAAGTCGACGCTCGCCTTCGACATTCTTTTCAATGAGGGCCAGCGCCGCTACCTGGAATCGCTCAACGCCTATGCGCGCCAGTTCGTGCAGCCGGCCGCTCGCCCCGACGTGGACGCGATCTTCGGCATTCCGCCCACGGTTGCCATCGAGCAGCGCACCAGCCGCGGCGGCCGCAAGAGCACCGTGGCGACGCTCACCGAGATCTATCACTTCCTGCGGCTGCTGTACGTGAAGCTCGGCACGCAGTACTGCCCGGACTGCGACCTCGCGATCGAGCCGCAGAGCGCGGCCTCGATCGGCGCGCGCCTGTTACGCGATTACCGCGGCAAGCGCATCGCGCTGCTGGCGCCGCTCATCGTGGCGCGCAAGGGCTACTACACCGATCTGGCGAAGTGGGCGGCCAAGAAGGGCTTCAGGACGCTGCGTGTCGATGGCGAGGCGCTGCCGACGGCGCCGTGGCCGCGCCTGTCGCGCTTCCGCGAACACACCATCGAGTTACCGGTTGCGCAAATCGATGTCGGCGTCAAGACCGAGCCCGCCCTGCGCGCGGGGCTCGCCCGCGCGCTCGATTTCGGTAAGGGGCTGGTGCACGTACTGGGACCGCAGTCCGCCCGGGTGACGGTGTTGTCCACCAAGCGCGCCTGCCCCGCCTGCGGCAGGAGTTTCGCCGAGCTCGATCCGCGCCTGTTCTCCTTCAATTCCAGACATGGCTGGTGCGAGAGCTGTTATGGGACCGGGGTTGAGATGCCGGGCTTCGACGAGCAGCAAAGCGGCGAGGAACTGTGGTGGAACGAGTGGTACGCGCGCGAGCTGCAGCCCTGCGGCACCTGCCATGGGCAGCGGCTGAACCCCACGGCGCTCAACGTGCGCTTCCGCGAGCGCTCGATCGCCGCGCTGGCGGGTGCATCGGTCAGCGCCAGCGGAGAATTCTTCGCCAGACTCAGGCTCGGCACGCGTGAGCGGCAGATCGCGCGCGACCTGTTGGCGGAAATCCGCGCGCGCCTGAAGTTCCTCGAGCGTGTCGGTCTCGGGTACCTGCAGCTCGATCGCGGCGCACCGACGCTCTCGGGGGGCGAAGCGCAGCGCATCCGCCTGGCCGCGCAACTGGGCTCGAACCTGCAGGGGGTGTGCTACGTGCTCGATGAGCCCACCATCGGGCTGCATCCGCGCGACAACCAGATCCTGCTCGCATGCCTTGCCGAGCTCGCCGGGCACCGCAACACGCTGGTGGTGGTGGAGCACGACGAGGAGACCATCCGCCGGGCGGATCACGTGCTCGATCTGGGGCCGCAGGCCGGCGTGCGCGGCGGCGAGCTGGTCGCTGCGGGGACGGTGCAGGACCTCATGCGTAACCCGCGTTCGACCACCGGCCGCTTCCTGCGCGAGCCGCTGCTGCATCCGGCGCGGCCGCAGCGTGCGGTGAACTCCGTCACACCCCTGCTCACGCTCGAGCGGGTGGCGCTGCACAACATCAGGGGGAGCGACGTGCGCATTCCGCTCGGGCGCCTGGTCGTGATCACCGGCGTGTCCGGCTCGGGCAAATCGACCGTGGCGCGCGACGTGCTGTATGCGAACCTGAAGCGGCTGCTCGCGCAGAACGCTCCGGGGGGCCGTGGCCGCAAGCGCGCCGCCGGCGTGAAGCTCATCGGCTGCGCGGCGGTGCAAGGCCTGGAGCTCATCGATCGCGTGCTGGAAGTGGACCAGACGCCGATCGGCAAGACCCCGCGGTCCTGCCCCGCGACCTACATCGGCTTCTGGGATGACATCCGGCGCATCTACGCCGGCACCACCGAGGCACGCATTCGCGGCTACAGCGCCAGCCGCTTCTCATTCAACACCGCCGGCGGCCGCTGCGAAGCGTGCGAAGGCCAGGGCATGCAGACCATCGAGATGAGTTTCCTGCCCGACGTCAAGGTGCTGTGCGACGTCTGTGGCGGGCGGCGCTTCAATTCCGAGACGCTCGCCGTGTCATGGCGGGAGGCCAGTATCGGCGATGTGCTGGCGATGGACGTCGACGATGCGGTCGGGTTTTTCGCGGCCCATGCGCGCGTGCATCATGCCCTCAAGCTCCTGCAGGACGTTGGCCTCGGCTACCTCACGCTCGGGCAGCCGAGCCCCACGCTTTCGGGCGGCGAAGCCCAGCGCATCAAGCTCGTCACCGAGCTCTCCAAGGTGCGTGACGACGTCGCCCATGGCCCGCGTCAGAAACCGAAGCACACCTTGTATGTGCTGGATGAGCCCACCGTGGGTCTGCACATGGCCGATGTCGAGAAGCTGCTGCACGTGCTGCACCGGCTGGTTGCCGCCGGCAACACCGCGGTAGTGGTCGAGCACAACCTCGACGTCATGGCCGAAGCGGACTGGATCCTCGACCTGGGGCCCGAGGCAGGTGATGGCGGCGGCCGCATCGTCGCCCAGGGTGCGCCGGGGCAGATCGCGCGCCGCAGGAAGCAATCCCACACCGGCCGGGTGTTGCAGGACTTCCTGCGGCAGCGCACCCGGCCGACAGGGCCGGGAAACTAAGACGCCGCAGCGCCGCGCTTCGGGCTCACGACTTCGATCGTCAGATGCGACAGGCCGGAGAAGCGTCCCAGTGCGGAGCGGTAGAAATGGACGTCCCGCGCCTGGCGGGTCACGATCGAAACGATGGCACCAAAATGGCCCGGACCGAGCCGCCAGAGGTGCAGATCCGCGACCCGGTCGCCATCCTCCTCCAAACATCGCCGGATACGCGCGGCGAGCGCCGTGTCCGGGGTCATGTCCAGCAGGATCCGGCCCGTGTCCCGCACCAGGGCATACGACCATAACGCGATGACAGAGCCGCCTACGATTCCCATCATGGGGTCCATCCACATCCAGCCGAGGAATCGAGCGGCCGTCAGCCCGAGAATCGCCACAACGGACACGCCGGCGTCAGCGGCCACGTGGATGAATGCCGCCCGAAGATTGTGGTCCCTGTGGACGTGGTGAGCGGCGTGGGTTTGGGGCTCCTCGAAGTCCAGCTGGTAGGTCGCGGCGTCCATACCCGATCGAAGCGTCAGGTGCACCGCGAACTCGTGCGGCGCCGGAATGACCTCGTCTGACTCGAAGTAGTCCCCCCGCCATCGCAGGGAAAATAGCGCACGCACGCCTCCCGGACGGGAGGTTTCGACCGACGCGGCGAGCGCTCGGGCCGCCTGCTCGCTTAAGGCCGGAACCCGGCACCGAAACCGCGCCGGGCCGTCACCCGCGAAGATATGCAATTTAACCCGCCCAAACCGGGTCTCCAGCTCCCCGCCCGCGGGCGCGTGCAGCGCGTCGTCGCCGGCCTCCTCGCCGTGACCCGGTGCGTGTGCATGCGCATGGCCGTCTCCGCCACTTAACAGCCAGGCGCTTACGATGTTCACCAGCAGGCCGAGAAACGCGATCGGAATCGCCTCGCGGAAATCGATGTGAACCGGCGCCAGAAAGCGCCTGACGGCCTCGTAGCCGATAAGAAGCGCAATGAGAGCCAGCACGATGGCGCTGGTGAACCCGGCGAGATCACCCAGTTTGCCGGTGCCGAAGCTGAAGCGCGCGTCGCTCGCGTGCTTGCGGGCGAAGGTGTAGGCCCATGCCGCAATCAACATCGCAATCGTGTGGGTCGACATGTGCAGGCCGTCCGCGACCAACGCGAGCGAGCCGAAGGCGATCCCACCGCCGATCTCCAGCACCATCATCGCGGAGCACAGCCCGATGACCGCCCACGCTCGGCGCTCGTTGCGCGCATGGCCCGCGCCGAGGAAGACGTGAGAGTGCTGCTCTTCCAGCCGTGCGGCGTCCGCGGTCACGCCGGCGGTCTCACTTGAAGTAGCTCTGCACGACGTCGATGAGTTCGTCTGTGGCCTCGGCGCGCGGCTCACTGGCATGCGGCCGGCGAGCCACGAGGTGCTCACGGATATGATCCTTGACGACTTCCGCCAGCAGGCTGCTCACGGCGCCGCGGCATGCGGCCAGCAGCTGCATGATCCGGCCGCAATCCGCATCCTCATTCAGCGCCCGCTCGACCGACTCGACCTGCCCACGCAGGCGGCGGAGCCGATTGACGAGCTTGGTCTTCTTGCGAATGGTGTGTGCCATGGGCTGCCTTATACCCTACCGGGGTATGATATCCAATATGCGCGTGCGGCGCGGCAGGGGTGACGCCTAAGGGAGGGGTCAGCGACCGGGCGCGGCGAAAAATGCCCGGCAGTAGTACCCTTGCCGCCCATGGCCCACGATCTGGTCTGCTGGAAATGCGGCGCGTCGCTCGCCGAGCTGAGCCTGCCGCTGCGACGGCTCGAGGAGTGCCCGCAGTGCCATGCCGAGCTGCACGTGTGCCGCATGTGCATCGACTACGACACGCGTGTCGCCAAGCACTGCCGCGAGCCGACCGCGGAGGAAGTGAACGACAAGACGCACGCGAATTTCTGTGATCACTTCAAGCCGCGCGCCGCGGCGTATACGCCACCCAACACGGCTGAGGTCGACAAGGTGCGGACCGAACTGGAGAAATTGTTCGGCAAGCGCTGATTGCTCTCACGTCCCGTCGCCCGGAAACGGCGTCGTGCCGCACCCGGCGCTACTTCGCGCTAAACTGGCCTCACAATCGGCGCTTAGCCGCCCGCGAGCGGCACAACCGGGAGTCATCCATGGTCGGTCGATCGCCCCGCGGGCACTGTTTGCCCTTCGTCGTTGCTGTGCTGGCCTGCGCCGCTCTGCCCGCCTGGGCCGCAGGCGCCGCGACGCCCAAGGCTGTGGCCTCCAAAGACCTTCACTCCTGGGAAGCCGGCGAGGATCCGGCGGCCCTCGACACCTGGGTGCACGAGCACCTGCGCCGCGCCGACGCCGACCTCGCGCGCCTCATGGCCGTGAAGGGCGCGCGCACCGTGGGCAATACCCTGCGTCCGTATGACGATGCGGCCAACGAGATCATCCTTGCGGTCGCACAGTCCAGCGTGATGTATGGCGTGGGGGCCACGAAGGAGCTGCGCGACAAGGCGCAGGCGCTCACGCAGACCGCCAATGCCGCGTACACCGCGCTCAACCTCAACAAGCCGGTCTACCGGGCGCTCGCCGCGGTGCCATCGCCGGCGGACGCGGCGACCCGGCACTATCTGGAACACACCCTGCTCGAGTACCGTCTCGCCGGCGTGGACAAGGACGACGCCACGCGGGCCCAGATCAAGGCGCTGCAGGACAAGATTACCGAGCTCGGCCTGGCGTTCGAGCGCGCGGTGCACGACGACGTGCGCACCACCATAGCCGACAAGGCGCAACTCGACGGCCTGCCGCCGGACTACCTCGCCACGCACGTCGCCGACGCCGAAGGACACGTCAAGATAACAACCGACCCGCCCGATGGCTGGCCGGCCCAGAAGTTCTCCAACAGCGCGGAGTTGCGCGGCAAGCTGTTCCTCGCGGCCCAGCAGGTCGGCTACCCGGCGAACAGCGAGACTCTGCGCGGGCTGCTGGCCCGGCGCGAGGAGCTGGCTCGCCTGCTGGGCTATCCGACCTGGGCAGACTTTGCGATGGCGGATCAGATGATCGGCTCGCCCGCGAAGCTCGCCGAGTACCTCGGCAAGATCGATGCGGCCTCGCGCGAGCCGGGTACGCGCGAGGACGCGGCGCTGCTGGCGTTCGTCCAGCAACGCGAGCCGTCGATCCAGAAGATCTCAGCCGCGGATGCGCGCTACTGGCAGGAGCAGTACCGGCGCGCCAAGTTCAGCTTCGACTCGCAGAGCGTGCGACCCTACTTCCCCTACGCCGAGGTCGAGCGCGGTGTGCTCGCCACGGCCGCGACGCTGTTTCATGTCGGCATCAAACCGGTGACGGGTGTGCACACCTGGCATTCCTCGGTCACCACTTACGACGTCTTCGACGGCAAGGTCAGGCTCGGGCGCATCTACCTGGACATGCATCCGCGCGAAGGCAAGGACAAGTGGTTCTCCACCCAGCCGCTTAGCTTCGGTATCCACGGCCGACAGCTGCCCGAGGGTGTGCTGGTGTGCAACTTCCCGGGCGGCACGCCCGGCGACCCAGGCCTCATGCAGTACGGCGACGTGGTGGTGTTCCTGCACGAGTTCGGTCATCTCATGCATCACCTCGTCGGCAGCCAGAACGCGTTCGTCGGCGAGGGCGGCTTCCTGGTGGAGGGTGATTTCATCGAGGCGCCCTCGCAGATGCTGGAAGAGTTCTTCCATGATTACGGCGTACTCAGCTCTTTTGCCCGCCACTACCAGAGCGGCGAGGTGCTGCCCCGGGATCTGTTCACGCGCATGACCCGCGCCGATGCCTACGGGCGCGCGAGCGGCCAGCAGCGCCAGCTGATGTTCACCGCGATATCACTGGACTTTCACACGCTGCCGCCGGCGACGCTGGACTTCGACGCCGTGTACCGGCGCGACTTCGAGCGTTTCAGCAGTGCCGCGTTCGTGCCGGGCGATCACTTCTGGGCGAGCTTCACGCACCTGAACGGCTACAGCTCGAACTACTACACCTACGTGCTCGACAAGGTGATCGCGCTGGACTTCTTCGCGCAGTTCGACCCGCAGAATCTGCTCCGGGGTCCGGCCGGCATGCGCTACCGGCAGTCCGTGCTGGCGCCCGGCTCTACCAAGCCCGCCGCGCAGCTGGTGCGTGACTTCCTCGGCCGCGAGCCCAACCTGGACGCGTACCGGCACTGGATGCTGGCGGAGTTCGACCAGCAGACTACGGCTTCTTCATCCGTTCGCTGAGGCGCTCGAGGAGTCGCGTGAACGGCGAATTCTTCTGCACCTCGACGCGCAGGTGACGCACGCCGGAGTCGTTGAGGGTCTCGCCGCTGCCGTCGTCGATCGCGAGCTGACTCGCGCCGAGAATTTCGAGGGTCTCCTCGAGCGTCTGCGAACCACGGCGCTCGCGCGCGCCCACCTTGCCGGCGCCGCCGCGCGGGCGGCCCTTGGCGGGCGCAGCGCTCTGGCGCACGGCACGGCCCCCCACCGCCACTTTCGGCACCGGCTTGGCTGAGGGCTTTGCCCCTGGCTTGGCTGGCGCTTTCGGCCGGCCCTCCAGCAGCGCCGCCACCGCGATGTTCGCCGTGTCGTCGTCGATGAGCTTGAACTCGTCCGCGGTACGCGGATGCGCTGCGGCCGGAGCCGCCAGGGTCTCGGACTTCGAGTCCTGATCCGTCGCGCGCTTCTTCTCCTGCGGACTCACCGGCACCACCGCGACCGAAGCGAACTCCGAGCGCACGTAGTGGGCGACCTGTTTGGCGGAATTGGTGTCGCTGAAGAACCCGAGACGCAGCCCATACCACTTGCGGCCGTCGCGGCTGCCCTCGACGGTATAGAGGGTGTAGGCGCTGAAGATGGCCAGCGGAGGTACCTTGTCGAGCTCGGCCGGCTGCACCGACCATTGCAACTGCACCGCAAAGGACACCGGCGCGTTGTTGACGACGGCCTCCTTGAGTGCCCGACGCGTCCCGGTGTCGTCGGGCTTGAGCAGCGGAATGCTGCCATGCGCGACGTCGGCGGGCGGCGGCTCGCCGCTCTCGGGGCGGCGGGTCTCGAGCATTTTCAACACCTGCGTGTCGGAGAGGGAGCTGCCCTCGGCCGGCGCCACGCGCGGCGGCGGCGGCGCACGCATCAGGCGCGTCTCGCCGGTGGCGCTCGCATCGCCGAGCGCCGCGAGCACCTCGCGCACGTTCGAGTCTTCAAACACCGGTTTCGCGCTCTTGCCTGCGGCGTGCGCGGCGGCGGAACTCGCCGCCGCCGGCGTGCGCGGCGGGGTTTGCGCAGCGGCGCGCTGCGCACCGAAGGGGAGCGGTGGGGCACGCCCGGCAGCGGGCTTGGGCGCCGGCGCGGTGATCCGTGGCGCGGCGGCCCTGGCAACCGGCGGAGCCACGACCGGCGGTGCGGCGGCGCGCCGCGCAGCGGGCGCGGCGTGTACAACGGGCACGCGAACGTCGGCCGGGTTCGGTGCAGCCGCCGCAGCCCGTGCCGGAGCGGGGACGCGCGCAGGTGCCGGCGCGACCCGCGGCTGAGGTCCGGCGGCATGCCGGGCCTGATCGGCGGCCGCCGCTGCGGCTCGCTCGCGGAGCTTGCGGCCCGGGGCTTCGCCGGCCCAGGCACCCGGGTAAATCTCGCGCACGACGTTCAGCCACTCCTCGGCCTCGGCCAGCGTGGAGAAGTAACCCATGTGCAGACGAAAGCGCTCCCGGCCTTCCTCGAAGCGCCGGCTGACGAAGAACGTGAAGCGCTTGAGCTCCGGCAGATCCGTCTGCGCAAGCGCCATCGGCGTCGTCGATGAGCACAGGTTGAGAACGAACGGCGCCGCGCTGGTTGCCGGTGCCGCATCCCTTGCTTCGGCGCTCGTGCGCACGGAAGCGAAGTTGGCTGTTGCTGTCATAACTTCCCCGAAACCGAAACACTCAGGACACGGTCTCAAGGACTGCGCTGATTCGCGCGACGGGAGGAGTGCGAGCGCTCGCGGCTGGTGCGCGATCGTGGCAGCCCCGCCGTCATAGGAACGTCCCGTAGACCGGTGGCTTTGCGTCCCCGTCTTTCGACGGGTTTGCCCTTATCACTAAGGCCCAAGTGTCAAAGCGTCGCGGTTTGCAGTCAAGTCCCGATTATGTGCCGCGGCTCTCACGTGCGGCTTATACGTAGCGCGCACGATGGCGCACCGTTTTATGTCTCACCGTGGGGACGGCGGCGGCCGATCCCAGAAGCGCCCTGCGCTCACCAGATGCCGCGCGTAGAAGCTGCGGCCGCTCAGATCCCCGTACCTGACGGCCAGGCCCGCGCGCGGCGCGTGGATGAAGCGGCCGCCGCCGGCATAGACACCGACGTGATTGATGCCGCGCGAGCGGATGCGGAAAAATACCAGGTCCCCGGGCGCAAGCTCCCCCAGCGGCACCGGGTGCGCCGCGCGCTGCTGCTCGGCGGCGGTGCGTGGAATGGCCACGCCCGCGCGCTCGTGCACGTACAGCGCCAGCCCGCTGCAGTCGAAACCGGCCGCGTCGGCACCGCCGAAGTGGTACGGAGTTCCAATCAGGGATTCCGCCGCCTGCGCGATCGCTGCCCCGCCTTGCGCACCGGGCGCGGGCGGCGTCGCGGGGAGGCTGCTGCACGCGGCGACCAGCAGCGCGACTGCAAGAGCGAGCGCGGCGCGCAAGCCTGAGGTCCCTCGATTCCCGCGACTACCGTGCGCCGGCGGGCGTCTTCGGCTGCGCCGGCGCGCGCGTACGCGACACGGCGAGGCGCGCCAGCGCCTCGATACCCTCATACGTGTAGCGCTGCACGCCGCGTCGGCCGGTGCGAAGGGCGCCGAGCATGGCGGCGCCCACGGTACGCGCGGGGATGGCGCGGTACGGGATGTACCGGCCCCGCAGCAGCGGATTCACCAGCGGCGTCAAGGCGCGTGCCGCGAGCTCCAGCGGGCGCACCTCGCCGCGCCACCCGAGCAGCAGTGACGGCTGCAGGATGTCGAGCGACTCGAAGCCCGCTTCCACCAGCTGCTGCTCCATCTCGCCCTTGGTGCGCAGGTAGAAATTGCGCGCGCCGGGGTCCGCGCCCACGCTCGATATGACGACGAAGCGCCGGGCGTTCGCCGCTTTTGCGGCGCGCGCGAACGCCAGCACGCAGTCGACGTCGACCGCGCGAAAGCTCTGCTGCGAGCCGGCCTGGCGGATGGTCGTGCCAAGACAGCACAGCGCAACGTCGCAGCTGGCGCCCTTGATCTGTGCCTCGAGGTGCTCGAATTGCGCGATGCGATTGGCGAGTCGCGGATGCTCGCGCCCGAGCGACCGCCGTGAAACGGCCAGCACGCGCCTGATGTCCGGCGCCTCGAGCAGCGCATCGAGCGCGTAGCCGCCGGCAAGGCCGCTCGCTCCGGCCAGCAACGCGAGCTTCCCTTCCGCATCTCCCATCGGTGCACCCCTGTCG
>JBGPKC010000087.1:0-10143 GCA_041485725.1 Steroidobacteraceae bacterium
GCTCGAACGCAAACCCGAGCCGTTGGCGGAGAAAGAACAGCTCGCTCCGGTGCCGGCGGTACAGGAATCGAGCGCACCTGCCGTAAAGCACTGATTAAGCACCCGTCATTCCATTGCGCAACACGCATTCGCGTGCCGCACAACGTGGCCCGGAAGTTGCGTTGTGACAATTTGCACACCTAAGCGTAAGTCTCGCGAATATTTGCCAGCTATTGCTTGACACGCCGTTTTCGCGCTTGCTATAAATCTATTACAGGAATTGGGTTCCGGCATGGCGCCAAATATCAGCCATGCTTACGCTGTAAACTTCGTTTCTTCCTGTCAGCTTATTTTCAATATTGAAAGGGGATTTACATGAATAAATCGGAATTGATTGAAGCAATCGCAAAATCTGCCGATATCTCCAAGGCCGCTGCCGAGAAGGCACTCGACGGCACTCTGAACGCAATCAAGGCAACTCTCAGAAAAGGTTCGAACGTGACGCTGGTCGGATTTGGCACGTTCAAGGTTGGCAAGCGCGCGGCGCGTACCGGTCGCAACCCACGCACTGGCGAGCCGATCAAGATCAAGGCTGCACGCGTACCCAAGTTTAGCGCTGGTAAAGCATTGAAAGATGCGGTAAACTAACAATAATTCAATAGTCTGGAAGCAGTAGTCCAGAATGTTCAGCTTGGGGTAGATGCGCATCGCGCATCTACCCCAAATTCATCGTAGCCGGCGTTTGTTGTTGAAATATGCTGTAAGTGTAACAAGCAGCCTTGCGGAGGCGTTTCAGGCTATGTTGCGGGTGCTTAGCTCAGTTGGTAGAGCGTCGCCCTTACAAGGCGAATGTCGGCGGTTCGAGCCCGTCAGCACCCACCAGTTCATACGAGGCCGTGCGGTCAACGCTGCGCCGGCCGGTCACCCTCGCCCGCAATCGGGCGGGCGCCACAGTTGGCGGCGGCGTTACGCTGGGGAGGCGCTGCCATGTTCCGATTCCGCTGTTGCCTGATGGTGCTTGCGGCTGCGCTCTGGGGTGCCGCGGCGGCAGTGTCCGAGGCCGGGCCGCGGGTCACGGTCATCGTCGGCGCGACAGTCGTGCATCCGGAGCTCGATGGTGCGGCCGCGAGCTCATCCGACGGCACCGTAATCATCGCGGGTAACCGCATCACGGCCGTGGGGCCTGCGGCCACGACGAAGGTGCCGCGCGGCGCCCGGGTGATCGACGGCCGCGGCAAGTGGGTCATTCCCGGCCTGATCGATTCCCACGTTCACTTCTTCCAGTCGGGCAATCTCTTCACGCGGCCGGACGCCGCAGACTTTGGCGCGTGGCGGCCGTATGCATCCGAGGTGCATCGCAACCAGACCCGGCTGCCGCAGACTTTTCGGGTCTGGCTGGCGAGCGGCGTCACCAGCGTCGCGGACGTCGGTGGACCATTCTGGAATTTCCAGGTGCGCGATGCCGCCCGCAACAGCCCCGCGGCGCCCCGCGTCGCGGTGACCGGGCCGCTCATCTCCATGGTGGAGGACCCGAAGTTGGACCTGGGCGACCCACCGATCGTGCGGATCAGCTCCGCGGAAGAGGCACGGCAGCTGGTGGCACGCAAGCCCGACTACATCAAGGTGTGGTTCATTCATCGTCCCGACGACGATCTCGCCGCGCAGGAAGCGATCGTACGCGCTACCGCGGAGGCGGCGCACGCGGCGGGCCTGCGACTGGCGGTACACGCCACTGAGCTGCTGGTGGCGAAGTCCGCGCTGCACGCCGGTGCGGACTACCTCGTACACTCCGTCGAGGACGAACCGGTGGATGAGGAATTCCTTGCGCTGGCCCGCGAGCGTCACATCCTCTACTGCCCGACACTTTTCGTTCGCATGGGCTATTTCTATGCGCTCTCGGGCACCTGGCAGGCCACCGAGGCGGAGCGGCGGCTCGCCGACCCGCAGGTTGTGGCGGGCCTGCGGCTCGATGAGGTGCCCCGCGACAAGCTCCCTGAACGGGTCGCGAAGCTCGTGAGCGAGCACCGCGAGGTGGCGCCGCCGACGGTGGCCATGCAGAACCTGCTCAAGGTGTGGAATGCCGGCATCACCGTGGTCATGGGCACGGATGCCGGCAACATCGGCACGCTGCACGGGCCGGGTGTGTTTCGCGAGATGGAGCTGATGCAACGTGCCGGGCTCACGCCGCTGCAGGTGTTGAGATCCGCCACCGTCAACGGCGCGGCGACCATGGCGCTCAGCGACCTCGGCAGCGTCGCCCCCGGGAAACTCGCCGATCTGGCGGTGCTCGACGCGGATCCGTTAGCCGACGTCGCGAACCTGAGCCACGCCAGCCTCGTATTCAGGGACGGGCACGAGTTCATACCCGCGGAGCTCATGAGCGCTGTGCACTGAAGCGCCCCAAGCCGCAAGGGCCAGGGTGTCAGCCGAACCGCACGGCCAGCATCGAGACCGAACCGCCATCCATCCCTTCCACCGGGAACGTGACCGGCTCGCCCGGGAAGCTCGCGCCGAGGACGTACAGCAGCGGCAGGTAGTGCTCGGGTGTCGGGACGGAGAGCAGCGCATCTTTCCCCAACGCGCCATAGTCCACCAGCGACGCGTGGTCGCCCGCTTCGAGCCGCGCGCGTACCGTGGCCTCGAAGCGCAGCGCCCAGTCGTAGGGCTCCTGCGGGTGTCCGCCCCATGCGTAGGCGTGCAGGTTGTGCACGACATCGCCGCTGCCCATGACGAGAATCCCCTCATCGCGCAGCGGACGCAGGCGCACGCCGAGCTCATGGTGGAACGCCGCGGGCCGTGTCTCATCGATGCTCAGCTGCACGACCGGAAGCTTGGCGTCCGGAAACACATGGCGCAGCACCGACCAGGTGCCGTGGTCGAGTCCCCAGGATTGATCGGCAAGGACGTTCGGCGGCGCGAGCAGTTGCTGCACGCGCGCGGCCAGGGTTGCATCTCCGGGCGCGGGATAGCGCACCTCATACAACTCGCGCGGGAAGCCGCCGAAATCATGAATGGTGCGTGGCCACGCCATTGTCGTCACCGCGCTGGCCGGCACATACCAGTGGGCCGAGATCGAGAGCACCGCACGCGGGTGTGGCAGAGTCGCGCCGAGCGCGCTCCAGGCGCGGGTCCAGGGGTTCGCGTGCAGCGCGTTCAACGGGTTGCCGTGTCCGAGGAACAGCGCTGGCAGGCGCGGACTCATGCGCTGTGCGGGTGCTGCGACAGCAGCTGCACCGCCGTCTGGTAGAGTCGCGCCCGCAGCGCGAGGCGTTCGCTGGCGCGGGTTACGTAGCGCACCGCGATCTCCACGCCGCCGCCGGCGGGCCGCACGGCAATTGCGGGCTGCGCCGAGAACGCCGCCTCGCCCTGGCCGCGCGCCGCGCGCCGCCATTCCTGCTCCGCCTGGGTGATGCTTTGCGCAGTCGCCGCCGTCACTTCCTTCTGGATCGCGTCCGCGATTGCGTGTGGGTCACGGTCATACGGCACCATCACCGAGACCTCATCCCACAGCCACTGCCCAGCGGTCGAGAAGTTGAAGTAGTGACCTGCGGTGGCGAAGCTGTTGGTGAAGGTCACGCGACGGCCGGTGGGGTGGCCCGCGTCGGTCCAGTTACCGGTTTCCAGCAGTACGGTGCGAAACATACCGAGCTCGACCACTTCCCCGCTCACGCCGTTGATCTCCACCCAGTCTCCGACCCGCATGCCGTTCCTGCCCATCAGCACGAACCAGCCGATGAAGGCGACGATGAAGTCCTTGAGCGCCACCGTGAGACCTGCGCCGGCGAGGCCGAGCATGGTGCCCAGCTGCCCCGGTACTCCTATCAGTACCAGCAGGATGACCACCACGCCGACGATCTGCAGCGCGACGCCTACGACGCTGCGCAGGGTGGCGAGCTGGCGGCGGTCGACGGGCGCGCGAGCGAGCAGCCGCTCCAGCCAGCGGTCCGCGAACAGCAGCAGCAGTATGGCCGCCAGCACGATCGTCACGCTGATCAGGCTGGCGTGCAGGGCAGCGCGTTCCTGACCCGCCACGATCGCATCCCATTGGCCGTAGACGTCGGCGAGCCGCCGGCGCGCCGTGATGCGCTGGTCACGAAGCGTGAGACGGTGCTGCTCGGCAGCGATCTGCCGTGTGATGCTCAGGAGTGTCGGGGCGGTGCTGTTGGGCGCTACGTCGGCGGCGGCCCCGGGCGCCGGTTTCGCTGCGATCGCCTTGGCCGGTGTCGCAGTGCCAGCGGCGCTGCCCGCGCCCCTGGCGCGCGTGGTGGCCCGGTCGGCGAGCTCGGGGACGCTTTGTTTGCTCGCCGCGAGCTCGGTGGCGATCTGCGTCCGCTCCGCCGCCAGCTGGGCGGCACTGTCGGCGGCGTGCTGCTGCGCTTCCTCGAGCGCATGCCGCTTGTCACGCACGGCGTACCACTCGCGCACCTGACCCACGAGGCCGCGCAGACGGCCGAGCGGGCTCGCCGCCGCCGCAGCGGGGGTCGCTGCGGCATTGCGCTCGGTGGCGTCGTGCTCCTGCTGCATCATCTGGATGCGCTGATGCACGTTGCCGCCGGCCTGCAACAGATCGTTGTTCGCTTCCTGGACTTCGTCCTGCGCGAGTTCCAGCTGCGACTGGGCCAGTTGGAGCCGGTCCTGGATGGCAGGCTTGTAGGCATCCGCAGCCTGGGCGAGTGCGGCGCTCAGGCGCTTGACCTCCTGCGCGTCGCTGTCCTGCTCTTTCTCGGCGCTCAGCAGACGCTCCTGGATCTGAGCGGCCTCGGGGCTGAGCACCGGCGGGTGCGCCTCGATGTGGTGGATCGCGCCGCTGAACGCCAGGTCCAGCTCGTGATCGGCGAGTTGCACCGCCGACTGCGCCAGCGACTGTTCCTCGGCCGTGCTGGCGAGGCGCGCCAGGCGCTTGGCCGACAGGTACGTGTTCTGGTCGATGACGGGCAGCGCACTGGCGGCGGGCGCCTTGGCCGCCGCCCGCTGCGCGCGCACCGAGCTCGCAGCGGGACTTGTGGTCCACAGCCCGTAGCCGACCGCGGCCAGAAGCATCACCAGCACCGCCGCGGCCATCTTCTGTAGTGCGCTCATGCGCCTATGATGCCACGCGCACGCCGCGCGCGGCCGAGGCACCTTGGCCGCAGTGAGTTACCCGCTCGCGGTCGCGCCGGTGGCCTCGCCACGCCCGATGGCGAATCCCTCATCGAGCCATCCGGTCATGCCACCGATCATGAGCTTCACCGGTAGTCCGAGCCGGGCGAGCCGGATTGCGCCGCGCTGTGCGCCGTTGCAGTGGGGACCTGCGCAGTAGACGACGAACAACGTGCCCGCGGGGTAGTGCGCCATGCGCGAGCCGATGATCTTGGCGTGCGGGATGTTGATGGCGCCGGGGACGTGAGCGCGCGCGTAGACTTGCGGGCTGCGCACATCGATGAGCACGAAGTCCGGCTCGCGCAGCAGTGCCTCATGCACATCCCAACAGTCGGTCTCGAAGGTGAGGCCTGACTCGAAGTGGCGCAGCGCGGTTGCACTGTCCGCCGCTGGCACCTGGGTGACTACACTCGGCATGGCGAGTGTCATTATGCGTCGCCCGCTGCAGCACGCCAGTGGCCTAAATGCCAGTATGCGTTAAGATCGCGCCATGAGCCACAAGGTGGTCGCGGTCGCCTACGACCGACTGTGCACTTTCGAGTTCGGCTGCGCGGTCGAGCTGTTTGCCCTGCCGCGCCCGGAGCTGCCCGTTGCCTGGTACGACTTCGCGGTGTGTGCCGCCGAGCGCGGCCCGATCCGTGCAACCGGTGGGGTCGAGCTCACCGTGCCGCACACGCTGCGGCTGCTCGACAGCGCCGACACCATCGTCATTCCGGGCTGGCGCGCCCCGGATGAGGCGCCCCCGGCGCTGCTGCTCACGAAGCTGCGTCGCGCCTTCGAGCGCGGCGCGCGCCTGTGCTCGATCTGTTCCGGGGTGTTTGTGCTTGCCGCAGCGGGCGTGCTGGACGGCAGGCGTGCGACCACGCACTGGAGATATGTCGCGCGCCTCGCCGCGCGCTATCCGCGTATCCGGGTGGAGATGAACGCGCTGTACGTCGATGAGGGGCGGGTTCTGACCTCGGCCGGCTCCGCGGCGGGTCTCGACATGCTGCTGCACGTGGTGCGCCGCGACCACGGCGCGAAGATCGCCAACCAGGTGGCCCAGCGCCTGGTGATCGCGCCGCACCGCGAGGGCGGGCAGGCGCAGTTCGTACCCCGGCCGCTCGCCGCCGACGGGCGTGGCCGGCTCGCGCGGCTCATGGACTTCATCCGCGCGCACCTGAGCGCCCCGCACACGCTCGCTTCACTCGCCACGCGCGCCGCGATGAGTACCCGCACGCTGCAGCGCGAGTTCACTTCCGCCACAGGTCTTGCCCCTCACGCATGGCTTGTCGGTGAGCGCATCGAGCGGGCCAAGGAGCTGCTGGAAACCACGCACCTCAAGGCACAGGACGTGGCCGCGCGGGTCGGGATGGGGAGCGCGGAATCGCTGCGCCATCACTTCCGGCAGCGGCTCGGTACGACGCCGGCGCAATACCGCCGGCGCTTCTGGCGTGCGGCGGGTCAGTAGGCGAAAAAAGGCCCCATGTTGCCCGAGACGGTGTTGCCCTCGATGGCGGTAAACACGTTGTGACCATAGAAGAAGGGCAGCCCCAGGTCGAAGCCATCCGGATTGGAGTTCGTGCCGCCGAGATTGCTGAATGCGGTGTAGCTCGTGACTGAGAACAGCGTGTCCGCATTGGCAACACTAAAGTTCGCTGTCAGCGTAGCGGCGTTCGTGCCCTTGAGCGTTGCAGTCTCGCTCATGGTCGAAGCCGGGCAATAGAAGTTTGGATTCGATGTGCACGGCGTCAAGGAACTGTCGGTAAAGAAATTGCCGTTCGAGCCGCTGTCCAGGTAGCTGTTGGTATAGACAGTGCCCTTATAGGTCCCGGTGATCCATCCGGTGTTCGGGTCTTCGGGCAGCACCGTGGCCGTTCCCAGTCCGTTGTTGGTCCGCGTGCCGATGCCAAACACCAGCGATCCGGATGTGGTCGCGGAGCCGGCGCTGCCGACCGCCGGCAGCTCGACGATCACGCCGTTACTGTCGGTGCCGAACAGGGTCACCGGGTTCGGGACCTGCTCGGCGAGGCTGGCATTCGCGGCGGCGCAGGTGCTCGGCGAGGGACAGCTGTAGTACACCGTCAGCGGCGTGACCGCAGCGACGCAGGCGCTGCCGCAGTCCTGGATAAACGGCCCGACGCCCAGAATCCCGTTGGCCCCAAACGTGACTACGTCGTTTTCCGGGATGCCGGTGCAATCGGTCGGGACCGTGGGGTAGGCCGGATCACCGATGACCTGAACGTGGAGGTTCGCGGCTGTTTCGCCGGACACCGGCAGCTGGATGTCCGCGATGGCGAGCGAGCCCCAGCTGGTGCCGTCGGCGAACTGCAGGCATTCGCCGAGCGGGTTGCCGCTGCCATCATTTTCCGCGGGCAGCGTGATGGCAGGAGCGGCGCTGAGTACGGACGACATGATGCGCAGCCCGATTGAGCCGGTGTCGACTTCGATGTGATCGATGGTCTTGCAGGTGCTCGTACCGGGCACGCAGACCTTGACGCTGATATAGGCTGTGTTGACCGCGTTCACGCCTGCGGGACCTGAGTTCACGGTCATCGTTTCGACGTTGGGCGGACCCGGGGTGGCGATCGTCTGCATGGGAGGCGGGGGAGGAGGACCGCCCCCACCACCATAGCCGCCGCCACCGCCGCATGCGGCCAGGAACCCAAGTTGGATCAGAGCCAGAGCAACGAATTTGCGCACGGGTTTTCCTCGCGTCCGGTGGCGTGTATCAATTGATGTCGTTGGCGGAGAAATTGTGCGGGAGCAGGTCCGGCGCCCACGCGCGCCCGGAGAATGCCCGCATGCGTCCGTTCGACTGCACCACGAGCCCGGGTTGCTCGATGGCGAGGTGCCGGTGGCCACCGACGTGCGGCGTGCTCGCGGCCTGCTCGTATTGCCCGTAGTAAGTTCCGAGCATCTGGCGCAGGTCCGGGATCACCGGGCCGCGCCAGCTGACGGCGAACACCTTGTCGCCGGGCGTGAGGTATTCGCGCACCACCGTGCCGTAGGAGGTCGTGATTTCGTGCACGGTGAATGCCGCGCTCGAGGTGGTCCTCAGCGCCCCCTTCATTCGGACGAGATCCGCCTGTACGGACGTGGCGTCCCCGCCCAGTGCTGCGAAGGCGGGCGCGGCGACAGTCACGGCCACAACGAGTGAACAGACAACCGGGCGGATCAGCTTCATTGGCGTCATCCTCAAATTACTTAGCGTCATTGTGCCTCAGGCACCGGCGAGCGCGACGTGTCTTAGGTTGGCGACGACTAACCTATGCCCGCGCCGCGGGGGCATGGAGTGCACAGCGCTCAAAACCCGCATCGGTTGACCGGTTCAGGGTCGGTTCAGCATGCGGCGCGCGGCCGCCAGCCCGGCGATCAGGGTTGCCGCCGGCAAACCGCCGGAACGAAACTGCTTGTGGCCTTATTCATCAATCCGTTAGGATTCGCCCCCCAAAATTCGGAGCGGTAGTTCAGCTGGTTAGAATACCGGCCTGTCACGCCGGGGGTCGCGGGTTCGAGTCCCGTCCGCTCCGCCAGATTCGCCAGCCAGCCAGCCTCAAACATGCTTCAGAGGATCGGAGACAGCCTGAAGGGCCAGAAATGGCTCGCCTACCTGGTGCTGGGCGCACTCGCGCTGGTGTTTGCCGCCTGGGGCGCCTACGGCGTCGTGAATCTGAGTTTCGGCGGGTCCAATTACGCCGCCGAGGCGGACGGCAGCAAGATCTCCCTCGAGGAGGCGCGCAACGCATGGCTGCGCCAGCAGACGCAGTGGCAGCAGCGCCTGGGTGGCGCGGACATTCCCCCGGAACTGCGCAGCAAGCTGCAGGACCAGGTGCTGGAGGGCCTGATCAGCAAGGCGCTGCTCACGCAGCGCACGCTCAAGCTGGGCTACCGCGTGAGTCAGGACGCGCTGCGCGAGGCCGTGCACGGCGAGCAGGCGTTCCAGGTCGGTGGCCAGTATTCTCCCGAGGCCGCCAAGGCGGCCCTGGCCCAGGCGGGTGTCTCCCTGCAAGCCTACGAGGACGACCTGCGCACGTCGGTGCAGCGCGTGCAGCTCGAAGGCGGCATCCGCGCCTCGGATTTTCTCACCCCGCTTGAGCTCACGCGCCTCACCGACCTCGAGGACCAGGAGCGCGAGGTGCGTTACCTCGTGCTGCCCGCAGATCGGTTCAAGTCCGCCGCCAGCGTCGACGCCGCCGCCGTGCAGGCGTACTACCAGGTTCACCAGGCGCAATTCATGACGCCCGAGTCGGCGCACCTGCAGTACGCGGAGTTGCGCCTGGAGGCGCTGGCGGCGCAGCAGTCGGTGAGCGATACGGATCTGCACGCGGCCTATGCGAAGAACAAGAGCCGGCTGGAAGTGCCCGAGAAACGGCACGCGCGGCACATTCTCATTACCGGCAAGGACGACGCCGCAGCTCTCGCCCAGGCGCAGCAGGTCTTGGCACAGGCGAAGGCGGGCAAGGACTTTGGCGAGCTGGCGAAGCAGTATTCCCAGGACCCCGGGTCCGCGCACAACGGCGGGGATCTCGGCTGGGCGGAGCGCAGCAGTTTTGTCGCGCCGTTTGCGGATGCGCTGTACGGCATGTCGGTGGGCGAGATCAAGGGACCTGTGAAGACGCAGTTCGGCTACCACATCCTCCGCCTCGATGAGATCCAGGCCGGCAAGAGCAAATCCTTCGAGGAGGCGCGTAGCGAGCTCGAGTCGCAGCTGCGCCGCGACCGCGCAACCGATCGCTTCGGCGAAGTTCAGGAGCAGCTGCAGGCGCGGGCCGCGGAGCCGGGCGCCGATCTCAACTCGCTTGCGCAGCAATACAACCTGCAGGCGGGCGACGTGGCGAGCTTCCTCAAGGGCGCGGGTGCGCCGCCCCTGGGAGCCGCGCCGGCGCTGCAGGATCTGGTGTTCGCCGATCCGCCGCTCGCCCTCGGTCGCCTCGCCGGACCGGTGCTGGTCGGGGATGACCGCCTGGTTATCGTGAAAGTGCTGGAGCGCCGCAAGCCGCAGCCCAGGCCGCTGGCAGAGGTGCGCGAGGGTATCGTCGCCAC
>JBGPKC010000088.1:0-10114 GCA_041485725.1 Steroidobacteraceae bacterium
AGTCCTGCCGGCCGATGACGCCTTCCTCGTCGCGGCTGGCGATGGCGATCGTGGTGTTGTCCTGCTGGGCGCCGTAGATGCGATAGGGCCAGTGGTTGTCCACGGCGACGTGATAGAACTGCGCCGTCGGCTGATTGTACTGCTGAGTCCAGCTCTTGCCGCCATCCACGGAAATGGTTGCGCCGCCGTCATTACCGTTGATCAGGCGCCTGGGATCGCGCGGGTCGATCCACAGCGCGTGATGATCACCGTGCGGAGCCGGCAGCAGCTCGAAATCCTTGCCGCCGTTGGTGGAGCGAAATGCGCCCGTATCCAGCACGTACACGGTATCGAGTGCGACCGGATCCGCGAAGATGTGAGAGTAGTACCAGGCACGCTGCCGGAAGCGGTGATCGGAATTGACCCGCGTCCAGCTGCCGCCGCCGTCATCGGAGCGGAAGACTCCGCCCTCCTTCGCCTCGATGGCGGCATAGACGCGGTTGGAATCCGCACCGGACACGGAAACCCCGATGCGCCCGAGCGGCCCGTCGGGCAGGCCGTGGTGCTCGATGAGCTTCCAGGTAAAGCCCCCGTCGGTCGATCGATAGAGTCCCGATCCGGCGCCGCCGCTGGAGAATCCCCACGGTTCGCGGCGCATCTGCCATAGCGAGGCGAACAGCGTATTCGGGTTGCGGGGATCGAAGACGACATCGATCCCGCCGCTGTCGCGATCGCGGAACAGCACCCGCTGCCAGGTCTTGCCGCCGTCGCCGGTGCGGAAGATCCCGCGCTCGTCGTTCGGGCCGAACGCGTGCCCGAGTGCGGCGACGAACGCGATGTCCGGGTTTCTCGGATCAACGACGATGGCACCGATGTGCCGCGTGTCGCGCAAACCGAGGTGCTGCCAGGTCTTGCCGGCATCGAGCGACTTGTATACGCCGTCGCCATAGGTGATGTTGCCGCGAGGGCAGGCCTCGCCGGTGCCGACATAGATGATATTGTGATCCGAGTCAGCGACCGCGATCGCGCCTATCGAGGCGATCTTCTGCTCGTCGAAGACCGGCTGCCAGGTGCTGCCGGCGTTGGTGCTCTTCCAGACGCCACCGGCTACCGCACCGAAATACCAGGTCGCCGGATCACCCGGAACGCCGCTCACCGCGACCGCCCGGCCACCGCGGAACGGACCGATCTGGCGCCATTTCATGGCGCTGAAGAGTTGCGGATCGACCTGGCTGGCCGCCGATGCCACGCAAGGCAGCAGCAACAGCAGCACCCCCAAAACGCTCCCAGGACCTTGGAACCGGCGCCGATACATTTCGCCCCCAGTCGGCTATCTGCTACGCGAGAGCGGCGATTATTCCACGGGACAGGTCAACGCGCAGATGAGATCGCGCGGCTCACCTGCTCAGGTCGGCAGCGATCGACAACATCAGCAGCCGGGCAGGAAGCAGATAGTAGGATTGGTCGCCGAACTCGCTGGCGGTGACCGGATCGCGCCGGTTGGTCAGGTTTTGACCTTGGACCGCGATCGTGTATCGCCGCAGGCGCAGCCCCAGGCGCGCGTCGACCGTCACGTATCCACCTGCGGCAGCCGTGTTCAGGCGATCGAGGAAGCGCCGCCCGACGTAGGCGGCCTGGGCAGCCAGCTGCAGTCCGCCAAAACCTGAAGCCTCCAGGCCAAGAGCTGCAATGTTGTGAGGCGACAGGTTGAGCTGGCGCCCATCAAGCTGTACGGGGGTTCCCGACTCGATCGTCATCGTGTTACCGAAGCGCGTGTCGTGATAGCTGTACGCCGCAGTCAGCACCGTGCCGGGCATTGCATGCCAACGCAACTCGGTCTCGGCGCCTGCAAAGCGCTCGCGGCCCGCGTTGACCATGACGGGGGCTCCGCTCGCGTCCGTCTGATGCACGACGAGATTGGCAAAATCGAGTTTAAAGGCCGCGATTTCCCAATCGACCGCACCGGCAAGAGTCTTGACGCGCAGGCCACCCTGGTAACCGTCGGCATTCTCCGGGTGCAGGATGGAGGCGTTCACGTCCGGGCCGAAATCGATGGCGGCCGGCTTGAAAGTGTTGCAATACTGAGCGAACACAATCCCGCGCTGCGGGCCGTCCGCAGCGCCCCAGATCCGCAACGTCGCACCGAGGTCGCCGCTCAGGCGCAGATGGTTCTGAGCCTCGGTGAAATAGCGGTCATTGGCCGGGTCGATCGTATCTGCATGCGTCGCCACCTGGCGCTCGTGAGTGTCGTTGAGCCTCAGGCCCCCGAGAACTGCGAGTCGGTCGTGAGGCTTCCAGTCGAGTTGCGCGTACAGGCCGCCGAACTCGCGGCGGTCATCGAGCCCGTTGATCTCATCGACATGCCGGGAGGTGCTCGCGGGCGGTGCCACGCTGCCATCCAGCAGCGCCACATACGCAAAATTCCGACTCTGCTGCGTTCCATCGCCCGAGAGCCAATCGAGGCCCGTGGTGAGATTGAGCGAACCCGACAGCGGGACGGAGATAAACGCGTCGAAATACAGCTCCCGCACCCTGCGATCCTGATTGAAGCCATCGGCATTGTTGCCGTCAGCGCCGATCGCCAGCTCCGGCCGCAGGAAGCCGCGTACGTCGTGGGTCGTCGAGCTCGTGTACGAGAGCAGCATCCGCCATTCGCCGTAGCGCAGCGCCCTGTCAAAGCGCATGGCCAGATGCGTCCGATGTTCGACGATACCGGAATCGGCGGGATTGAAGTTGCCATCGAGCGCAGTAAGGGTCGTCAATGAGGTGCGCTCGCGAAGCACGGGACTCATCGGCAGCTGCGTCTGCGCCATGTACTCGAGGTCCATTCCCGCGTTGCCGCCCAGAAGCGCAGCGGCGGCGCGGTACAGCGCGTGCGCGCGGTCAAACCCCTGATCGCGGCCACTGAGCCGCGTGCGGCCACCATCGAGAAGCAGCGAATGGCGGTAGGATCCGACCGGCGGCAACGCCGTCGCCAACGAACCCGCCGAGCTGGAGCGGCTGCCGCCGGCGACGCTCAACTCGTTGGCGCTCTCGCCGGCAGGATAGCGGATCACGTGAATCACGCCGACGAAGGAAGTCGCGCCAAACATGACCGGCGCCGCGCCTTTCATGATCTCGATGCGCTCGACGTCGTTGAGATCCAGGGTCGGCACCGCCGGGTTGAACGCGCCGCCCCAGGGCACACCGTCGACCACGAGCAGGAAGGCGTCGAACTCGTGCAGTCCCCACAATGACGGCACGCTGCCCGCGGGGCCGGCGTCGCCTCCGGGCGGTGAGTCGACACCCGCGACCGTTGCGAGCGCCGTGCGCAGATCGGAAGCGCCCAGGCGGCGAAGATCCTCGCCATGGATGACCGTCAGCGAGGCCGGCACGTAGTCGATCGCTTCGGAAAGCCGCGTCGCGGTGATCTGGACCTCGGGTAACGGGACTCCTTGCGCGAAGTTGGCTCCGCAGCCGAGCAAGGCGACTGCCGTCAGGAGCCGCGACACCCGCGCCGGGGCGACGGATCCGCTCATTCTGGCACTGAGGTTGCGTTGGTGAGACGCAGCACCTCATCGAGCACCATCAGGTCCTCGCGCGCGTGGACGACCAGCACCGCGACGGCCGAGTCGGGTGCGGAGATCACGCGATCGGGCACTGAGGGTTGATCGGCATCGCGGCTCAGGCGCAGTCCGGTAAACTCCAGGGTGGCGGCCACGTCGGCACGCACGCGCGCGCTATTCTCGCCGATTCCGCCGGTGAACACGACCGCATCGACTCCCCCGAGCACACCGAGCATGGATCCTACGGCGCGGCGCAGGCTCAACACGAATCGATCATAGGCGAGCCGCGCCCGTGGCGCGCCTGCCGCAGCGGCCTCGAGCACCCGGCGCAGGTCCGGGGAAACACCGGACACGCCAAACAGGCCGGAGCGAGTTTCGAGCACATCGAGCAACTCCTTCACGCCGATCCCATGGCGCGACTGCAGGTGCAGCAATAACCCGGCGTCGACCGAGCCGCAGCGGGTCGCCATCATCACTCCCTCGAGCGGCGAGAATCCCATCGTGGTATCGACGGATTGGCCTTGCGCAAGTGCGGTCACCGAGCAGCCACTGCCCAGATGACAAACGATCAGCCGCCGCGGCGTCAGGCCGAGTAAGGCGCGCGTGCGCGCCAGCGAATAGGCGATACTCAGTCCGTGAAAGCCGAAGCGGCGTAGTCCCCAACGCTCGCTCCATTCGTACGGCAGCCCATAGCCCGCAGCCGCTTCCGGCATGCCGGCATGAAAGGCGGTGTCGAACGCGGCCACCTGAGTCGCCGCGGGAAACCCGTGGCTCACGGCGTCGATCCCCGCGAGTGCGGGCGGCATGTGCAGCGGATCGATGTCCAGCAACGATTCGAGCGCAAGCCGAACCTCGCGATCGACGACGACTGCGTTACGGAACTGTGTGCTGCCGTGCACCACGCGGTGTCCAACGGCGTCGAAGCCGGACAGCTCGCGAAGCGTCGCACGCACCTGTTGCGCCCGGCCATCGCTCGCGCGCGCGCTCCACTGCTGTTCCCCGGACTGAATCGTCGTGCGATCGTGTCCCTCGAGCAGCGTCCATTTGAGTGTGCTCGATCCGGCATTCAGCACGAGTACGCGCACATTACCATTCCGTTTTCTTCACGTGGCGGAGAGAATAGCGGACAACGTGCCTTCAGGTTTGACAAGACGATGCCGGAACAACAGCGCATACTAAGTGGACATGGATAGCGCGGAAGGGAGCGGCGCGATGACGCCGGCGTCAGAGCGTGAGCTCGGACTGATCGATGCGTGGTGGCGGGCCGCCAATTACGTCTCGGTGGGTCAGATCTACCTGCGCGACAACCCGCTGCTTACCGAAGCCCTGTCCCCCGCGCACATCAAGCGCATGCTCCTCGGTCACTGGGGAACCACCCCGGGCCAGAATTTCATCTACGCGCACCTCAACCGCATCATTCGCGCCTACGGCCTGAACATGATCTACATCTCCGGCCCGGGTCATGGCGGACCGGCACTGGTGGGCAATGCGTATCTGGAGGGAACCTACAGCGAGGTCTATCCCGAGATCTCCGCAGACGCTGCCGGCCTCAAGAAGCTGTTCATGCAGTTCTCTTTCCCCGGTGGTATTCCGAGCCACGTTTCGCCCGAATGCCCCGGCTCCATTCATGAGGGCGGAGAACTCGGCTACTCGCTCAGCCACGCCTTCGGCGCGGTACTCGACAACCCGGATCTGATCGTCGCCTGTGTGGTCGGTGATGGCGAAGCGGAAACCGGACCGCTCGCGACCGCCTGGCATTCCAACAAGTTCCTGAATCCGGTCACGGATGGCGTGGTAGTGCCGATTCTGCATCTGAACGGCTACAAGATTGCCAATCCCACGATCCTGGCGCGCATTTCCCGGACCGAGTTGCGCCAACTCCTGGAAGGCTGCGGCTGGGCACCGATTCTTTTTGTCGCCGGCCAGGAGCCGCAGACGATGCACCGGCTCATGGCCGACGCGCTCGACACGGCTATCGGTCGCATCCGGGAGATTCACGAGGACGCGCGTGTCAGGGGCAACCGGGCTCGCCCGCCGTGGCCGATGATCGTGCTCGAAAGCCCAAAAGGCTGGACGGGACCCAAAGAGATCGACGGGCAGCGCATCGAGGGCACCTTCAGAGCCCATCAGGTGCCGTTGACCGACCCACGCACCAATCCGGCGCACTTGCGCCAGCTCGAGAGCTGGCTGCGCAGTTACCGGCCGCAGGAGTTGTTCGACACAGACGGCCGGCTGCGGGTGGAACTGCGCGCACTCGCGCCCGAGGGCGAGCGCCGCATGAGCGCCAATCCACACGCCAACGGCGGCCTGCTGCTTCACGACCTGCAGCTGCCTGACTTTCAGAGCTACGCAATCGAGGTGCCCGGCGCGGGCGCCGTCGAGGCCGAGGACACCCGCGTGCTGGGCGGGTATCTGCGCGACGTGATCAGATTGAACGCGACGCGCAGGAACTTTCGCATCTTCGGACCCGATGAGACGATCTCGAACCGGCTCACTCCAGTGTTTGAAGCGACCGCCCGGCAGTGGGAGGCCGCGACGCTCGACGGGGATGAGTTCCTGGCCAACGAGGGCCGGGTGATCGAGATGCTGAGCGAACACCAGTGCGAGGGCTGGCTCGAAGGTTATCTGCTCACTGGCCGTCACGGGCTCTTCAACTGCTACGAAGCCTTCGTTCACATCGTCGATTCGATGCTCAACCAGCACGCCAAGTGGCTCAAAGTCAGCGCTCAGCTGCCGTGGCGGCGCAAGATCGCCTCGCTGAATTACCTGCTGACCTCGCATGTCTGGCGCCAGGATCACAATGGCTTCACGCACCAGGATCCGGGCTTCCTCGATCACGTGGTAAACAAGAAGGCGCAGGTCGTGCGGGTGTATCTGCCTCCGGACGCCAATTGCCTGTTATCGGTCATGGACCACTGTCTGCGCAGCCGCCATTACGTCAACGTTGTGGTCGCGGGAAAGCACGCGGCGCCGCAATGGCTGGCCATGGATGCGGCGGTCGAGCATTGCGCCAAGGGTATCGGCCTGTGGAGCTGGGCGAGCAACGATGCAGGCGGAGAACCGGACGTGGTGATGGCCTGCGCGGGGGATGTGCCGACGCTGGAGACCCTGGCCGCGGTATCGATCCTGCGTAGCGCACTGCCGGAACTGAAGATCCGTGTCGTCAATGTCGTGGATCTGATGAGACTGCAGCCCGACACGGAACATCCGCATGGCCTGCGCGACCCCGACTTCGACTCGCTCTTCACGCAGGACAAACCCATCATCTTCGCCTTCCACGGCTATCCCTGGCTCATCCATCGCCTCGCGTACCGCCGCAGGAACCACGTGAACCTGCATGTGCGCGGCTACAAGGAGGAAGGCACGATCACGACCCCGTTCGATATGACGGTTCTGAACGATATGGACCGCTTCCACCTGGTCGAGGACGTCATCAATCGTCTGCCGCAGCTCGCCGGCCGCGGTGATTACCTCAAGGACGAAATGCAGAACCGGCTGATCGAACATCGCCAGTACATCACCCGCTACGGCGAAGATATGCCGCTGGTGCGTGACTGGCGTTGGCACGCAGACCCAGCCCCGGCCCCGGCCCCGGTAAGACGGTGACGCAATCATCCATCCGCGCGCGGTTGTTCGCAGCCGCGGCCGTGCTGGCGTGTGTTGCGGGTTGTTCTCTGGTCTCCCTGAAGAGTCCGGAGCGGCCGCTTTCAAGTCGCGATCTGAATGCGCGCATTCTCACGCGCGAATTCTCGTACCACTTCATTGGCGTGGTCGCGCAGTGTGCGGACGACATTGCGGCGAACGACAGCGACCCTGAGGTGCTGGCGAATGCGCTGCGCTGGAAGATCGGCGCGGCGGCGGAGAGTCAGCGCGCGGCGACTCGATTGGCCCCGATGATGGCGTTGCTCGATAGCTGGGCGCTTGCGTCGCAGATGCAGCAATTCCTGTCGCCGGGGCGAGCCGGCGGCGCGCTGTTCGGCTCTCGCCAGGAAGTTGCCTTGACGGCGGCGAGCGAGCTCGATGAGGGTGCGCAGGATCTGGCGCGCCGGCTCATCGCACCCGGGGAATTTGGGCAGTATCAGCAGTTCGTCGAGACCTACACGCACGAGCAGCCGCTCAGGAATCTGGAGTTCGTACGCGCCTCGGTTGTTGAGCTGTGGAGTCACAGAACCGGCGCCGGCGCCAGATTGGTCGACTCGATCGGTACGATTCCTGAGGCCATGGAGGATGTTTCCGAGCGCATCAAGATAACCAGTGACGCGCTCGCCTTGCAGACGATCTGGAGGACTGAGCTGGTACTGCGGGAGTCGGGCTACTCGCCGACCGACATCCGTGCCGCGCTCAGGCAGCTCGACGAGCGCCTCGCCAAAGTATCCGCCGCGGCGGAGAGCGCACCACAGCTGGTGCACGAAGCCGTAGCCGATGTGCGCCGAAGCGTGATCGATCTGCTGCATCAGGTCGATTCATCTGCGGCCTCGATCCTCGAGACGCTGCGGACCGAGCGCGCCGCGCTGTCGGCGGACGTGCGCACCGAGCGCGAAGCGGTGGTGCTGGCGGCCGAGGCTGAGCGCCAGGCAATCGCCCGGGACGCGGCCAGGATTGCGGATCAAGTCGTGAAATCCTCCGGCGAGCAGGCGCGCTATCTCGCGCGCGAGGTGTTGCTGCTGCTCATTGTTCTCGCCGTCGTGGTGTTGGGTCTGCCCTTCGCGGCCGGGTACTTTGTAGGTCGCGCGCGGCCAGATAGGCCGTCGGCCTAGGCGTTCGCCGCAGCGCTGGCCGGCAGGCGGGCCAGCAGCTGGGTGAGCTTCTCGAGGTCGAGCGGCTTCACGAGATGCGAATCGAATCCCGCCTCCTGCGAGCGGCGGCGGTCCGAGTCCTGGCCCCATCCGGTCAGCGCCACCAGAGTGATCCGCTTCCCCCACGCCTGCGCGCGGATGCGCCGCGCGACTTCATAGCCGTCGAGCAGCGGCATGCCGATATCGAGCAGCGCGACTTCAGGCAGATGCCGCTCGGCCGACTCGAGCGCCAGGCTGCCGTTGGCGGCGCTGAAGACTTCGTGGCCACCCAGCTCCAGAACGGTCGCCAGGGTCTCCAGCGCGTCGGCATTGTCATCCGCGACGAGTATGCGGCGGCGGACCGGTGGCGCATCGTCGGTTCGGGTGCCGGACTGCCTGCCGTTCGCGGACTGCGTCGTCTCGAGGAGCAACGGCAGCCGGATCAGGAATTCGCTCCCCCGGCCAGTGCCCTCGCTATGCGCGGTGATGGTCCCGGCGTGCATCTCCAACAGCCGGCGCACCAGGGCGAGGCCGATCCCGAGCCCGCTGTGCGGGTGATCCGAGCGGCGGTCGAGCTGGGTGAACAGGTCGAAGATCCTGGGCAGCACCTCTGCGGGAATGCCGATCCCGGTGTCGCGCACCCGGATTTCGACATCCGTGCCCTGCGGGCAGACGGCAAGAGTGATGCGCCCTCCCCGCTCGGTGTATTTGGCCGCGTTGCCAAGCACGTTGCCGAGGGCCTGCGTGAGACGCAGCGGGTCAGCATTGACCCTGAGCGTCCCGGCGGGAATTTCGGTCGTGAATTCGTGACCGCGCTCCTGTATCAACGGCTGCACCGTCTCGACGGCGCGCGCGATCAGCACAGCGAGCTCGACCGGCTCTGGCGACAGGTTGATCCTGCCGCGCGTGATGCGCGCCACATCGAGCAGGTCGTCGACGAGGCGCGTGAGATGCGAGAGTTGCCGCTCGATCACGTCCCGCGACCGGCTCAGCTGCGGGTCGGGTATCGGCTTCATGCGCATGAGCTGTACGGCGTTGAGAATCGGCGCCAGCGGATTGCGCAGCTCGTGCGCGAGCATCGCCAGAAACTCGTCCTTGTGGCGGTCCGCCTCCTTCAACGCCTGTTCCGCCCTGGTCCGCTCGGCAACCTCGCTCTGCAGGCTGCGGTTCGCGCGTTCGAGGTCCGTATTTGCGCGCTGCAAGGTGGCATTGAAGGCTGTGAGCTCGCGGGTCTTCTCGGCCTGCAGCATCGTGTTGGCCTCGGCCAAGCGCTCGTTGGCCTGCGCGAGATTGCGGTTCAGCTCGCGCATCTCGCGGCGCTTGCAGTACAGCTCGACGAGCACGGCGACCTTGCTGCGCAGAATCTCCGGCACGACCGGTATGGATACGTAGTCGACCGCGCCGATCTTGTAGCCCTTGAGGCGGTCGAGGTCGCTCACGTGCACGCCGGTGACGAAGATGATGGGGGTCTTTTCGAATCGCGGATGATCGTGAATCAGCCGCGCCGCCTCGAAGCCGTCCATTTCCGGCATGCTGACATCGAGCAGCACCACGGCGAATTCCTCGCGCATGAGCTTATCCAGCGCTTCGACCCCTGAGCGAGCGCACACCAGGTTCTGCCCCAGCTCGCTCAGCACCGACTCGTACGTGAGCAGGCGCGCAGGCTGGTCATCGACCAGCAGGATGTTTACCTTTTCGTTGGCGCCCATGGCGCACGCTAACGGTGCAGCCACATGCGGACCAGAGAAAGCAACTGGTCGGTGTTCACCGGTTTGGCGACGTAGTCCGACGCCCCCGCTTCCAGGCACTTCTCCC
>JBGPKC010000089.1:0-9618 GCA_041485725.1 Steroidobacteraceae bacterium
CCCGGCGGTGAGCCGGCCGCGGCAATTCTGGTGCGGCTGCGCGCGGACCCGGAAGTCGAGTACGCCGAGCCCGACCAGCGCCGTCATGCGTATGCGACGCCGGATGATGCGCTGTTTTCCAGCCAGTGGTACATGCAGCATACGCAGGCTTCCGCGGTAGACGCAGTCGGCGCCTGGGATCTGACCACCGGGAGCGCCGGCGTCGTAATCGCGGACCTCGACACCGGCGTGCGCTTCGATCACCCGGATCTGCGCGACGCGAGCGCCAATCGCCTGCTGGCCGGCTACGACATGATCGGTCCGGGACCTGATGGCAGCTTCAGCACCGGGAATAATGGCCACGGGCGCAGTCCGGACGCCTCCGATCCCGGAGACTGGATATCTTCCGGCGATCTGAAGAATCCGCTGTTCACGAGCTGCACGGTCTCCAACAGCAGCTGGCACGGCACGCGCGTCGCCGGGATTCTCGGCGCCATCACCAACAACCAGACCGGCATCGCCGGCATGGCGTGGAGCGGCTGGATCCTGCCGGTGCGCGTGCTCGGCAAATGCGGCGGTTACGATTCCGACATCCTCGCCGCCATGGCGTGGGCGGCGGGCATGCACGTCGATGGCGTGCCCGACAATGCGTACCCGGCGCGGGTGCTCAACATGAGTCTCGGGGCCACCGGCAGCTGCCCGGCCGCGTACCAACAGCTCGTCGATGAGCTGGTGGTCGTGGGCGTGCTGGTGGTGGTGTCCGCGGGCAATGAAGGCGGTCCGGTGGATGCACCCGCCAACTGCGCCGGTGTGGCCGGCATCGCGGGCTTGAGGCAGGTCGGCACCAAGGTCGGCTACAGCAGCCTGGGGCCCGAGATCGCGCTGAGCGCCCCGGCGGGCAATTGCGTCAACACCGGTGCGGGACAGCCCTGCCTGTTCTCGATAGAAACCACAACCAACAACGGCACGACCGTGCCGGCGACCAACATCTATACCGACGAGACGAACTTGAACGTCGGCACCAGCTTCTCCGCTCCCATCGTCGCCGGCATCGCCGGGCTGATGCTGGGGGTGAACGGCAACCTGACCTCCGGCCAGCTCATCGCGCGGCTGCAGGCCGGCGCCAGCGCGCCGTTCCCGGTCTCGAGCGATAGCAGCGTGCCGGCCTGCCATGTCCCCGCCGGCCCGAGCGATCTGCAGACCCGTGAGTGCAATTGCACCACCAGTGTGTGCGGCGCGGGCATGGCCAACGCTCACGGGGCGGTGTTGCAGGCGCTGCGTCCGATTGCGGCGGTGGCGCTGCCGTCGACGGTGACTGCCGGAGCAAGCGTGACGCTCGACGGCAGTGGCAGTGCCGCGGCGTGCCATGCCAGCATCAGCACTTACCAGTGGACCGTCGTGCAGCCGACCAGCAACCCACCGACGATCCAGAATGCCAACATGGCTCAGGCGAGCGTGCTCGCTCCGAGCGCGCCCACAACCTATACGCTGATGCTGACGGTTACCGACGATGCCGGTCGCACGGACAGCGCGCAGGTCATCGTGACCTCGAGCAGCGCCAGCACGGCGGCGCCGGCGCGCGCCGGCAGCAACGCCTGCCTGGCGGCAATCTCTTACACCGTACCGCCGCCCGCCAGCGCAGCAAGTCCCCCGAGCGGCGGCGGCGGTGGCGGCGGTGGCGCCCTCGATGTGTTGAGCGTGCTGGCGCTTGCCCTGGCGGCCCTGGCGAGCGCAGTCCTCAGGCCTTACAACAGCCGCTGTGCGGCGTCCAGCCAGGGGCGCTGCGCCCGGCGGTAGTGGCTTGGTGCGATGCGCGCCTGCTCGAGCAGCTCGCGCGCCACCTTCTGCGCCTCGGCCCGCCGACCCTGGGCCTGCAGCAGCTGCGCGTAACGCACCGAGGCTTCGGCGCCGGGGTAGGAGGGCGCCAGCACCGCGTACTCCTCGAGCGCCTTGGGCACGTTGCCTTCTGCCTCGAGCGCGCGGGCGTACAGGAGATGCCCTGCCGGCGAGCGAAAATCCGGGTTGCGCTGGATGAGTTCATCGAGCGTGGCGCGCGCAGCGGACGCGTCGCCCTTGCCAAACTGCGCCTGCGCGAGTCCCAGCATGAGATTGGGGTCATGTTCATACAGTCCCGTAAGCGCCTCGCGGTACTGACCGATGGCCTCGTCGTAGCGTTCGTGGCGCACCAGTTCCTCCGCGTAGCGCTGGCGGCTCGCGACGTTGCTGCCGACACGCGCCTCGCTCTCGTAACGGCGCAGGTCGGCGCCGGGATCCATGGCTTTGCGCAAGCCGCGCGCGGTGCGCTGCGCCGTGCGGCTGCGGAACAGTTCGGGAAGAATCTCCACCGCGATGTAGGCAATCGCTCCCGGCAGCGACAGCAGCGCCAGCACCCAGATCCAGATCTGGTTCCGTCCGGTCTTGACGACGTGGATGATGAGTGCCACCTGGACGATGATCGACAGAATCAGAAGCGACATTCCCTTTAGCTCCGCAAATCTATGGGTGCGCCGCCGGTCCGGATGGCAGCGCGAAGGCGATAACGTAGTCGCCGCGCGCCGTGCCGAGCGGGCCGTGGCCGCCGGCGCTGATGACGAGATATTGCCGCTGGTTGCGTCCCGCCCGGTAGGTCATGGGCGTGGCCTGACCGCCCGCGGGCAGCCGGTACTTCCACAGCTCGCGTCCGCTCTCGATGTCGAAGGCACGCAGGTAGCTGTCCATGGTCGCTGCGACAAACACCAGGTCGCCGTCGGTCGCAATCGGTCCGCCCATGTTCGGCATGCCGAAGTCGCGTGACGGCACGAACCAGGGCGTAAGCCCTTCGGTGGAGCCGAGCGGCACCTGCCAGACGATGCGAGAGTGGCGCAGGTCCACGCTGACCAGGGTACCCCAGGGCGGCGCAGTGCACGGCAGGTCCCAGGGCGAGAGCAGCGGCTCGCGGCGCATGGCGTAGGGCGTGCCCGCCTGTCGGGCAAACTCGGAATGCGGAAAGCGGTCCGAGCGCGCGTCACGCTCGAAGTCCTGGGGCGAGATGAGGGTAACCACCATCGGCAAATGATTGACGGCCGCGATGACGCGCTCGCGCTGCTCGTCGAACACCATGCCGCCCCAGTTCACGCCGCCGATGTAACCGGGCGACAGAAGCGTGCCGCGCGTGTCGGGTGGGGTGAAAATGCCCTCGTTGCGCAGCGAAGCGATGAGGTCGCGGCACTTGCCGCGATCCCAGAACGTGAGGCCCCAGGCATCGCCGGGTTGCACCGGGCGCTGGGAGGTAAGCGCGGGGAGCGACGAGAACGGCTGCGTGGACCACGCCTGTTCGCCCGGTACATGGCTCGCGGGCACGGGTTTCTCGGTGATCGGGAACAGCGGCTGGCCGCGGGTGCGCTCGAACACGTACAACATGCCGGTCTTGGTCGCCTGGATGACTGCCGGTATCGGTATTCCCTGCACCTCGATGTCCCCCAGCACCGGCTGCGCCGCGAGGTCGTAATCCCACAGGTCGTGGTGGATGAGTTGCTGCTGCCAGACGAGCCGGCCGCTCCTGGCATCGAGCGCGAGCAGCGAGTCCGCGAAGCGATTGGCGCCCAAGCGCATGCCGCCGTAGAAGTCGGGGCTCGCCGAACCGGTTGGCACCAGCACCAGGCCGTGCTCCTCATCGACCGACATCACGCCCCAGGCATTCCCGGCGCCGGTGCCCGCGGCCTGCGCGAGGTTCCACTCGGACGCCGCCGGGTGCGAGGGGGAATCCGGCAGCGGATCGAAGGACCACAATTGCGCGCCGCTGTGAGCGTCGTAGGCGCGGATGACACCGCGCTCCACGTCGGTCGCGCGGTTGTCGCCGATCGCGGAACCCACGATCACGGCATTGCCGTAGACGACAGGCGGGGAGGTCACCAGGTACGCGCCCGGATCGCGAATGCGCACACCGCGGGTCAGATCGACCTGGCCGCGATCGCCGAAGTCCGCGCACGGGCGACCGGTTTCAGCATCGAGTGCCAGCAGGCGTGCGTCCAGCGTGCCGGTGAACACCCGCCGCCGGCACGGACCGGGTTGTCGGGCATCGCTGCTCTCCCAGACACTCACGCCGCGGGAGCTCGCTTCAGCGTAGCGCCGCGCGCGATCGATGCGCGGATCGAAGCGCCAGCGCGGGCGTCCGGACTCCGGATCGAGTGCGATCACAATGTTCGTACCGGTCTCGAGGTACAAGAGACCGAACGCGAGCACCGGGGTGGCTTCGAAGGTCAGCTTGCCGGCGCGCGCCAGCCCCGCGCCCAGCTCGGCGGTGCGATAAGTCCAGGCGACCGACAGCTTTGAGACGTTGCTGCGGTTGATCTCATCGAGGCTCGAGAAGCGCTGGCCGAACGCATCACCGCCGTAGTAGCCCCAGTCGCTGGCATCCGGCGACTGCGCGAGCGCAACGGCAGAAGCGCCGATACACAGCGCCGTCACGCGGCACAGCCCGCTGGCCAGGCGTGCGGGAAACGTGGCGCCGCCGCGCACGCCGGCTACAACGCAGGACCGCATCATGGCGGCATTATCCGCGAGCGCACCCGCGCCCGCATGCTGGTATTCTTCGCCACGTGAGTTCAACACGGGCGGTCACGCCCCGTCTCGGGGTACTGAGTCTCATCCTCGCAGTTCAGTCGCTCGCGGCTCCCGCCATCACCAACGCTCAGAATGGCGCCGACCAACCCGGCGCCGCGCCGGCCGCTGCCCACCGGCCTCGTGTTGGGCTGGTACTTTCCGGTGGCGGCGCGCGCGGCGCGGCGCATATCGGAGTTCTGAAAATCCTGGAGCAGATGCGCGTACCGATCGACGCGATCGCCGGCACCAGCATGGGTGCGGTCGTCGGCGGCCTGTACGCGAGCGGCCTGTCCGCGCGCGACATTGAGAAGATCATGACTTCGATCAACTGGCAGGACGCGTTCCGCGACCGGCCACCGCGCGAGGACCTGACGCTGCGGCGCAAGCAGGAGGATGAGACTTTCCTGGTGAAGTTTCCGCTCGGTGTGCACGCCGGCCGCATCCTGCTGCCGAAAGGATTGATCCGGGGTCAGGGGCTCACGCAGATGCTGCGGCGGCTGACACTGCCGGTGGCGCGCATCAGCGACTTCGACCAGCTGCCGACGCCGTTTCGCGCCGTGGCCACCGATCTGGAGAGCGGCGAGACGGTGGTCATGGGCTCGGGCGATTTGACCAGCGCGATGCACGCCAGCCTGTCGGCGCCGGCGGTATTTGCGCCCGTGCAGCGCGAGGGGCATCTGCTCGTCGACGGGGGTATCGCCGATAATCTCCCGGTCGATATCGCCCGCGCCATGGGTGTGGACGTGATCATAGCGGTGGATGTCGGCTTTCCGCTGCTGCCGCGCCAGCAGCTGAGCAGCGCCCCGGTGATCTCCAGCCAGATGCTGGCGATTCTCATCCGGCGCAATGCCCAGGCCCAGCTCGCCACGCTGACGCCGCAGGACATTCTCATCCAGCCGGCGCTCGGTGACGCGTCGTCATTCGACTTCGGCATCGTGGCGCGCGTGATCGGCGTGGGCGAGGCCGCGGCGCGCGGCAAGGCCGAGCAGTTGGCGGCGCTCAGCGTGAGCGAGCAGGACATGCAGCGCTACGTGCAGCGTCGTGAGGCGCCGCGCGCTCCGCCGCCGCGCATCGACTTCGTGCGCGTGGATCCGGGATCGGAGCGCTATGGCCCCGCCGCGAACAGCCTGTTCGACGGTCTGACCGGCAAACCGCTCGATCCTGATGCGGTCGCGCGCCGCGTGACCGCGCTCTATGGGCGAGGCGGCCTCGATACGCTCGACTACCACGTGATCGGGGACGAGAGCCGCTACGGGCTGGCGCTCGATGCGCGCCCGAATTCCCAGGGTCCGAACTACCTGCGTTTCGGGCTCAGCCTGCAGGACGACTTCCAGGGCAACTCCACTTATAACGCCGCTATGCGCTATGTGATGGCGGATATCACCCGCAATGCCGGCGAATGGGTCACCGACCTGCAGATCGGTACCCTCTCCCAGATTTCGACCGAGCTGTTCCTGCCGCTGGCGCAGTTTTCCGGCTGGTTCGTCATGCCGCATGCGGCGGACCAGAGTCGCGACGTGGACGTGCTGCAGGGACAGAACCTGCTGGCGGAGTACCGCATACACCGGTTCGACTATGGATTGGATTTCGGGCATCAATTTGGCAACTGGGGAGAGATCCGCACCGGCGTGCAGCGCGAACAGGGTCATTTCCGCCTTAAAATCGGTGACCCTTCGGATCCGAGTCTGCCGCAGCAGAGCTTCGCGCCCTTCAACACGCGTGACTACTTCGTACGCTTCACCTACGACCGGCTTGACGATGTCAACTTCCCGCACCGCGGCCAGCGGGCGACCCTGCAGTGGAGCGGTGTACGCAACGCCACCGGCGCGGAGCAGACCTCCGATCAGGTGACGCTCAGCTATCTCGGCGCCCACTCGTTCGGGCGCGATACGCTGGCGTTCTCGGCATCCGGAGGCATGACCCTGCAGGCCAGGCTCACCGACATCAACCTGTTATTTCCGCTCGGGGGCTTCCTCAACCTCTCGGGTCTCAGGGCAGATTCGCTCACCGGGCCGAATTTCGGCATTGCCCGCGTGGTGTACTACCGCCAGATCGGCCGCGGCGGACCCGGGTACCTGGACGTGCCGACCTACCTGGGCATGTCGCTCGAGGCGGGCAACGTGTGGCAGAAGCGCAGCGACGCACGATTCGGCAATACTGAGAAGGACGCCAGCCTGTTTCTGGGAATGGACACGTTCCTGGGTCCGGTGTATCTCGCCAGTGGCTTCGACCGGCACGGCAACCAGGCGTTCTATCTGTTCCTGGGGCGGACCTTCTAGAGGCGCGCGCTCACCGGTCACCGGTCGGAATGATGGCGGAGGTCTCCGCCATCAGAATGACCGCGCGCTCGGGTGCACGCGTGCGGTGAACCACGCCTTTGGGCACGACAAAACCCTCCAGCGGCTGCAGGTCGATTGTGCGGTCCTCCATGTCGATCAAGAAGTGACCTTCGAGGACGAAGAAGAACTCATCGTCATTGTCGTGCTTGTGCCAGTGGTATTCGCCCTGCAAGACACCGAGCCGGATGACCGAGTCGTTGACCTTGCAGAGAGTCTGGTTGTACCAGCGGTCCTTGCACTGGGCCACGAGCGCAGGCACGTCCACGACGCTCAAGGGAGCGAACTTGACGTCCAGGTGCGTGGCGTAGGGATAGTCTGCGGGGTCGGTCATACGGCACCTACAGCCCGCGACTCTCGGCGAGCTTTTCGATCTTCTGGAACACGAGCGCGGGCTTGTCACCGGCGCGCGAGTACTCATGCCGGCGGCTCATATCGGCAAGCGCGGCGTCACGCTCTGCCGGGGTGGGATACCAGTGCTGCCGCTGCCACTCCGGTCCGAGGAGCTTGCGGAACGGATCCCCTGGCGGAAGGCTCACGCGGATCCCGTAGGGACGCAGCTTCTCGATCGGCGGGGTGCGAAGATTCTGCGGTTGGCTGATACCCATGGCTCCCAAAAGCTTAAGGTGCGGTGCCTTGGGGCCGCAAGCGTACCTAGCGGTCGGACGCGACCCGCAGTTGCACGGCGTGAGCCTCGGGACCGAGCCCCGTGACCAGGATCAGCGCGACGGCGACCACGGCCGTCGTCCACGAGAGGACGTGGGCGTAGTCGCCGCCGTGCGCCTCGGCGATTCCGGCCTGTAGCGGCCCCATCTTGGACATCGCCAGGTTGCCGAGCTGATAGGCGAAACCCGGCAGGATCGCGCGCACCGAGGGTGGCGACAGCTCGTTGAGATGAGCCGGCACGATGCCCCAGGCACCTTGCACCATGAACTGCATCAGGAAGCCGCCGACCGCGAGCATGACGGCGCTGTGGGAATAGGCCCACAAGGGAATCATCGGCAGGGCGAGCGCCGCGGCCAGCATGATTGCGCGCTTGCGGCCCAGGCGCTCGGACAACGCACCGAAACAGATTCCGCCCGCCAAGGCGCCCAGGTTCATGACGATGGCGATGTTGCCGGTCGCCGCCGCGGAGAAGCCGTGCTGCGTTTGCAGAAAGGTCGGATACAGATCCTGCGAGCCATGCGAGAAGGCATTGAAGCAGGCCATCAGCAAGACCAGATAGGCGAGCGTCGGGAAGTAGTTCTTCACCGCAGCCCAGATGGCGGCGGCCGAGGCGCGCTGCGGCGAGACGCCCGCCACCCAGGCCGGGGATTCCTCGACGCCAACGCGGATATACAGCACCAGCAGCGCCGGCGCCGCGCCAATGATGAACATGCCGCGCCAACCGACGTGAACGAAGGCGTACGCAAACACGATCGACGCCAGCAGGTAGCCGATCACGTAGCCTTCCTGCAGGAGTCCGGAGAAAAGGCCGCGTCCCCTTGCGGGCAGCGTCTCGAGCGCCAATGCGGCGCCCACGCCCCACTCCCCGCCCATCGCGAAGCCGAACAGCGCACGCAGCGCCAGCAGGGTCGCGAGGTTGGGTGCGAAAGCGGTGGCAAGCTGCACCGCCGAGTAGCTGGCGACGTTCAGCATCAGGATCGGCCGGCGGCCGTACTTCTCCGCCAGCCAGCCGAACACCAGTGCTCCGAGCGGTCGGCACGCCAGCGTGAGGAAGATACCCTCCGCCACCGCCTTGACGTCCGTGTGGAATTCGGCGCTGATCGATCTCAGGCAGAACACGAAAATGAAGAAGTCGAACGCGTCGAGCGACCAGCCGGCGAGCGAGGCGAAGAAGGCGCGGCGTTGCCCACCGGTGAGCATCCGTAAGGAGCTAAGCACGGTACATTCTTTGCTGTCGCAGCGACTCGCAGGTGCGCTGGCGCCCGAAAGCTTAAGGTGCGGTGCCTTGGGGCCGCAAGCCGCCCGCTCGAGCGGCGCGGCCTGCGAACCCAACCACTCGGGGCTTGAGTCAATTGACGATCGTCCCCACACTGGTATGCCCCCCCAGGCAGGAGGCTTACGCCATGGCGCTGTTCCGCACGAAATCAACGATGCCGACCAAGGAAGCGGCCCTGCCCGGACGCAGCACGCCGCTCAAGGTAGCGGAGAGGCATTTCGTGAACGGTCATCGCATTGTGCCGCCGTTCCCGGCCGGCATGCGCGAGGCGGTTTTCGGTCTGGGCTGCTTCTGGGGTGCAGAACGGATCTTCTGGCAACTTGCGGGCGTGTACTCGACCGCGGTGGGCTACGCGGGTGGCTTCACTCTCCATCCCACTTACGAGGAGGTCTGCAGCGGCGAGACCGGGCATGCGGAAGTCGTGCGCGTGATCTACGATCCGCAGAAGATCGACTACCAGGATCTGCTCATGGCGTTCTGGGAGTCGCACGATCCTACGCAAGGCATGCGGCAGGGAAACGACGTCGGCACCCAGTACCGCTCGGCGATCTACGCGTCGGACCCGAAGCAGCTCGAGTCCGCGCAAGCGTCGCAGCGCGCGTACCAGGCGCGCCTCACGGCAGCAGGGCGGGGCGCGATCACCACCGAGATTCGTGACGCGCCGGAGTTCTTCTACGCAGAGGACTATCACCAGCAGTATCTTGCGAAGAATCCAGATGGGTACTGCGGGATTGGAGGGTGCGGGGTCCCCTTCAAAGTTGCGGAGTTACAGTTGGGGGA